>JAAZBN010000081.1 GCA_012513795.1 Bacteroidales bacterium | reverse complement strand
GTGCTTCAGCAACAATCTCCTTAACAGGATTGACAGTGCCGAGTACATTGGAAACGTGTGTGACAGCCACGATCCGGGTCCGTTCCGTGAGCAATGACCTGTATGCTTCGAGGTCAAGGATCCCTTCATCTGAGAAGGGGATTATCTTCAGTTTTGCCTTTTTACGCTCACAGAGCATCTGCCAGGGAACGATGTTGGCATGATGTTCCATGCCGCTGATGACTATCTCATCGCCCTCACGGACATATCTCTCGCCTAAGGAGAAGGCGACTGCGTTGATAGAGGCTGTGGTACCGGCTGTGAAGATGATCTCCTCCCTGGAACGGGCATTGATGAATGCCCTGACCGTCTCACGGGCTGCCTCATACCGGTCAGATACCCTGTCAGAGAGGTAATGGACGCCCCGGTGTACGTTGGCATTGGTGGTCCGGTAGAGCTCTTCCATCACGCTTATCACCTGTAGCGGCTTCTGGGTTGTTGCGCCGTTGTCAAGATAGATCAGCGGCTTCCCGTGTGCCATGGTTGAAAGGATGGGGAAGTCGGACCTTATATTAACTATGTTCTTCGCCAGGCTCATCACTCTGTTCAGTTGCATTGTATGGCACATGAGGCGCAGCGCGACAGCTCGCCACGGAGGCGCTTCAGCACCAGGTTGTCTATCCGGTCACGCAGCGCTTCTATGGGGATATTCTTGATGACATCATGCGCGAAGCCGAACATAAGCATCAGCCGTGCCTCCCTGGCGCTTATCCCGCGTGAGCGGAGATAAAAGAGAGCGTTTTCGTCAAGCTGCCCGACGGTGGCTCCATGGCTGCACTTCACGTCGTCAGCATATATCTCCAGCTGCGGCTTGGTATCCATGCGGGCAGTGTCCGAGAGGATGATGTTATTATTGCTCTGGTAGGCGTTGGTTCGCTGTGCGTCTTTATGCACCATGATGCGCCCGTTGAAGGCGCCGGAGGCATTGTCGTCAAGGACGCCTTTGAATAGCTGGGTGCTGTTACAGTTGGGAGCCACATGGTCAACCTTCACGAAATTGGCAATGTGCTGCTCTTTATCGGCCAGGAAGAGTCCGTAGCTGTGTGTCTCAGCGTTCTCACCATTGAGCCGGTGCCATGTTGCGTTTCTTACCAGCCCGCCATGGAGTGAAATGTTATTTGATGAGGCGTAGCTGTCACGCTCCTGGTGAATGAAGGTATGCGTGATCTTGCCGGAGTGATTGTGCTGGTTCTGTACCCTGATAATCTCAAAACGGGCATTGGGGCCAACATAAATCTCCGTGATGGTATTCGTGAGTACCCTTTGTGGTGTGAGGGCATGATCACATGAGAGCAGTGATAGCTGAGCTCCCTCCTCAATGATCACCAGGTTACGGTCCTGGACAAAGATATCCTTGCCGGAGTGCAAAAGACTGACTATCTGCAGGGGCTTGGTGTATACCGTGTTTTTTGGGGCATAGATAAATAGCCCGTCTGATGCCAGTGCGGTATTCAACGGCACGAGACCATCGTTTCCGTTATGGACATACCTGTTATAGTGTTTTTTTACCAGAGAGGGAAACTGTCTGGCCGCAGCTTTCATACTGCCTACCCATATCCCGCCCGGCAGCATGGCCAGCCCCTCATCTCCTCTCGGGAAGAAACCGTTGAGCAGAACCATGTTCCAGACATCCAGATCCTCAACATCACAGTGGAATTTTTCTGCTTCCCTGAAATCGTCAGGTTTGGGAAAGAAATAATCCTCGTATGCGTGATTGAGGAACTTTTCCAGGTTCGTATACTTGTATGCTTCGTTCTTCCTGTCGGGAATACCAAGGCGCAGGAAATCCGCGAAGGCATTTTCGCGATAGCTGTTAAAGACCTCAGGCGAATCACTGAGATAAGCATCGCGGCTGCCATCATACAAGGCTGTCAGCCTCTCTGTCACTTCTGCTCTGTAGTCCATGTTTCTTCGCTGACGTCTGCTTCTTTCCTTATCCAGTCGTATCCTCTCTCCTCAAGCTTGAGAGCCAGTTCAGGGCCGCCCGACCTGACGATGCGGCCGTCGTAGAGCACATGTACACAGTCCGGCACGATATAATCAAGCAGTCTCTGGTAGTGTGTTATGACGATGACCGAGGTGTCAGGCCTGCGTATCTTGTTCACGCCGTTGGCGACTATGCGCAGTGCGTCAATGTCGAGGCCTGAGTCTGTCTCATCGAGCAGTGCCAGCCTCGGCTCCAGCATCGCCATCTGGAAAATCTCGTTCTTTTTCTTTTCGCCGCCGGAGAAGCCTTCATTGACGCTCCTGTTAGTCAGGGCAGAGTCAATCTCCACAAGCTCCTTCTTCTCACGCATGTGGCGAAGGAAGTCAGAGGCCGACAGCGGTTCGAGGCCACGGTGCTTGCGCTGCTCATTGATGGCTGTCTTCATGAAGTTGACCATGCTGACCCCGGGGATCTCGATAGGGTACTGGAATGAGAGGAAGATACCCTCGCGGGCACGCTCCTCGGGTGACATCTCCAGAAGATTCTGACCCTCAAAGGTGACGGTGCCGGCGGTGACGGTGGCTATCTCACGACCGGTAAGCACGTTGGCGAGGGTGCTCTTGCCGCTGCCGTTGGGGCCCATAATTGCATGGATCTCGCCGGGTTTAACCTCAAGACTGAGACCCTTGAGGATCTCCTTGTTGTCAATTGAGGCTTTTAAGTCTTTTATCTGTATTAAAAATTCACTTTGCATATCTTGTCTGCTGTTGATTCTGTTTTATGATGCTTGCGTTTAAGTTGATGTTATATAATATGTTATAGGATCAGGCCGGGATTGCCCCGGCGACTAACCCACACTTCCCTCGAGGCTTATCTGCAGCAGCTTTTGCGCTTCCACCGCGAACTCCATCGGGAGCTTATTGATCACCTCGCGGGCATAGCCGTTGACGATCAGTCCGATGGCATCTTCTGTGGAAATGCCCCGCTGGTTACAGTAGAATATCTGATCTTCGCCGATGCGTGATGTTGTTGCTTCGTGTTCCACAATAGCCGAGGGGTTATCTACTTCGATGTACGGGAAGGTGTGAGCGCCGCATTTGTCTCCCAGCAGTAGTGAGTCGCACTGCGAGAAGTTCCGTGCACCGTCGGCCTTGCCCAGCACCTTTACCAGTCCGCGGTAGCTGTTCTGGCCGAACCCGGCCGAGATACCCTTGGAAACGATGGTGCTCTTGGTGTTGCGGCCAATGTGGATCATCTTTGTGCCTGTATCGGCCTGCTGGTAGTTATTGGTGACCGCCACAGAATAGAATTCGCCTGTGGAGTTGTTGCCGCGAAGGATACATGAAGGATATTTCCAGGTTACTGCGGATCCTGTCTCAACCTGTGTCCATGATATCTTCGAGTCGTCGCCCCTGCAGATTCCGCGCTTGGTGACGAAGTTATAAATTCCTCCCCTGCCATCCTTGTCGCCCGGGTACCAGTTCTGCACGGTGCTGTATTTGACCTCGGCGCCGCGTTCTGCTATTATCTCAACCACAGCGGCATGAAGCTGATTCTCGTCGCGCATCGGCGCGGTGCAACCCTCCAGGTAACTGACGTAAGCCTCCTCGTCGGCTATGAGCAGTGTACGTTCAAACTGACCGGTATTGGCAGCGTTTATGCGAAAATAGGTTGAGAGCTCCATCGGGCACCTGACGCCCTTGGGTATATAGCAGAAGGAGCCGTCGGAGAAGACGGCGGAGTTCAGCGTGGCAAAGAAGTTATCAGTATAGGGTACCACCGAGGCCAGGTATTTCTGCACCAGCGAAGGGTGTTCCTTTACTGCTTCGGAGAATGAGCAGAAGATTATGCCCATCTCGGCCAGGGTCTCACGGAAGGTGGTCTTCACAGATACAGAGTCCAT
>JAAZBN010000080.1 GCA_012513795.1 Bacteroidales bacterium | reverse complement strand
GAAAATGGAGCAGTGTCTTTAACTTCCAGGCTGATCTCTTCGTCAATCGCCTGTCAAACCTGATAGTTGAAACTCCCGGTGAGTTCATTTATACAACTATCACCGGCACAGAATTTACAACTGATACCCTTCCGGCGTTGATAAACTCCAATGTCAGCAAGGCGGTGTTATATGGGTTTGATCTGAGATTCGAGTATAACTTCATCCACAACTTCGTCCTTTCAGGCTCCGGGTCATATGTACGCGGGAGGGACACTGAAGCCGGCGCCGACCTTCCCCAGATACCGCCCTTCAAGGGAAGAGTGGGTCTGCGCTATAACTGGAACAGGGCTGGTACAATTGAGCTGACCCTCGCGGGAGCGGCAAAGCAGACTAAGATCGGCGAGAATGAGCAGGTGACAGATGGCTATGTGCGGCTTGACCTGGCCATGGGTTCGAAAAAGATTAAGCTAGGAAAAACCGGCTTGCAGCTGTTTGCAGGCATAGACAATATTACAGATGCCACCTACACTAACCACCTGTCGACAAACAGGGGAGCTGTCAGCGTGGAGCCGGGACGAAACTTCTTCATGCGCATGAACCTCTCGTTCTGACGAACGGCCAGCATAACAGGCTAAAAAAATAATTGACTTCCGGTTACTGAGGGTGTAACTTTGATTATGGATTAGCGGAATCCGGTTATAAACTAATCGTGTAATCATGAAAAGGGCGTTACTTTTCCTTGGTTTGCATTTGGTAGTACTTAACATAAATGCACAGTCACCTGAAAAGGAGGAGTTTTTCTACATCACCGGTGAGATTGCTTTTGGAAACTATACGGAATCAAATCTTAACGTGAATATTATACTTAATGAGAAATATTCACTGCAATTTGGATATTCCGGTCATGTGAGAAAAGCAAAATCTGAACCCTATGATTTCAGTTCGGGGGTCATGGGCATTTTTTCCCTGGGCCTGGGTGAGCTGCACCTGGACCATATGAAGAATTATCAGGTCCTGTTCGGAAGAGTTTTTCCCCTGGATAAATCAGGCCAGATCAGACTAAACCTGGCAGGGGGAGTAGGTTATACCGTCATAACTGAACCGACAAACTGGAGACGGGTTACAGGTAATTCATGGCTTGGTGACAACTATAAATATGACGTTGAAAAACATTCAACCGTTAGCCTGATCATAAATCCCAGATTTGAGTTTCCACTGGCCGCAGCTATAGGGATAACGTTATACCCAATGTTACAGATAAACAAAGACAGAACATTTATCGGATTTGGAGCCGGGATAATGCTTGGACGTTTAAGGAAAAAGACCAACCTGTCGCCAGAATCCACGAGCCTGAAGAGCCCTGGACAGGATCCCTGAGAACCATATCATCACAATTGACCACGCTTTCCTGTAAGCAACCGCAACACATCGTTCCACGACAGCCCGGGCTTAATAAACCTGAAATCACGTGCTCTTGAGCTCTTTGACGGAAACCTTCCGGATGATTCCGCCATTTCATCGAAGATGATCTGCCGACGGATCACTATCTCATCCCGCAGCATTTCTTCTTCAGCCGGCTCTTCCATTGCCTCAGCCACCGGCACGGGTTTATATTCCTTTCCAAGCATATCGCAGAGCCTCTGCAGGATTATCTCCAGCTCCGGGTGACTGACCTTATCCCTCATATTCATCAGCAGCCAGTATATCTGTTCCGCCAGCCCGGCATCGGTAATGCTAAGGCTGAGAATTGAATAGGCGGGATCGGAATAAAAATAGAGCCCTCCCTCCTGCTTTATCGGGGCATTGAACCCCAGGATGTCACTCCGCATGACGCGGATATCATCCCTGATGGTCCTCTCGGAGACGGTGGAATACCTTCCCCGGTCCTCAGCCAGGGCTTCGGAGCATCTCTCCCTCAGCTCGTCAATTGACCACCTTCGTCTTCCCCCGGCGAGGCAGGAGTTGATGGTCTTGTATCTTATCAGTGCATTAAGATTGGCCGGCATGATCTTTTTTTTTCATTGCAGATAGGCTGCAATGCCGTGGTTTTTCTTTGCCCACAGTCTAAAATTAATAATTAAAAACGAGTAACAAAACCATGAAGACAAAAGCGATCCATTTCACAGCCTTCGGCAACGCTGCCATTGTCCAGGTCAGCAGCGAGCCTCTCACGTCATTACCCTTCCTTCCTGCCGGACCGGCAATAAAAAGCGGCGGCCTCATTATCTCCGAGCTGACAGCCTCGGGCTCCGTGGGCCAGCTCGCCGCCCTCAACAAGACAGCTGACTACCTCCTCCTCACCGATGCCGACGTCCTCACCGGCGCAAAGCAGAACAGGGTCGTCAACAGGTCGGTACTGCTGGCCCCCTCAGCCAGAACCGTCATTGGGGTCTCGTGTGTGGAACGGCTCCGCTGGAACTACAGGTCGTCATCATTCAGCACCCCCGGGTCAGTGGCTGATCCCAACCTGCGGAGCAGGAAAGCAGGCACCTTCTCGCGCATGAAGCCCGCGGATGAAACCGACTTCCGCGACACGCAGGGCGAAGTATGGGATCATGTCAGCGCGAACCTGGCGTGCGAGGGTGTCCACAGCCAGACGGAGAGCTACGAGGAGCTGCTGCAGTTCAGGATGCAGAAGGCGGAACGGGCTTTTCCCGGGTGCAATCCTGCCGATGGCTGCAATGGCCTGGCCGTTCTGATTGACGGGAAGGTGATCTCGGCCGACCTCTTCGGGAACGAGGAGTCGTACAGGTATTATTTCCCTATGCTCCGCGATGCCGCCTTCACCCTTTCGCGCCCCGGCGCTAAAAAGAATCAGCATGAGATGCATGAATCCTACTTCAGGGCGCTGGAGGCCATAGATGAGTTCAGTGATGCCCTCCGTCACCCCGAGGAATCACACCCCGGCGCCGGCACTCTTAATATGGTTGAGACCGAACGACTGGTTGGCTTCAGCCTGATCCACGGTGAAGAGATGATACACAATGCGCTCTTCGTCAGGCAGGAACAGTCAACTAAACCGTTCGCCGATTAGAAGTCACATCCCTCCCGGCCAGTAGCAAATACTGGTGAATATAAAGGCTTTAGCCATCAACCCGGTTGGCTGGAAAACCAACTGTAGCCCAAATGGCGGGTAAAGTACCGCCAAAATATTTTTTGCATTGGTTTTTCAATCATAATATTGGTGAAGATTTAGAAATCAAGGCAATGAAACAACCGGAATTAGGCAG
>JAAZBN010000079.1 GCA_012513795.1 Bacteroidales bacterium | reverse complement strand
TCCACCTCTTCCCATTCCGAACAGAGAAGTTAAGCCTGCCAGCGCCGATGGTACTGCATTCGTGGGAGAGTAGGTCGTTGCCCAACTTACCGGACTCCGGTTCTTCATTGAGCCGGAGTCCTTTTTTAAACCCCCGCCAATCAACTATAATCCCCGTTACAGACAATTTATTCAGGATTGTGCCGTTTTAATTCCGGCGTTGATCAGCTTTTTTATGAAGACGGACCTGACTATAAATTCCTGGCGTGAAAATGCCTTTTTCATCTGCCTCCTCATTTTTGTCGTCTTCCTCCCCTTTTCCGAAGCCCTGGTCAGCATCGCCGCAGGCATCCTCCTTTTTCAGGCCCTGGCCCTTTCCTCCTGGAAACACCCCTCAGTGCCCCATGGATCGGTTCATGACCTTTTGCTGATCCTCTCCGTTTTCCTGGTTTACTTGATCGGAATGGTTTTTACAAAAGACATTTCCTTTGCATTCTACGAACTTAAAAAGGTGATCTTCTGGCTGGTCATCCCTGTCGCCTTCTTCATCTCACCTCATCTCGACCGGAAACGGTTTACCGCCGTGACAGCCGTTTTCTGCCTTTCTGTTTTCCTGGCATCCCTGGTTGCAACAGGACGGATGCTCTTCTCTGAACAAATGGCAATGAACGGTTTCCGGAGCATCTTTCCTGTTTCCCACATCCGTTTTTCCTTCCAGCTGATCCTCGCCATGATCCTGACAGCATGGTTAAGCCGTTCATCTTTTTTTGCATCCGCAAGAACACGAAAATGGCTTGTGGCGCTCCTCCTCTGGTTCCTGGTTTTTCTTTTTCTGCTGAAGTCTATCACGGGGATCATCGCGTTCCTGGGGACGGTATATCTTATGCTGATCATCGTGGCCTTCCGCCGGAAGAGATGGCAGGTGCGTTTCGCATGGCTGCTTCTGATGGTGCTCTTGGCGGTGGTACCCCTGCTTTATGTGGGTAAGGTTTGGCATGATTTCTATTCCATCCAGGAACCCGATCCCGATACCATCGAACGTTTTACCCCTTCGGGAAATCCTTACAGTCACAATTTCTCCTCGCGCGAAAAGGAAAACGGCCATTGGGTCAACCTCTATATTTGCGAAAAGGAGTTGCGGCAGGAGTGGAACGAAATCAGTTCCATAAAATACGATGAACCTGACGGGAGCGGATATACATGCAGCGGAACCCTGATCAGGTATCTCACCGGCAAGGGATTGCGGAAAGACAGTACCGGGGTAAGCCTGTTGACACCCGAAGATGTCAGCGCCATCGAAAAGGGAATTGCTAACCATATTTTTGCCGGACACCCTTTTTCACTCTATCCCCGGATCTATGAAACCATCTGGGAATATGACAGGTATTCATACTCCGGCAATCCCAACGACCAGTCGTTTTCCCAGCGTATTGAATTTGTAAAAGCCTCCCTTCTGCTGATCCGTGAAAATCCCCTCTTCGGAATAGGTACCGGCAATTGGAAGCTGGCGTATGCCGAGACCTACAAAAAGATGAATTCCCAGCTCCGGGCCGAAAACATGGGCCCTTCCCACAACCAATTCCTCAACTACCTCGTCAAATTCGGGATTGCCGGCTTTCTCTTTATCGTAACTGTCCTGCTGATTCCGGTATTTCGCGGAGGTCACCGCCGGAACCTCCTCTTCATCCTTTTTCTGATTTTTATCGGTTTTGCAAATTTTGGGGATGCAAACCTTGAAACCCACATGGGACTCTCCTTTTTTTGCTTCTTCTATTCCCTTTTCCTCTGGCATTCTCCTGAGGAGGTCAAAGAAACCCGCTTCTGACCAGCCCCTTACCGGAAGGTTTGACAGCCGGCCGTGAACCTTTGGGGTCGTCGATTTTTCTTGGTAAACTAAAAATTATTACCATGAAGAAAATTATATTCTTGCCCTGTTTTCCGCAATGCAACACCCTAAAAATTATTTTGGATAATATCGGATAGTTTCTGCTGCTCTTGATCCATCTTGTCTGAAACTGAAATCTATTCCTCCAGCCTCATAAAGCTTTTTGTTTTATAAAAAAACAACTCAGCCCTGTTATTGAACTGAAAAAATCCAATTTTATGATGTAATATCCAATGAATTAATGATATAGACAACCATTTCTGACGAATCAGTCAAAACATGTATTAATAGCATAAAAAATTTTTATGAAAACGTTTGCTTTTTAATTTTCTTAAGCATAACTTTGTATGGAAGCGTTCTTTGAAGTAGTGGCTGTGTATGAATACTTTCATATATTTACTTGTTTATTTACTCTTTTTCAATGACATACAATTACTGTCATACATAATCAAATCATTAAAACAAGAGAGAAAAGGGAATGAGTTAAAAAAATGAGACAGAAACGTAGATTATAGTATTTTTTACCATCGTTTTCATAATATTATGTCATCAGAGGGTATTCTTGAGTTCATTTTTAGTTTGGGAAGCAACAGGTCTGAGACCTCCTTAAGTGCTCTGCCGGCATTTATGCCTTGAGAATGACAACCTTTAATAAGAGAGCAGGATATCATCTGATTTTTATAGCCCCAAGATGCTCCTCCCTCTTCTGAATTAATTTATCATGATGAGCAAATTATTAAACCTTTTATCCTAATCAAGCAACATTAATCTTCACAAAATGAAAATTTCTACAAGGCAAACATGGAAAACATTTCTTGTTTTCACGATGATGGCGGCCATCTTTGGCCTGCTCGCAGAAAACAAAGTGCTTGCCGGTCATTCTTTCCCTGAAGGTATTATCCAGCAGGAAAGGATTGTTACCGGAAAGGTTACAAGTGGAGAGGATGGTCTTCCTCTGTCTGGAGTCGCTGTAGTCATAAAAGGGACAACAACCGGAGTCAGTACTGATCGGAATGGAAACTACTCGATCAGCGTTCCTGCTACAGCGCAAACATTGGTCTTCTCATTTCTGGGAATGGAGACTTTTGAAGTTTCGATTCAGCAGAGATCTGTCATCAATGTAGTAATGCAACCTGCGGTAACCGCAGTTGAAGAAGTAATCGTTACTGCACTTAACATCACACGGCAGAAAAAAGCACTTGGTTATTCTATTGGAGAGTTGTCTGCAGAGGCAATCGAAAGGACAAAGGAGAACAGCGTGATCAATACCCTGGCGGGCAAGATTCCCGGGCTCCTTATCCAGCCAAATGCTTCCGGTCCGGCCGGAACATCCCGTGTCCTGCTTCGTGGTTACAACCAGTTGAGTGGCAGCAATGATCCTCTCTATGTCATTGACGGTATTCCCTTTGACAACATGAAATTCGGAGAATCAGGCATGTATGGAGGGATTGACCAGGGTGACATACTGTCAACCATCAACCCGGCAGATATTGAGTCAATATCTGTCCTAAAAGGGCCAAATGCGGCTTCTCTTTACGGCTCGCGGGCAAACAACGGTGTGATAGTGATTACAACAAAATCCGGCAAGGCCAGGAAAGGGATTGGAATAACGGCCAGCACCTCCTACACTGCCGACACACCTCTTCTCTTCCCTGATTTTCAGAATGTTTACGGACAGGGCTCCAACGGTACTCTCGATGTAGGTCTTGACGGGATACCTTACACCTCAAAGGGTATGCCCTATAGCTGGGGACCGGAAATGAAGGGACAGAATGTTCTTGACTGGTCAGGGAAAGTCCAGCCTTTCGACCCGCAGCCTGACAACATGAGAGATTTCTACCAGACCGGTCATACATCATCAACATCCATTGCAATGGTTGGCGGAAATGAGAATGTAAATGCACGCTTATCAGGTACTTATGATGATATTTCCGGTATTCAGCCGACAAATGACATTACTCGGTACGTCATAAACATGAGAACAGGCGCCAAACTGTCAGACAGACTCAGTGTTGATGCCAAAGCCACGTTCGTGAAGCAAAGAGTCACCGGCAGAATGCAGATGGCTGATATGCAGGGTAACCCGGGCTATGCCCTTACGCTGATGCCCCGCAATATCAGAACTGTTGATGCGATGAACATCATGACACCTGAGGGCAATGAAAATCTCTGGACATCAGATAGATATAAAGGGAACCCTTACTGGACAATCAACAAGCAGGGTACCGATGAGACTATAGACAGGATTACAGCTCTTGTCTCGGCAAAATATGACTTCACTGACTGGCTTTCACTTCAGGTCAGAGCTTCACAGGACCAGTATTCCAAGGACTACCTCTACTACAGGGCTAAAGGAACCCAGGTTTACCCCATGGGTAACATCACGCACATCAAGTACTTTAATGAGGAGTTTAACAGTGACTTCCTGCTTACTGCCAATAATAACATTACCAGTAAAATCACCTCTTCGATTAGCTTGGGCGGAAACAATTACGATGCCAAATTCAGCTATATATCGCAGAACGGGGCCAATTTCAAAGTGCCCGATTTTTATCATATCAGCAACTCGGGCAACGTTCCCGGCACGGGCTCTTACGAATCACACAAAAGGACCCTTTCACTGTATGGTACAGCTCAGTTTGTCTATAATGGCTATTTGTTCATTGATCTTACCGCGAGAAATGACTGGTCTTCAACTCTGCCGGCATCTGACAACTCATACTTCTATCCTTCGGTAACAGGAAGTTTCGTGTTTACTGATGCATTCAGAGATGCCATAAGTCCTGCAATTCTGTCGTTCGGGAAAGTACGTGCATCATGGGCACAGGCTGGTGGTGATCCTGGAGTGTACCAGACCAATCTTTACTACAACCTCTATGCAGACACTTACAACAACCTTCCGGTAGGGAGTGTCTCATCAACCACCCTGCCAAACAGGAACATCAAACCCTATATTACAACCTCAATTGAGCTGGGTACTGACTTGAGGTTCTTCAATGACAGATTAAGTCTTGATTTCACCTATTACAGCAAGAAAACAATAAACCAGATACTGACTGCATCAATACCAAGGTCAACGGCCTATTTCACCCAGATAATCAATGCCGGCGAGCTTGCCAACAAGGGTTTTGAGGTCTTGCTGACATCCAGTCCGTTAAAAAGTGCCAGCGGATTCAACTGGGATATCTCAGTCAACTTGGCCAAGAACTATTCAGAGGTTGTTGAGCTTTATGAAGGTATCCCGACATTACTTCTCGGTCAGGACAGGAATATTCAGATATATGCCAAGCCAGGCAGGCCGTATGGTGATCTCTATGTGGCGAAGTACCTGCGTGACAAGAATGGCAACCGTATCATAGATACTAATGGCCTGCCAATTGCTGACGGCGGCACCTCCAACTATCAGCATATTGGCAACTTTAACCCTGACTGGACCGGAGGAATCGGTAATACTTTCTCATACAAGGGGCTTTCATTCTACTCACTGATAGATGTCAGGAAGGGTGGTGAATTCTATTCAGTCGGTACCAGATATATGGTTATTTATGGAACAACAACTGAGACTCTGGAAGGCCGAAAGGAGTGGTATGCGGGAACCGGCGGATATGTTGCAGAAGGTGTTAAGGGCAAACTTGAGAATGGTGTCTGGGTCTCCACAGGTGAAAAGAATGATATTGCCGTTAATCCGCAGTCTTACTGGGGTACCGGTGGTGTCGGGAACATCGGTGAAGAGTTCATTATGGACGGCACCTTTGTTAAAATGAGAGAGATGGCACTGAGCTATGATCTGCCGAAACGTTTTATCTCAGGCACACCCCTTGGCAATGTTACTGTATCACTGATTGGAAGGAACCTTTTCTTCATCTACCGTGCCTCAAAGCACTATGATCCTGAAAGCTCTTATAACAGCGGAAACTATGGGGCAGGTGTTGAGAATCACGCTCAGCCTACAACTAAAAGCCTTGGTTTCAGCATAAAGATCGCACTGTAAACAAACCAATAAATGCTGAATAACATGAAAAGCTTGAATATTAAAAAAATTAGTGCACTTGTAACAGTCATTATTATGCTGGTCTCCTGTGAAGGTTTGTCAGACATCAATGACAATCCAAATTCACTTACTAGTATACCTGACCAGTATCTGTTCACCAATATGTGCAAGTATACCATATCAGATGCCAGACAGTTGACCGCAAGGGCACAGGTATTCTTCTGCGGTACCTGGTCACATCTGATCTCTTCAAGTTATCCTGAAGACCGCTATCGTATCAATACTGATACTGATGATGAAAGCATAGTTTGGCAGGACCTCTATTCAACAACAACAGTGGGCCTTGCAGCAGATCTGAAAAAAAAGCTGGGTCCGGAAGGCACAGATCCTAACCCTGTCAAATATGCAATGGTTGACATTGTTGGATCAATAAGAATTCTGAAAGCCTCCGATCTGTATGGAGATGTCCCTTATAATGATGCAGGCAAAGGAGCTGAAGGTGTTCTTCTTCCTCAATATGATACCCAGGAAACAATCTACAAGGATGTCATTAGTAAACTTGGTACCTATATTACACTGTTTGAAGGGTCTACGGATGCTGACGGCTACGGCGCTTCAGACCCGTTTTACTCAGGCAGCATGGAGAAATGGATCAAATTTGCCAATTCACTCCGTCTCCGTCTTGCAATGAGGATTCGCTACGCTGACCCCTCTGCTGCTAAGACCGCCATCACTGCATCTCTTGCAAAGCCCCTTATGACAAGCAATGATGATAATGCAAGAATTCTGAACTTCAATACCTCGGTATTGTATCAGTATAGCGGATGGTACGAGGCATTTGTAAATGAGGGTCGTTTCAGCCTGAGCAAGTTCCTGGTTGACAAGATGAATGCATCCAATGACCCCCGTCTGCCAATTTTTGCCGAGCCCAACTCTAATGGATTATATGAGGGATATCCAAACGGACTGACGTCAGAAGCCAGGTCTTCATATGATGCAACAAACGTATCAGTCACTGCCCCAGCTCTTTATGCAAAGGATATACCATCTTATTTCCTCACCTATTCCGAGGTCTGTTTCCTCCAGGCTGAAGCAGCACTCTACGGACTTGGAGGCTCTAAACCAAATACCCATTTCCGGAATGGTATTACTGCTGCCATGAAGCAGTGGGGAGTCAGTGATGCTGATATTGAAACCTTCCTGGCAGAGGAAGAGGAAGCTACACTGAGCGGCAATACGGAAGATGACTTCAGAAAGATATGTACACAACTATGGATGTCATGCATCAGCAATAACTGGGAAGCTTATAACGTGGTAAGAAGAACAGGATATCCCGTCATCCCTGTCCGTACCGGACTTGAATCACCCCAGCTTGATGTGGGGCTGACAAATGGCGCATTGCCCAGAAGGATACAGTATCCTGTTACCGAGATCACGCTGAATGTTGCAAATTGTGAGGCGGCTATTGCACGCCAGGGCCCTAACCTGATGACTACTAAAGTTTGGTGGGATGCCAAATAGTTATTTGATATACCGGAATTATCTATGCTAGGTTTGGTTTTATTGACTTGGTTCCAGGGTTATTAACTGGTTTTAGGTTGAAGTGTCCGGCCAAAATACCGGACACTTCTTATAAAGCCTGACATTTAAATTCTTGTGGGATATGTAATCCTGTAACGCGATAAATGGCTATTTTAGACAGAATAAACAATGATAATTTATCCGGATGAACATACCGCGTTAATATGTACAATCTTATTGTTAAACCAACTCTATATCGCAATGGACAGAAGCAAAATAATAATCACATCACTCTTTTTTTTGATCTTTCTCTGTTGCACGCATGTTTTCGCCCAGGAACAGACTGCCGCGTGCAGGGTTTTATTGCCGGAGATAGCCGATTATTATGAAGGAGGATGTAAAAAAGGACTGGCTGACGGTATAGGCAAGGCCCAGGGAACTGACCAATATGAGGGCAGCTTTAAAAAAGGCTTGCCGGAAGGCCAGGGCAAGTATACATGGAGTGACGGCACCACATTTGAAGGCGCATGGAAAAAGGGCCGAAAAGAGGGATATGGCGTTCTTACCAGCCATCTGGCATCACGTGATTCTGTCCTGAGCGGATATTGGATTGATGATGAATATATTGGCACAGAGAAGAACCCCTACAAGATAAATAACAAGGGAATTAACGTTCTCAGTCTGACCCTCTCGCGTGTCGGATCTGACAAAGATCAGATAGTTGTTGAATACAACAGGAGCGGAAGGCCTCTGTCAATTTACTCCTTCCACGTGACCGAGCTTATGGGAGGTTATTCCACAATTTCAAAAAGTGATTTCTCGAAAACACTTCTTAATGTCAGGTTCCCTTTCAGGGCTGAAATAGCCGGTGATGCATTTGTGTTTGATGTTACAATATCACAGAGGGGATCATGGAAAATAAATGTGAACGTTGCAACCAAATAATAATTATCACTAAGGTTAACTTAAAATTATACTCAATTATGCGTTTCAGTACATTGTCTTTATTAAGGATTACCCTGATTCTCTGCCTCGGCATTTTTGCGATTACCAGCTGCAATACCGCGAAGGAGCCGGAAACGGAATTCAGGGGGGTATGGCTCCATCAGACCCTTTTTGACAGGAATGAAACAGAGGGTAAGGAACAGATAATATCTCTGTTTGACAGGTATTCCGAAATAGGAATTAACAACCTGTTCTGTTATTACACTCTGCCGGAAGAGAATAATCTTGACTGGGATTTTCTTACATTCGTTATTGACGAAGGCAAAAAAAGGGATATAGGAATTCACCCGGTATTCTGCCCCGGCCACGAGGTCAATCTTGAAAAAGCCATGGAAGAACATCCCGGGTGGCTTATCCGCAAAAGGGATGGCGAGGTTTACCCGGCTTACAACATGGCTTTGCCTGAGGTAAGAGCATACTGGGTTTCTGTTATTTCCAAAGCATTGGAATATGATATTGCCGGTATACACCTTGATTATATCAGGTACCCTGTTAATCAGATGTATAGTTATGACAGCATAACCTGTGACAACTTCAGTAAAAAGTATGGATTCACCCCTTTCGAAACTGCAAATGATGGCGGAAGTATTATCTGGTGTGAATGGATTGAATGGAATCAGGAACAGGTATCTGCCCTCGTCAGAGATATACATAAAATGATTAAAGAGTCAGGAAAGAATATACTCCTGGGAGTAGATGTATTCCCTGACCCGGCAGAATCAGAGATTGAGATTGGTCAGTCGTGGGAAACATGGGCATCTGAAGGAATCATTGACTTTGCATGCCCCATGCTGTACACTGACAGCGTTTCACTATTCGGCAAATACCTTGACAAGGCATTAACCACTGCAGGTAACCGCTGTAAAGTTTACCCGGGGATAGGTGTACGCACCTCCCACAACAAAGCTACTGCGGAAGTCCTTATAGATGAAATAAATATAACACGTGATAAAAATACAGGCGGAGTTGTTTTCTTTTCAGGCTACTCATTAACTGAGGAGATGATGGATTCCCTTTCAAAAACAGTTTTCAAATCATTAACACAGCAAAAAAATTAGATTATTATGGCAAAAATATATTACGTTGGAGACTGGGCAGTGCTTACAGGCCCGACATTTGCAGAATCACCATTTCAGCATGCTCCGAAGGGTCTTGAGATATTCAATTACGGAGTATGGTTGAAGAACGCTCTGGAATCAGATGGCAGTCATGAAGTAGATTCAGTTCCGTCATGGGATTTTTACAAACTTGGGCCGGGACAATATGAAAAGATCATTGATGAGTATGATGTTATTGTGTTCAGTGATGTTGAAGGCAAATTGTTTCAGCTCAATCCGGACTTTTTTAACAGGGAGGAATTCGGAAAAAAAATACTTACATACCCTGACAGGCTGAGGCTTACACTTGATGCTGTCAAGGCAGGAAAAGGGCTGATGCTCCTGGGCGGGTGGTATTCTTTTACAGGGGAGATAGGCAAGGGAGGATGGGGAAGGACTATTCTCCGCGAGGCAATACCTGTTAAGTGCCTTGACTTTGAAGACCTTGTGGAAAGTACCGAGGGTTATTACCCTGAGGTTACTCCCGAAGGCAGAAGAGTTTTTGGTGATTCACTTGGAGACATTCCTCCTATCCTGGGGTATAATCAGACCACTGAGATACCCGAGGGCAAAGTTCTCTTAAGAGTAAAGGAAACAGGTGATCCTCTCCTTGCTGTACGTCAACTTGGGAAAGGCAAGGTACTGGCCTACACATCTGACCCGGCACCTCACTGGGGCCTGAACTTCGTTTACTGGAAGCATTACAATGATTTCTGGCTCAAATGCCTCTCATTGGTCACTGAAAAGTCATAATCCTGACCAGTTCAATTTTATGATCAGACTGATTGGAATAAAACTGTTCCTGTTACTCCTGATAATCATTCAAGCCGGATGCGGGAATGGCACTTCACCGGTCAGTAATGTTCAGGATGGCCGTTATTGGAAAGATCAGGCAATAAATGACATTCTCCCCTATTGGACGGATAATGCCATGGACCGTGATTCGGGGGCTTTCATAACAAACCTTGATGCACAATGGAAGCATGGTTCTGATAGTCGGAAATATCCAAGTATGATAGGCAGGCATATTTTCAGTTACTCTGTTGCCTACCTGATGACCGGTACTGAAGAATACCTTGACATTGCGGAACAAACAAAAGACTTCTTGCTTGAGAAAGCATGGGACACTGAACATGGAGGATGGTACGACGTTCTTAACCGTGACGGAACTCCTGACATCAGAACCAGGAATATGTTCATACAGACATATGCCTTAACAGGCCTGGCCATGTATTATTTTGTAACTCATGACCGTGAAGTCCTGGAATATATCATTGAGACAGACCGTCATCTTGAAACAGCTATGCTTGACAGTTTGAATGGCGGTTACTATAATGTGGCGGGAAATGATTGGCAGATAATTGATTCAAACAAATCATTCGCATCACAGGTTGCCCCGGTCTCAGGATATCTCCTCTACATGTATCTTGCCACGGGTGACTCTGTATACCTTGAAAGGTCACGGAGAATAATGGATTGGGTGTCTGACAGGATGAGAGACCCCGGGTCCGGCTGGATACTTGAGTATTTTGACCGGAACTGGAGCATGCTTGAATCTGATCCGGACATCATTAATGTCGGGCATAATATCGAAGTTGCCTGGATGCTATTGAGGTTAACCATGCTAAATGGCACCGGGGGAATCCCTGAAACGGCCAGGCAGCTTGAAGATTTGCTTTATGCGGCAACTTTCAGGGAAGAGACGGGTCTATGGCTGACAACCCTTGGAAGAAGAGACCCTCGCATTACTGATGACTTTACCTATTGGTGGATCCAGGCTTATGGAAACATGTACTCACTATGTTCATACAGGATCTCTGGCAATAAGGAAAGGCTTGATCATTTCATAAAGGGTGCGGAGTTCTGGGACAGCTATTTTCTCGACAGAGACAACGGCGATACCTTCACAAGTGTCTATCACAACGGCGTTGCCAAAGACTCAACCAAAGCCAATCCTTACAAAACCTCTTACCACAGCATTGAACAATGCCTCCTTAACTATTTGTACCTGAGCTTCTGGGTGAACCATGAGCTGGTCAGACTGCACTTCAGAATCATGGATCCGCGTGAGGGTGATCTATTGTTTCCCGTGCTGGTTGAGGATATGGATGTAGTGGTCAGAGATGCCAGATATGAAGGAACATCAGGTAATGAAAAGCTGACTTTTTCCGAACGAACGGTCTCCCTTCCTGAAGCTGATATTGCTAGGATCACAGTGACTTTAGGGAACAAGTCAGTTAGAGACAATTAGAGAATAATCGCGATTAAGCATTTCAGACAGGCCGAAAAAACCAAACAGATGAACGTGAAGAACATACAATTGGCAATGCTTAAAAAGCTGATATATATAGGTATTATCCTGATTGCGCTCACCTCGTGCAATGGTAAGCTCACAGAGTCTGCCGGGGGTTTTGTGATCAGCATTGATGCGAAGCGAATACCTTATGGCGGCACTGCCCTGGTCACGGTTGAGTCATCCAGACCGGTAAGGGCAGATGACATCATTGTCACCGTCACGGTTCCCGGTGAAACAACAAAGGAGCTTACACCGGAGAGCCGTGATGCAAAATCTTCACTCTTTCATATCACGGTTGGTCCTGACATGAATTCTTCTGACGGCATGCGGATCATTACCGCTGTTACTGGTCACGGCACCCGGAAGGTGGTTGCCAAGGCATCCTACCTTGTAGGGAGTGTCATAGCTGATTATACCATTATGACTTATTTTCCCGACTCAGGAACAAAACTGGCCATGAATGATTACCTTGGCCAGTTCACCGGCCTTGGAGGGAATCTGGTGGTGCTGCACGCAAATATAGGCGCGGAGGCAGTCTGGGGCGGCAGCACCGAAATAAAAGCGGTCTGGCCTTCCAAAGTATGTATAAAATCAGCATCTCCTGAACATGACAGGCTTGAAATGATGCTCAACATTACCGATTCCCTTGGCATCCCGGCTTTGATCTCCGTTTCATGGGATTTGAGCAACCCTGATCTCCGGTATGAAGACTACATGCAAAGTATTGAAGCAATCATTAATGAGCAATGGATAATGTATGGTCATCACCCTTCACTTGCAGGCTTTTACTCATACCAGGAGGGCAGTGGCACATACCTTACTGGCTATATGCGGGAATTCTGCAAGTCAGTAAAGAGACACAGCCGTGGATTACTGACAATGTGCTCTCCAAATATTGATGATCCGTTGCTTGCAGGTTATCTTGCAATGATTGAAGACCTTGATATCGTGAATTATCAGGCGCCAATAATGACATCCTACCGCTCTGATAACCGCCAGATGTATCCCAACTGCAGGGTCAGGGATATTACTTCACTTTCTTCTGGAGCAACCCGGATCACCGATAAGATAACACTGTCACACGTTGAGTTCATGGGCTATCATGAAAACAAGATTGGTGATTCATATCTTGCCGGTTATGATAATATCTTTAACCAGTTCCCCTCTGTTGCTTCAGCGTACGGCCCCGATGGTACTTCATTCTTTAGCTACTTCTCATGCATATTCTTCAACCAGGCGAAGCTGCCTGAAGAGACAGCAACGGCCGTACAGGCAATAAAAGATGGGTTAAAGGCCTTTAACCTCATCAGGGAAACAACATCAACGGAGCCCTCCCGTCTGGCCGTTTACATACCTTATGCAGACTGGTGCATTGAGAGGTGGCAGAATTGCATCACTCCTGCACTTGACGCTTTCAGACAGCTGGGTGTCAGCTATGATATAATACCCTTTGTCCCGAAAAAGGGAGAAGAGATACTTCCCTTCTACCCTTTTAATAAAAACCCTGTACAGGCTGACTTCCTGTTAAATAACAGATATGTTGTAATCCTTCCTGACATTTCCGGCATGCAGGAAACTGACAGTGAGATGATTGAAGGTTTTGTCAGCAGGGGAGGGGTGGTTATTGCATTTGGTCCGCGGATACCCTATGGCGACCGGTTTGACCGCGAAAAACTATGGGGTGCCAGGGAGAGCGTACCTGTTCAGTCATCACGGTATTACAATAAGATAACTGTCTTAAAACCAGGTACCAGGACATATAAAGGCCAGTCATGGTCATTTGGCCCCATTGTGTCAACTGCATGGATTCCTGAAAAAGAAAACATGATAGCCGGTTTTCCTGATGGAACTGCATCTGTATTCACCAATAAATATGGTGAAGGAAAGACATACGTTGTGACAATGAGCGCCCGGAATGCAGTGAGTATCTGTCCTGACCTGATCAGGGATATACTTGATGAAGCCCTTGCCTGCCGTGATGTTTACAGACCCTTTGATGTTTACGGAGCCGTAGGAAACATGGATATTTCAATGAATGGCGGGCAATCATCGTTTACCATTTCAGCAGCCAACTATAACTCCAGGCCGGTTGACCTGGTTATTAAACCCCTGCTTCTGGAGCCCGGCATAAAGTATAAGCTCATTGATCTGAAGTCAGGTGAAGTGCTTTCAGAAAAAACCGGATCAGAATACCGGTCAATCCCTGTCAGGGTTGAGGGTAATGATTTCAGTGCCTTTGGCATTGAACCAGAGAGTTGACAGTATTAAACAGTCTGAGAAGTATTTGAAATGAAAACAGGCAGATATGACAGTGGTAGAATAACAGAATCAGGAAGGGGGGTAATTCTTTTCTCTCTTTTATCTGTCTTCCTCTTCTGCAACACCTGTTTCAGTCAGTCGAAGCCATTACCTGACATGCGCTATGCAATTGTGATTAAGCGGGGCACCTGGAATATAACCAGGTGGAAGCAGGTTTGTGATACTCTTTCATCATCTTATAAAGGGCGCCTCTTCACCTGGGAATCCTCTTTATCTGAAGTGAAGGGTGCGATCATTTCCTATCGCCCTACTCATATCTGCTTCGTCTGTGACATGAGCACGGCATTGCCTTCATTTATATCAGGTACGCTTCATCCCTTTACCCGGTCACTCGATGATGATCCATATACCGATGTTATCTGGAGCGTTCTTACGGGATATCCGGAAGATGCCTACAGGATTGCTGCAGACACGGTCACGCATTTTACCAGAACACTCCTCAGCGGGACTGTCAGCAGTGACCTTGAGTACTACACCCAGGGGCTGAGTACCCATGAGGCAACCTCAGGGCTTTTTTATGTCAAACACCCTGATTCAATCCTTGTAAGGTCATATACTTCCGCGCCAACTGACCGTACATCATGGCTCGTTTCAATGATTAATTCCGGGATTGACTCTCTTGACAATGCTCCTGTTGATATATTTATAACCAGCGGGCACGGTAACTATAACCTGTGGCAACTTCATTATCCCACCAAAAGCCCGGAAGGTTTGTTCAGGTCCGGGAGCCATCTCCTGACAGGTGCGTCAGCGGCCGGCACCTATCACCCGATCAGTTCTGCCAATCCCAAAATATACTTTGGCCTTGGCAACTGTAACATCGGTCAGATACTGAATGATGGCTGCATGGCGCCTTCCTGGATGAATAAAGGCGGCGCGTTTGCCTATACCGGATACGTGATTGATGAGACAGCCAATTCATATCAGCATGGCGGTACCAGAGCTTACTACTACAGAATGTCAAGGGAAAACACCTGGTCTGAATCATGGTTTCTCTCAAATATTGCCCTTCAGTTTGATCTCCTCAACAACACTCCGGGAGTTTCACCTATTGATCTGAACGGATCTGCTTTCTATGGTGACCCGGGGAAGATCTTTAAAATGAGCCATGAAGGTCAATACCGGCAGCCGCTTGTCACAAATGAACTGATCATCACTCACGGTCCTTTGAAGGATACTGTAAAATACCGTGTGACCATGAACGATGACGGCGAACCGGGAACCAATGGAAAATGGGGCAACAGGCATCCCGCGATGATCCTCCCCTTCACTGCAACCGGCATAGACATACTGTCAACCGATGCCATTACTGCGGTCGTAGAAGAAAACTTCGTTCTGCTGTATATCTGGCATAAAGGGCTTGATCCATTGAAAAAAGGTGACACCCGCGAAGTGGTGTTTACCTGTAACAAGCTGACTACGGGAACAGGTAAACCGGTTGCCGGAAATGAAAAGACCGGTATTATTGACAAGATTTACCCAAACCCGGCTTCATCAAAAATCACCATCAACTACAAGATTACAGGAAACACGAATGTTATTATACGACTGTTTGACAATTACGGCGCCCTGATTGACAGGATCAATTATCCCTATCAGCCACCGGGCTCCTATTCTGAAGATTTTGACGTTACCGGCCTTGCTGACGGAGTTTATCACTTTCTGATTGAAACCTCTGAAAGTCATGAATCACGAAAATTTGTATTGGCAAAGAATTAACCTCTCCGGGGTGGCATTAAACAAGGCATAAACAATGAAAAGAGAATGAGACTTACATGATTGGCAATTTACAAAAAGAGTTGACTTTATAAATTACAGACCGACAATGAAGTATATATAAATAAACAAATGGAATTCACATGATTGATCCTGAACAGGGAAAATTATGAACCCAATTCACGTTCAATCATGTACGGTTCCATACAACCCTATAAAAATTATATCAGGGATGAAACGAAGAGGTTTTATTGGTACATCGGGAGCGCTTGCTTTTTCTGCCATACTACCTGGTTGTTCCGCCGGCGGCACTCCGGAAAGAGTATCTGATAGGAAAGAAAAACAAAAAATGATGACAATCTCTGCTATTGCCGGATTAACCGTCCGGGAACTGCTTGAAAATTACAGATCATACCTGTATGATGATTTTATTCCTTTCATGGATAAACACGTTGTTGACCATGAAAGAGGAGGCTTTATGACCCATGCTGACCGCAGGGGGAATCTTCTTTCAACCACCAAGAGAGCATGGTATGATGGAAGGGGATTATGGGTTTACTCCTTTCTCTATAATAACCTGGGCAATGATCCCTCCCACCTGGAGATTGCCCGCAAGACCACGGAGCTGTTACTGGGGATGAGACCTGCCGATGGTGAATTCTGGCCGTGGTCATATACACGTGAAGGTCAGCCGATCACAGGCACTTTACCGGATATTTACGGAAACCTGTTCATTGCAGAAGGACTGGCAGAATTTTCAAAGGCAACCGGTGACCAGAAATATTATGACATATCAAAAGAAATTGTCATTTCATGTTTTAATCTCTATGACCGTACAGATTACCTGCATGCGGTGACCTACGGACCTGATGCTGATCAGTTAACCGGGCCAAGAATCCTCGGACACTGGATGGTATTCCTGAAAGTTGCAACAACATTACTCTGTGTAAAGGAGGACCCTGCCATTGAAAATATTGCTGACAGGTGTATTGACGCATTGATGAATAAGCACTATATGCCGGAGTTTGACCTGATGATAGAGGTGCTTAATCATGATATGACAGTGCCCGAAGGACCCTTCTCGCAGTTCTGTTATGCCGGACATATAATTGAGGTGCTCTGGATGGTAATGGATGAAGCCTTGAGAAGAAAAGACAAAGGGCTGTATGATCTTGCCGTGAAAAGACTTAAGCGCCACACTGAAGTTGCGTGGGATGATGTTTACGGAGGTCTGTTCAGGTGTCTTGAGAACATTGACCTGAACATCTGGCAGGTTGACAAGGTCCTGTGGGAACAGGCTGAATTGCTTATCGGAACAATGAACATGATAGAGCATACTGCTGATCCATGGGCTTTCTGTTGGTTTGAAAAAACCTATAATTATGTGATGGAGAATTATCCTCTGAAGAAGCACGGATTCCCGCTGTGGAACTTTAGCGGAGACAGGAAGATGACCTTCGTCGAAGAGTATGAAAGAATTGAAAACTATCATCATCCGCGACATCTGATGCTGAATATCTTAAGCCTTGAAAGGATTCTGAAGAACGGGAACAAGCCATTATTCCCCGGAAAAAAGGATTCTATTGATACCTGAATATTACGAATACTGCACCTTCAAACTGTTTTAAAAACATATAGTCATGGATCATGGTTTTGGAATAATAGGTACGGGAGATATTGCGGCAGTGCATGCAAGGGCAATTGGCACAATTGCAAATGCTCATCTGGCAGGTGTTACAGATATCGTCAGGGATAAGGCACGTGCATTCGGCGAACAATTCAACTGCAATGTCTTTGATTCTGCCAGTGCCCTGGTCAACTCCCCGGAGATTGAAACGGTATGTATCTGCACTCCTTCCGGAACTCACCTGGAGCCTGCCCTGCTGGCCATTGATGCAGGCAGGCACTGTATAATAGAAAAACCCCTTGAGGTAACGGTAAATCGATGCAGAACCATTATTGAAGCGGCAAAGAAGAAGAATGTCCTTGTGGCAGGTATCTTCCCCATGAGATTTCTTGATATAAACATGGAGGTCAGGAAGGCTGTTGAGTCCGGACGCTTTGGCAAAATGATTATGGGTGATGTGTATGTGAAATGGTTCCGCAGCCAGACATACTATGACCAGGTTAAATGGAGGGGTGATCCGGAAATAAGCGGAGGAGGAGCTGTAATGAACCAGGCTATTCACTCGGTTGATCTCCTCAGATGGATGATGGGAGAGGTTAAAGAAGTGAGTGCATTCTCAGCCATGCTGGGACATCACGATCTTGATGTTGAAGATACTGCTGTTGCAACCCTCCGGTTTGAGAACGGAGCTCTTGGCGTTATAGAAGCATCAACTGCTGTTTTCCCGGGTTCCTACAAACGGATGGAAATCCTTGGCACAGGCGGCTCCGTGATAACAGAGGAAGAGACAATAGTAAAATGGGAGTTTAGTGAAGAGAGCGATCTGGACAATGAAATCAGGCTTCGCTTTTCAGGAGAGGAGACTGTAGGAGGAGGTGTTACAGACCCGAAAGCAATAAAGGACACGGGACACATCAGGCAGATATCCGATATGGTTGAGGCTTTGGAAACGGGCCGTCCTCTGGTGATAGATGCTGAAGAAGCTGCGAAAGCAGTTGAAATAATAGAAGCAATTTATAAAAGTGCGCGGACAGGAATGACTGTTTCGCTGTAAGGAAACAAACAATCACTTAAAAACAGATAATCAAATGGGAAAAGAGAAACTTGCTTACTACGGTGGCAACAAGACAATTAGCAGGAGTTTTCCATGGCCAGTTTACGGCGAAAAAGAGCTTCAGGCTTTAAAAAAGGTGGTTGAAAGCGGTGTCTGGGGGATCACTTCTGACCCTGAGAGCAGTGTGTCACGACTTGAGAAGGCATTTGCCGCCTACCTGGGTGTTAAACATGCCGTTGCTGTAGTGAACGGCTCAGTTGCCCTCAGGCTGTCACTCATGGCTGCCGGAGTGAAACCGGGTGATGAGATCATCGTTCCTCCGATGTCATTCATAGCAACAGCATCTGTAGTGATTGAGGTGAACTGCGTTCCGGTCTTCGTGGATATTGATCCTGACACGTATAATATTGATCCTGACAAAATTGAAGAAGCAATAACATCCAGGACAAAAGCTATCATTCCTGTCCATTTCGCGGGGAATGCATGTGCCATGGACAAGATTATGGAAATTGCCGCCAGGCATCACCTTTATGTTATAGAGGATGCATGCCATGCCCACGGTGCTGAATACAGGAACAGAAAACTCGGTTCCATAGGCCATACAGGATGCTTCAGCTTCCAGTCATCAAAAAATATGTGCAGCGGTGAAGGAGGCATAGCCGTTACTAATGATGACACACTCTATGAAAAAATATGGTCATTGCATAATGTCGGTCGTAAGCCCGGCGGCGCCTGGTATGAACACTTCAACCTGGGATGTAACTACAGGATGACTCAGTTTCAGGCAGCACTGCTGCTCATTCAGCTCGAACGCCTTGAGGAAGAAGTTGTTAAACGTGACAGCAATGGGCTCTACCTGAGTGAACTGCTGAATGAAATAGATGGGATAACTCCTCTCCTGAGGGCAC
>JAAZBN010000010.1 GCA_012513795.1 Bacteroidales bacterium | reverse complement strand
GGAGTGGTCCTCGACACTGAGGGCAGGTCATCGGCAGAGCTGCAGCAGGCTGCTGACTCAGTACGCCCAGGAGTGGTGATGTACTCCGAGGGGATGCCGGTGGTTAAAGATATGCCCGGAATTGTTGCAGCAAGAGTACATAACGCCCTGTTCCTCAGCCCTGAATTGAACCTGAACAAGCTCATCAGACCCGACTTTGCCATCTTCAGGGTGGCTGACGTGGGAGAGGATGTGCTGCACCGTGAGATCTCCGTCGCCTTCTTCAACGGTTACGGAACGGAACTCAATATGTTCAGGCCCGGCGGGAGAGGAGAGGAGCTACGCAATGACCTCAAATACCTGTCACAGACAACATATATTCTTCGCAGGAACAGTGATGCATTCACAGGAGGAAACTGGACACCACTGGTTAGCAGCGGGGCAGACCGGCTCTATGTCAACAGCTGGAACGCCGGTGAGAAGAATATCTTTACCGTTCTCAATATGGACCACAGGGGCTACAGCGGCCCGCTCTTCAGCCCGGGAGATACCGCCGGCAAACACCTTGTCTCTCTCTTCAGACATGTGGAACTTAATCCTTCTGTGATCAATAACACCCTGATGGTACCTGTTGAGACACCGGGATGGAGCCAGAACTTTAACGGCACCAGACGTGAAAGCTCAATAGACTGCATCGCCCTCCTTCCCAAATTGATAACCGCAGAAATACGCGGCAGCAAGATTTACATCTCATCAACCCTGGAGGGGACATTGCTCATATACAGGGGAGAACCCGGCTACGACAACAAACCACTGAACATAAATGCCCCTGCTGACACGCTGCTGGACAGTGACGCTTTATTTGGAATTGCAGGTGAAAAGATTGTGATTGAACTGGTTGACAATGATGGAATTCTCCTTGATGAAAGAGTCGTTGCTCCGGAGAACAAGCGTCCCTGGCTCGTATCGGAACCAGTTAGGACGGCACCCGCTGCTGAGATACCCGAAGGAATGGTTCTCATACCGTCGGCAACAACAGAGTACACTCTCACCGCAACTGATGAGTTCGTTCCTTACCCCGCATCCGGCACAATGATCACCGCTACTCCTGACAGCTTCCTGATTGACAAGTACCCAGTGACCAACCAGGAGTATCTTCAGTTTATCAGGGCTTCCGGGTACGTACCAACAGATACAACAAACTATTTGAGACACTGGGAAATGGGCCTGCCTGTCACCGGGCAGGAGCGCTATCCTGTTGTATGGATCAGCCTGGAGGATGCCAGGGCTTATGCCAGATGGGCTGGCAAGCGTCTGCCCACGGAGGTGGAGTGGCAACTGGCAGCCCAGGGCACTGATGGCAGAGAATGGCCTTGGGGTAATGAGTTCCATGCGACCAAGTGCAACAACGGGTTCGGAAGGCCCACACCGGTGGATGCCTTTCCCAAAGGAGAGAGCCCATACGGGGTGGCTGACCTGGTTGGAAATGTCTGGCAGATGACAGGTGACGTCTACAGTAACGGAGCCTATTACTTCAATATAATCAGGGGCGGAAGCTGGTACAGGCCGGAGTCAAGCTGGTGGTATGTGCGCGGAGGCCCTCAGCCACTCACCATGACCCAGATGCAGCTCCTGGTCTCACCCGGCTATGACCGCAGCGCCACCGTCGGGTTCAGATGCGTACGTGATCTTTGATCAGGCAGCAGGCAAGAGTGTTAACAATATAAACTGTAACTACATAATTAGCAGCAATTTAACTACTGCCTACTGCCTACTGCCTACTGCCTGCTGCCTGCTGCCTACTGCCTGCTGCCTGCTGCCTGCATAATGCGGGCTCCGTCACCAATACCGGGAAGGTAGAACTCAGCCACCAGTCCGCTCTTATGTGTGTAGATCTCGCTCAGTCTCTCCATGAATTTATCCACATGCCGGCTTTCAACAATTGAGACAGTACATCCACCGAAGCCGGCGCCGGTCATCCTGGTGCCGATGACCCCGGGCAGCTTCCTGCCCTCATAAACCAGGGTGTCAAGCTCCATGCCGGTCACTTCGTAGTCATGGCAAAGCGAATCATGCGACTCATTCATCAGTTTACCAAACAATTCTATGTCATTGCTCTCCAGTGCCCTGATGGCATCGAGGGTCCTGTCGTTCTCCGTAATGACATGCCTGGCTCTCTTCCTGACCACGGGATCATCAATGTAGCTGTCAAGCATCCAGAGGTCAGCAACAGTCAGCTCACTGAGGTGACGTATGGGTCTGTGGATCGATATCAGTTCAACCGCTCTGTCGCACTCCGATCGCCGTTCATTATACTTGGAATTGGTCAGCCCCCGTTGTTTGTTGGTGTTGGTAATTACCAGCCTTCTGTCGCCCAGGTTCAGGGGAGCATACCTGTATTCAAGAGTATCACAGTTGAGGTTGATGGCATGTCCTTTCCTGCCAAAGCCCACGGCAAACTGGTCCATTATGCCGCAGTTCATCCCCACAAAACCGTTCTCAGCCTTCTGGCTCATCTTTACCATTTCCATCATCTCCAGTCCTGCTCCGGTAAGCTCGTTCATGGCCACAGCCGTGACCATCTCAATTGAGGCCGATGAAGAGAGACCGGCGCCGTTAGGAATGTCACCCATGAAGAGCATCTCCATGCCATGAGCCCTGATTCCGTTACGGGCAAATTCATTTATCACCCCCACAGGGTAGTTGGTCCAGCTCTTCGGAACCGGAAGATAATTAAGGGCTACAGGTATTATTACCTCACCCGGGAAATTGAGGCTGTTCAGCCTTAATTCAGCTGTATCCGTCTGACGGACCAGCAGCGTGGTACCAAAATCGAGTGCACAGGGAAATACGTATCCCCCGTTGTAGTCAGTGTGCTCACCAATGAGGTTCACCCTTCCGGGAGAATAAAAAAGGACAGGCTCTCTCTCCCTGTCCCCATATAACCTGAAAAACTCCTCCTTCAGATAATTGATATCAGCTTTCATACCTTGAGCTTCTTTTCTATCTCCAGTATCTGGCTCCTGAAATGCCTGTCAGTGTCAATCAGATTGTTCACTGTCTTGCATGCATGAAGCACCGTGGCGTGGTCCTTGCCGCCGATCATTGAACCGATGCTGGCCAGTGATGCCTTTGTCAGGTTCTTTGAGAAATACATTGAAACCTGCCTGGCCTGTACTATCTCTCTCTTACGGGTCTTGCCCTGCATCTGCTCCACGGGGATCTTGTAATAATCACAGACCACCTTCTGTATATAATCAATCGTAATCTCCCTGCGCTGTGTGTTCACCAGTCTGTCAACCATCTGGCGCGCCAGCTCAAGAGTCACCTCCTTGCGGTTAAGGGTGCTCTGGGCATACAGGGAGATAAGCCCCGATTCAAGCTCCCTAATGTTCGAGGAGATATTCTCCGCAAGAAACTCGAAGATCTCATCGGGCAACTCAATGCCGTCATTGTAAGCCTTCTTACGAAGGATGGCAAGCCTGGTCTCATAATCAGGCTTCTGAAGATCTGCCAGCAGACCCCACTTGAAACGCGACAGTAGCCGCTGCTCCATACCCTGCAACTCCACCGGCGGCTTGTCACAGGTCAGGATCAGCTGTTTGCCCGACTGGTGGAGATGGTTGAAAATGTGAAAAAAAGTGTCCTGTGTCTTCTCCTTCCCGGCAAACTCATGGACGTCATCAATGATCAGCACGTCAATCATCTGGTAGAAATGGAGAAAATCATTCTTGTTGTTGTTGCGGATTGATTCCACAAACTGTGTCTGGAACTTGTTGGCATTCACATACAAAACAGTCTTGTCAGGGAACTTCTCTTTGACCAGTATGCCAATTGCCTGAACCAGATGAGTCTTGCCGAGACCTGAATCACCATAGATCATCAGCGGATTGAAGGCTGTGCCGCCCGGATTGTTCCCTACTGCAATACCAGCAGAACGGGCCAGACGATTGCATTCACCCTCAACAAAATTGGAAAAGGAATAATCAGGATTGAGCCTCGGATCAAAATGAAGCTTCTTTATACCCGGTATAATGAAAGGATTCCTGATGGCCGGCTGAGTCACCTCGAAAGGTACCTGCATTGGCTTGTTCTGCAGATCAGCCTTATTCCTCGATGGATAACGTACAATATATGGCTTGCCATTCGTATAGCCTGAGTTCTCCATAATGATATTGTACTCAAGCTTGGCATCATTGCCGATCTCCCGCCTCAGTGTCTTGCGGAGGATGTCTATGTACTGCTCTTCAAGATATTCGTAAAAGAAAGGGCTGGGCACCTGTATTGTAAGAATGTTCTTGTCGAGCCTGAGAGGAACAATAGGCTCGAACCAGGTTTTAAAACTGGCCGAAGGAATAATGTCACGAATTATTTCCAGACAGTTATTCCAAACCTCATCGTGTGACTTGTTCATTCAGATTAAAATTAAAAACTCGCTT
>JAAZBN010000009.1 GCA_012513795.1 Bacteroidales bacterium | reverse complement strand
TGTCATCGAAGCTGGAGAAGACTGATGATGACAACTGGCAGCTCACAGGAGATCTGACAATAAAAGATGTTACGAAGCCTGTTAAGCTGGATGTGGAGTTCGGTGGTGTAGGCAAGGACCCGTGGGGCAATACAAAGGCCGGTTTCAGCCTCAGTGGCAAGATCAACCGCAAGGACTGGGGGCTCAACTGGAATGCAGCTCTGGAAGCAGGTGGAGTGCTGGTCAGTGATGATGTAAGGATCCTCTGCGAGGTTCAGTACGCCATTCAGGCTTAATGCATCCCCCGCGGGTCAGAAGATTAAGGTAAGGGTTATATATTTTACCAAGAGTCCAAGGATAGTGCAGAGCAGTGTTTTCCGTATATCATGACGTATCATTCCTGCTGCAAGGGAGATTACCGGAGAGGAGAGGGGCAGGGCATTGAATGCAAATATTGTAAGATTACCATATTTTGCTATGTTCGCTTTGGCCTTCTCATACCGGCCACGACCTATTAGATTATCTATAAACCTGTTGCTTACAAGCAACCCGATCACATAATCTATTGCCTGTGAAAATAGAGCTGTTCCTATGGCCACCGCGTTCAATGCCAGAACGCTTATATCACCCTGGAGGTAGTATGCGAAAGCCACCTCCACCGGCATAAACAGGAAGAACAGGTAACCGCAGGCATTGACAATGGCAAATGAGAGCAGTCCTTCATTGCGCGATCCGTTATATATATCACGCCCCACGGTAAGGGAAGCAATGACTATGGCGACACAGACCAGCAGTATGGCTATAATGATACGGATTATCTCAGTGCGGCTCTTCCCGGCCATTACCAGCGGCTGAAAGGTTTAACTGCCAGGCTTGAGTTGTAGTACCTTGGATCAGATGTAACCTCTTCTCCGAGCCATTCCGGTTTAGCGAACTCCTCATTAACCGAGCAGAGTTCCAGCTCAGCCATAATCAGGCCTTCATTCTCGCCGTGAAAAACATCCACCTCAAAATTATGTCCTCTGAAGGGAACAATAAACCTGGTCTTCATGACAGGGGAATGATCACATAATCTCAGCAGTTCCCTGGCATCATCAACCGGGATTTCCTTTTCCCATTCATACCTGTCCATTCCTGATTCCCCGGATTTTCCTTTTACCGTAACAAATCCCCGGTCATCCCTTATCCGCACCCTGACGGTCCGGTCAGGATCATGAGACAGGTATCCCTGGATAATGTCTGATGAATTTATAGCGTCATCCATGAATTCGCCACAGACCAGGAATTTTCTTTCAATTTCGAGTGCCATAATTGATTCAATAAAGATAGACTTTTGCAGCAAAATCAAATAATAGTGGTTTTTTTCTTGCGTTATATGTTTGAATTTAAATTTTGTTTATTTTAGCGTCCGAAATGAAGACAACATTTGCAGCATACAACTTTTCGTTTTACTTTTTCTATTATCAGCCGGAAAAAGGGACTGATTAGTTGTATATCTGTATGAAAAGATAAAGAGTATGATGAAGCAAGTCCCGTGAAAGCGGGACTTTTTTTTTGATGCAAGATTAAAATGAAACAAGAAAAGGAGAGTTTAAATGTGGCCATACAGGGCGTCAGCGGATCATTCCATGAAATAGCAGCAATTGAATATTTCAGGGGGCAGGAGATTTCAGTCATACCCTGTGACACATTTGCTGATCTTTTCCGCATACTTACCGTGGGTAAGGCAGACTACGGGCTTGCAGCCTTTGAGAATTCGGTGGCCGGAAGCATCCTTCCGAACTACGAGTTACTGCGCCGCTCACAATTGCCGGTCACAGGGGAGATATGCCTCCGCGTCATTCAAAACCTCGTAGCACTGCCCGGCCAGCAGTTGTCTGACATCACCGAGATACACTCACATCCGATGGCTCTCCAGCAATGTTCAGTTTTCATTGATGAGATGAGGCAGAGGGGTGTCAGGATTGTGGAAGCTGTAGACACGGCCCTGAGCGCAAGGATCATAAGTGAGGAGAAGCATTATGGTTCAGGAGCTATAGCCAGCGACAGCGCAGCCGAGATGTACAGCCTGAGCGTTTTAAAGAGAGAGATTGAAGATGATAGTCTTAATTATACCCGTTTTCTCGTTATTTCAGGCAGAAGCAGGGCAGGCGACAACGAGGAAACGCTGTCAGGTGCGGATAAGGCCATGGTCTGCTTCTCCCTTCCGCATAAAGTCGGGTCACTGTCACAGGTACTCTCAGTGCTTGCCTTCTACCAGATCAGCCTGACCAGGATACAGTCAATGCCGATAGTGGGAAGACCATGGGAGTATATGTTTCATATCGACCTGATTTTTAACGATTACGGTCGTTACCGAATGGCTCTTGATGCTATCAGGCCTTTAACAGAGCGACTTGAAACGGTGGGTGAATTCAGGCGTGGCCTGATGCCCTATGAGACCGGAAAAAATTGAAAGCAGAAAAAGAATCAACATGGAGAAGACTCTCATAAGAGCTGCCTCGCGCACTGAACTGGTCAGTGAGTATTACTTCTCTGCCAAGCTGGCAGAGATTGCCCGCATGCGGCAGGAGGGAGCAGATATAATCAACCTGGGTATTGGTAGTCCTGACATGGCTCCTGCCGCAGAGGTGACCGGAGAACTGGCGAGAAGTGCCTCTTTGGCGGAGAATCACGGCTATCAGGGCTACAGGGGGATATCCTCACTGAGACAGGCATTTGCGGAGTGGTACAGGAGGTATTTTGGGGTTATGCTGAACCCGGAGACAGAATTATTACCACTCATCGGCTCCAAAGAGGGGATAATGCATATCAGCATGGCATTCATCGATCCGGGCGACGAGGTGCTGGTACCTGATCCCGGTTACCCGGCATATGCAGCTACTGCCATGCTTTCCGGAGGCGTTGTCAGAAGATATGATCTCACCGTGGAGAATGGCTGGGTTCCGGACATCAGGGCTATTGAGGCAGCAGGAGTGGACAGGGTGAAGCTAATGTGGATCAATTATCCCCATATGCCAACCGGGACAAGGGCAACCAGAAGACTTTTTGAAGAGCTGGTTGATTTTGCCGAAAGACACCACATATTGCTCTGCAATGATAATCCCTACAGCTTTATATTAAACAATGAGCATATGAGCATATTGTCAGTGCCGGGTGCGCATCAGACAGCGCTGGAGCTCAATTCGCTCAGCAAATCGCACAACATGGCAGGATGGAGGATAGGCATGCTGGCAGGCAGAGAGGAATATATAAATGACGTGATAAAGATCAAAAGCAACATGGATTCCGGCATGTTCAGGCCGGTGCAGGAAGCAGCTGTGGTGGCTCTGGCCGCGCCGGAAGAATGGTATGAGCGCCTGAATAAAGTATATCACCGGCGTCGGCAGAAGGCGGAAGAGATCATGAGGCTGCTGGAATGTTCCTTCAGTAGGTCGCAGTCAGGACTTTTTCTCTGGGGAAGGATCCCGGACAGGTATTCAGATGCTGAGGAGTTGACAGATGAACTGCTGCACAGGAACCATATTTTTATTACCCCCGGCTCAGTCTTCGGAATTAACGGCAGGAGGCATATAAGGATTTCGCTTTGCGCTGACAAGAAAACAATTATAACGGCGCTCCGGCGAATTGAAGCAGGAGTCACAAAAGAACAATTGCAAATAAACTGAGAAAATATGTCTGCAAACATCTGCATCACAGGCCTCGGGCTGATAGGGGGATCGCTGGCGCGAAGCCTGCGGCTAAACGGTTTCGCCGGTAAGATCACCGGAGTAGATACCAATCCCCATCACTGCACCATTGCCATGTATCGCGGCCTTGCCGATGAGTTCCTGCCACTGGATGAGGCCGTTGCGAAGTCTGACATCATCATCCTCTGCGCTCCTGTGGATGTCAATTGCCGGCTCCTGCCGGGCATTCTTGATATGATCTCAGGAACAGGCAAGGTAGTTGCAGATATGGGTTCAACAAAGGCAGACATTGCCGCCGTGGCAGACAGCCATCCCGCCCGGGGCAGGTTTGTTGCCGTACATCCGATGGCCGGGACGGAACACTCTGGTCCGGCAGCGGCACTTGACAGGCTCTTCAATGACAGGATAGCAATCATTTGTGATCCGGCCAGGAGTGATGATGACGCCCTTGAGATGATCACCGCACTGATTGAGTCATTTAACATGAAGATACAGTACATGAACTCCCGTGAGCATGACATTCATGTAGCCTATGTATCCCATATATCGCATATCACTTCTTTCGCCCTGGCTCTATGTGTGCTTGACAAGGAAAGAGATACCCGTAATATTATGTCACTTGCTGCCGGGGGATTTGACAGCACCGTAAGGCTGGCAAAGAGCAATGCTGAGACATGGTCGCCCATCTTCACCGGAAATGCCGGACCCATCCTTGAAGTGATTGATACATATATGGACAAAATCCGTCTCTTCA
>JAAZBN010000078.1 GCA_012513795.1 Bacteroidales bacterium | reverse complement strand
TTTCGGTGTAAGTGACCCATTCATCTCCGTCATATTTCACCACGCCGCCGCGTGTGCCGAACCAGATGTTGCCTTCCGTGTCAGTAGCCAGAGCAAGGGCATCATTTCCCGGGAAGCCGTTGGATTCATTATAGCTGGTCCAGGTGTCACCGTCAAATTTAACAGCTCCTGAACCCAGGGTACCGAGCCATTTGTTATTGTTTCTGTCAACCACTATATCGAAAATCCACCCACAAACATATTCATCCGGGATGGTATAAGTCGTCCAGGACCTGTCATCATAGCAGGATATGCTCCTGATCATGCAACCAAACCACTTGTTGCCCATGGGATCAATGGTTATTGCTGTTACCCAATTATTTGCAAGGCCATCTTCGGCGGTGAAGGTTGTCCATACCGGCTCTGCCGGGCTCTTGCTGCACTGAACCATTGTTATTATAAGAAGCGGGCAAACCAATTGCCAGGTTATTCTTCTTAACGTCTGTGTAATCTTGGCTGATAGAAAGTGAAATGACATTTCAAATTAATTTTATCAGGCAAGATATAGTCATTATCATGATAAAATCAAGACAAAAATCACTGTTCTGTTACAGAACATATTTTAGCCGGCGAAATTCCCTGCATGTTCTTTCACTTCCGGGGGGCAGGGTACCCGGAGTTGTTTACCTGGCTATCTTTACCCTTGTCTCGCCCCTGTAGCTTCTGACATTACCCTGTTTCTTCAGGTACCTGATCAGTGCTTCGGCTGTAGTAAAGAACAGAGACTGACCGGGATCAGCATGCTCGTAATTGTAGACCTGTGTCATGTAACTGTTCATGGCGACGGTATAGAGTCGGCTCTTATCAACAGGCAGGCCATCTTCCGTCAGGACTGTAATGACCTTCAGGTTGCCCTCTGCATCAACCGAATGCTCAGTTGTAATGCCGGAGGGGTAGACAGGGTGGTTCTCGTCAACCGGCCACGCGGCATGCAAAAGTGAATAAATCTCAGTTCCGGTCAGCTTTGTGACCACCAGTTCGTTCCCAAACGGGTCAAGCTGGTAAACATCCTTGATGGTCACAGGTCCTTTTGCCAGATGGTCAATGCGCACCCCTCCGGGGTTCATCAGGGCTATATCTGCCCCGGCTGCATCACGCTGTGCATCTGCCATCAGGTAACCCAGCTCCCCGGAAGACGAGAAATCATCAGTGGCTGTGGCAATCACTTCGTTCAGTACCGGGTTGTCATTGTATTTGTCAACCATTTCACGGATGGCCGGGTTCTCATTCTTGGAGTTACGTACATCAATCAGCTGCATGCTTCTGCTCACTGTTCCATCACTGCTTACCGCCAGTTTGATCAGGGTTCCATATTTAAGCTTGCTTTCAGCCTGTGTGATCAGGATACCGTTATGGATCTGCTCTTTCTCGACCCGTGTATGGGAATGACCGCCAATAATCAGGTCAATTCCCGCGGGCATAGTTTCCGCCAGTTTTACATCATCCTCAAACCCGATATGGGTAAGTGCGATGAAGACATCACTGCTGTCCTTCAGCCAGAGGTATTCAGGCGCTGTCTCAAACGCCGACCGGAAGGAGAAGCCCCTGACATTGGCAGGATGGCTGTCCGGTATGCCATTCTGGCCCAGCTGGATCAGCCCGAGGAAAGCAAGCCTGAGGCCGTTTGGCAGGGTGAATATTTTATATGGGGTGATCCTGACGCCGGGATGACTGTCAACGGTTACATTGGCGCAGATGAAACCAAAATGTGCTTTTTCTGTCAGGGTGCCGAAACCCTCGGGACCGGTATCAAATTCGTGGTTTCCCACTGTGCTCAGGTTAAATCCTGTGGCATTCATCAGGTCTATCACCGGGAATCCCTTTTCGGGAAACTGGTCGTTTACGGGGTTGCCTGTCTGGTTATCGCCTGCGGCTACCAGAAGCATGTCAGGGTATATGGCCCTCAGGCTGTCAGTTATCCATGCCAGCTTGGGGAAATTATCTATTGCGGCATGTATGTCATTCACTGCAAAGATCACTGCCTGCCGTCCGGCCGGAGAAGTAACTATTGTTTGTTTTTCGGCAGCAGGAGAGGTGCCGGAGTATCTCAGGGAGCTGCATGCAGAGATGAGTCCGGCGGCGATGAGAATAATGATCATCCGGACGATCCGGGTTCTTTTTTTGCGGCCTGACAGGATGAACAGGGTATTTCCGTCAGTCAGTGCCCCGTCAGGTGCGACGATGTTGCCGAACTTATCTTCTGCCACCGGCAGCCTTTTAGGCACTTTTCGCCCTGCGTGTTTATAATAACGCGAGATTGCATCCCTGACCCTTGCACCACTGTGAAGATCAAGCTCTGTGTCGTTTACAATAATTTTCATTGATGAAGCATTAATTATCCTGCGAACACTCAAAATACACTTTTTCTTCAAAAGGGTTCATTTTTTATACGAATTATTTCTGTGGTCATCTTTCATTTGCCTTACCAGGGTATTGCCCTGATACGCCGGCACGGCAACCTGTTTCCTGATGAGCGGAAATTCATCTATATTGGAGAGGTTTTAATATTGATCCTTAATATCCGCACACAATGAAAAAGATAACTGTGCTCGGGGCCGGGATGGTAGGCAGGGCAATGGCCAGGGAGCTGTCTAAGAACCACCAGGTAACTGCCACAGACATTGATGCAAAGTCGCTCGACAAGCTGGGCACCTTTCCCGGGATACGCCGGTCTCTGCTCGATGTGACAGATCCGGCAGCACTGTCAGGGGCAATAACCGATTCTGATATTGTGGTCTCTGCAGTACCCGGTTTCCTGGGATTGCAGACCATGACCGAGGTTATCAGGCAGAAGAAGGATATGGTGGATATCTCGTTCATGCCGGAGGATCCGGAGCATCTTGATGAGCTTGCGCGAAGGAACGGGGTCACGGTGGTGATGGACTGTGGTGTGGCGCCGGGGATGCCTAACTATATTGTCGGGTTTCACAATGAGAGGATGCAGATAGAAGAAGTTGAATATATGGTTGGCGGCCTGCCCAAAGTCAGGGTGTGGCCCTTCGAATACAAGGCTCCCTTTTCGCCCTGCGATGTCATAGAGGAATATACCCGTCCGGCCCGCTTCGTGGAGAAGGGCGTGACGGTCACCAAACCAGCTATGAGCGATGCTGAGCATATTCATTTCAGTGAGATCGGAACACTCGAGGCATTCAATACCGACGGGTTGCGGTCACTGATCCGTACCATGAAGCATATCCCGGATATGAAAGAGAAAACTCTTCGTTATCCGGGTCACATCAAGCTAATCCAGGCCCTCCGGGAGGCCGGTTTCCTTGAGAGTGAGCCGGTGAGCATTAACGGTACCGGGGTGAGTCCGCTGGACTTCACCTCCCGGATACTGTTCAAGGCCTGGAAGCTGGCTGATGAAGAGCCGGAGTTCACGGTGATGCGCGTCATCCTAAGGGGGGAAGAGCAGGGAACAAGGCGGGAGATCATGTATGACCTGTTTGATGAGTATGACCCGGTTGAGAAGATCTCATCAATGGCCCGGACAACCGGATTCACTGCCACCGGAACGGCAGAGATGATACTGTCAGGGCTATTCAGGGGAAAGGGAGTCTTCCCGCCCGAGCTGGTCGGCAGACATGAGGAGTGTTTTAATTTTATTATCCGCTATCTGAAAGAGAGAAATGTAAATTACCGGGTCTCAATACGCGATTTGTAAAAACAGCGCTCCGGGCAAGGAGCAGGGACTGCCAGATGACTCCTTTTTTCAGTCATATATACCCTTAAGGCATCTCCTTCAGCCTTAAAACAGTCAGTCAGCAATGTAACCATCTGACATATTCACTCGTATAAAGGAATGCATTACACACCGGCGAGGGTATGTAGTCAGATGATTCATGAAGAAATGGATCCTATATATTATTTCCGTATTGCTGTCGTTGAGCGCCCACGGGCAGAATTGCTCCATTCTGTCCAAGGCTAACAACATTACCCCGGACAAGCTGTGCTCTCCGGTAACTGCTACCTGGACTGTAAGCTACACGGAGGTAACCAACGCAGGGACCCCGGTACACATCAGGTTTGACTGGGATAACGGTACCGTTGAAACGCTGCCAGCTACTGAGACAGCCCCGGGAGTGTTTGAGGCCACGGCTATTATCACCTATACATCTGCCGGAAATGTGTGCAACTATCATCCCCAGGCCACTCTGATGGTTAACGGGGTACTGTGCACCTCATCATCTCAGGAACAGATTGTTACCGTGTGGGATGATGATGATCACAACGGGGGTCATATGCACATCAACCCCGTGGTCTACCCGGTCTGCTTCGGCAACAGCGCCAATGTCCGTTTCCAGGACCTGACGCAGTTCAACTGTGTACCGCCGCAGGAGAGGGATAATCCCAACGTCAATACCCGCTGGATACAGTGGATTTACGGTACTGATATTACAATGACCGGAGCACCGGTAACAGTTGATGGCAGAACCAGGACCTTCCCGTACCGCGATAACATCATTACACTTACCGGTCCCGTAACTGGTTCAGGGGTCTGGTCTGATGTGATATTTGTGGCTGATGACAAGCTGGTGGGTCAGTATTTTGAAGTGACCCTGCGCAACTGGAACTATTGCAATCCATATGATGACCCAACCATTCCCGGTGGTCCGCGTGACCGCGAGAACGGTGACCATCCTCCGGTGGTGACCACTGCCAGGATACTGATAGTACCCTATCCGGATGCAACAATCACTCCCGTTGAGCCGATGTGTGCAAACGCACCGCCGGTGACCCTGACGGCTCATGATCCGGGTGGCACATGGACAGGCAGCGGAGTGACTGGTGATATCTTTGATCCTTCCATGGCAGGTCCGGGCAATCATGTGATCACTTATTCGGTAACAAATGCTGACGGGTGCAACGATGATGATCAAACCGTGATTACCGTGCATCCGGTACCCGACGCCACCATAATTGACTATGGAATTGTCTGTTCAACAGATCCGGCACTGGTGCTGCAGGCACATGATCCGGGCGGCGTATGGGCAGGCACGGGAGTCGTTGGCAACATCTTCTATCCGGCCGTGGCCGGATCGGGCAATCATCTGGTCACATACACTATCACTGATGCCAACGGGTGCACGGATACCGATTCCACAATCATTACCGTGGCCACTCCTGACGCCACCATCACGCCTGTGGATACTCTCTGCGAGGACAGTCCTGCCGTAACACTCACAGCCCACGATCTGGGAGGGGTCTGGTCAGGACCGGGAGTGGTTGGCAACCAGTTTATTCCTGCCCTGGCGGGGGTTGGGAATCACATTATTCACTATGCCATTCTAAATACTGACTGTGCAGCTTCCGACACGGTGGTGATAACTGTCATGGCTCTGCCCTCTATAATCATTGATGCTCCGGCAACACTTTTCCTCAACAGCTCACCGGTAGCCGTAACGGCATATCCTACCGGAGGCGCATGGTCAGGCCCGGGCATGACAGACAATATTTTCGATCCGGCTGAGGCAGGACTGGGCATTCACACCATCACCTACTCCATCCCGCCCGAGAGCTGGGGCTGTGCCGCACAGCGAAGCGTCTCCATTGAAGTCATCCTGCCACCCATGCCTGAGGCTGACTTTGAAGGAGCAACATCAGGATGCGCCCCGCTGACAGTGCAGTTTGTCAATAAAAGCAAACATGGCGAAAGCTATACCTGGGATTTTGGAGATAAGCAATATTCTTCAGAGGAGAATCCGGAACACACCTATTATGTTCCCGGCAACTATATTGTAAAGCTGACTGTACACAATATAGCAGGAGAGTCAGTGCGCAGCGGTATCATCACCGTCTACCAGAACCCTTCGGCCATCTTTGACGCCTATCCCACCCATGTTGTCAACAATGAACAGATAGTGATCTTCTACAGTTACTCCTATTTTGCGGATTCATGGCTGTGGGATTTTGGTGACGGGACAACCTCCATCGAGGAGAATCCTTATCACAGGTATGAATCACCGGGGTCATATACTGTGACGCTCCTTGTCACCACAAGCGATGGCTGTATTGATTCTGCCGCCATGGAGACGCCTGTTGTGGTTGAATGGAAGGAGGGGACCCTTAAGTTTCCAAATGTATTCAAATGGAATGGTACGGGCCCCACCGGAGGGGAGTGGACCGAGGGTGTCCATCCGTCAATGGACCACGTTTTCAGGCCTTTCTTTGAAAACGTTATTGAATATAAGCTTCAGATCTTCAACAGGTGGGGGATGCTGATCTATGAAAGCCATGAGCTTAAGAAAGGCTGGGATGGTTATTTCGGTAACGGCAACCTGGCACCCCAGGGCGTCTATGTCTGGAAGGTGTCAGGCAGGTATGCCGACGGCGATTATTTTGACATGGTTGGCGATGTGACCTTCCTTCACTAATGGTCATTCTAACCGGTGGCCGGGCTTCATAATCACACCTGTCTTTTTCTTCCCGTCTATCATCACGCTGAGAGGCTCAGCGAACCGGACATGCCTGAGGAGGTCATCCTCAAAGACTGTTTCTGCACCTGACAGAAAATCATAATCAATAAAACCGTCTCCCCGGGAAGGATTAACGTTGAAATAGCCTACCCTGAAAGCAGTCAGGTTCTGGAAGAAATGAGTGCCCTGGCTTGGATCTATACGGTAGTTCTCCAGTCCTGACTCAACAATTATCCTGGCACCGGAGATCTGTGGCCATTTAATTGGTATTCCCCGCCAAATGTCTGTTGATCCCCACCGTCCCGGACCAATCAGGATATAGTTGATATCCTCATTGATAAGACGTTCGTTAATGGACTCTATTCGGTCAGCCAACACGGGGTTTTTGGCAGCCTCAAAATTATCCGTCCGCACATAAACCACGTCACGCAGGCCGTCAACTGTACCGTTACCAAGGGCAAGGGCAGAATATACAATCGTTTCCTCATGAGGTATATCTTCAAGCCGGAATCTGATTGTCTCATAATTTTCCACTATAGGCCTGATCTGTAGGAGATTGAAGAGCACCGGCTTCTTTCTTGAGAGATCAATGTTGGCTGCAAATTCAATCTCAACCGGGTTGTTCATCTGCTGTTGCCCTATTGCAAGCACCCTCTTCAGTATATCCGGAAGCGGGAAGAGCCCATACCTGAGTATATTTGAAAAGGTTATAACCTTCCTTCCCCCCTCAACTATTTCATCACGAAGGATGTCATCCTGGTAATCGTATGTTGATGCTGCGTATCTGAGCGAACCGTCAGGTTCTGCTTCTTTTATGCTCAGTTTAAGAAGGTTTACGGAGTCGTCTGTGCTTGGCACGAAGCTGGAAGGGTTCAGGTCAAGGGAGTAAAACTCCTGTTGTGTCTCCTGCAATGCCATACGGGTGTCAGAGAGCTGTATGATCTTTTTCGGATAACCGGGAGAGAATCTGAGTGCAACGCCACCATCAACGATATACTTGCCCAGCCCGAAGGCAAGGGTGACAAAGCCGTCTTCATACTTTTCAGGTTCAATGGGATAGAAGTTGACCGACCGTGCCACTCCCGAGAGGGTGGGGTAGAACCTGTTCCCGTATTGCTGTCCGCATACCTCCTGAAGAACGATACCCATCTTTTCTTCCTCAATCTGGTTTGCGGTGGCCTTCATATAATTCTTGCTTCCCCTGTAAAAAACAGAGGCATAGACACTTTTTATGGCTACGCTAAGTAGTTCAAGCATGACCATCTCATTCTCGGCCCGGGGGATCATATAGGTTGAATACACCCCTGCAAACGGCTGGAAATGGGAATCCTCAAGCAGGCTCGATGATCTGATTGCAACAGGCCCCCTGATTATTGAAATAAAGACGAGCAGGTCTTTATGGATCCTGAAGGGCAGCCGGGCTTTGAGGAAGGCATCAAGGATCTCCCTGTCGGCTGCGTCTGACAGGCCAACAGGGTAGAGGTTGTTTTCAGACATAAATTCGTCAAAGACATCTGTGCTGATAACAACGGTCCGCGGGATAGATATCACGGTATCATCAAAGCTTTCGGAGAGATCATTCTGCTTGATAAGGTGATCAAGGAATGCCAGTCCGCGTGCTTTTCCGCCCATTGAGCCATCACCTATACGGGTGAATATCAGGTATTCATCAAAGTGTTCGCGGTAGAAGTCAGCAATAATTCCATGCCCTTTGCTTCGTCTGAAACTGGCAATGGTATCAAAGATGAACCGACGTGCCTGGTCAAGGCTTGAGAATTCATCAAGGCTGATCTCTTTCAGGAATTCTGCCAGTGAAAAGAGGGCCCTGGCGTATAGCCATTTGGAAAGGTGGTTTCTGGAGAGGTGGTAGCGCAGGGAATCGTCAGGGATCTCAAACATTTTGCGCTGGAATGTCTGCAGATCTGATATCCGTGCTATCTCGTCGCCGGAGGCCGGATCAGTGAATATAAAATCTCCGAAGTAAAGGTTTTGTTTGAGCAGAGTCTCCAGTTCTTCGCCCAGGTTGACAGAGTTGCTGTCGAGAAATGCGTTGCCGTATTCAAGGGCGCTCTTCCCGGTCTGAGGGTCCGCAGAGTGTACTATGATCGGGATGTTGGGATCATGCTGTTTGATCAGTCTGAACAGTTCAATGAAGGTGCCGCTCTTTGTCTTTTCGCTCCTGTACTGTTCCACATCGCTGATAACGCCAAGGAGGTGGGTTTTATGCTTTTCGAACAATGCCACCGCCTCCTCGTACCCTGTGGCAAGCAGGATCTTAGGCCTGCCTCGCATCTGCATCATCTTCTGATGTTCGTTCAGTCCCTCGATCATATATTCACGCGACTGTTCGAGGATGATCCGGTAGAGGTGGCGAAGGAAGAGTGTAGCCAGCCTGACGGAGCTCTCAACGAGCAGCACTGACTGCACCCCCTCGTGCCGGGTGTCTTCATCAACATTGAAGCTGTCCTCTGCCAGGCTGATGACAGGAAGAAGGATATTTGTGCTTCCCAGCCAGTTAAAGACATAGTCTATGCTTTTCATCTCCTCACTGTCAAGCCTTATTGCCATCTCCCTGGATACCGGGGCAAGAATGACAATGGGGATGTCCGGCCATTTCCTCTTGATCTTCAGAGAGAGCTCCAGCGGGTCCATATCACTTATGCTCAGCATGTTCACTATGAGGTCTATCCTTGTCTTGCCGAGTGTCTCCAGTGCTTCGGCAGCAGAAGTGACATGGATAAACTGGGGAGGGTATCGGAGGTTGAACGAGACGTAATCGTTAAACACCTTCTCGTCAATCTTTCCATCCTCCTCCATAATGAAGGCATCATACCTGCTGCATACCAGCAGTACATACCTTACCCTCCTCTGCATCAGCAGCTCGAAGGAGGTCTCTCTGAAGATTTTTTTCACGGCCTATACCACTCCCTGGGCCAGCATGGCCTCGGCCACCTTGACGAAGCCGCCGATATTGGCTCCGTTGACGTAGTTGATGAACCCGTCTTTCTGGGTTCCGTACTTCACGCATGTTGCGTGTATTTCTCTCATGATCCTGTGGAGACGGTTGTCAACCTCTTCGCGTGACCAGGAGAGGCGCATGGAGTTCTGTGTCATCTCCAGGCCTGATGTGGACACTCCTCCTGCATTTGCAGCCTTACCCGGTCCGAACAGGATCTTATGATGCAGGAAGATGTTGACAGCATCTGGTGTGGATGGCATGTTGGCTCCTTCTGAGACGACAAAGCATCCGTTTTTTACAAGCGTTTCGGCATCTGCACCGCTGATCTCGTTCTGGGTGGCGGCAGGAAGGGCCACCTGGGACGGTACGTCCCACGGGGTAGGCTTGCCATCAACGTAGGTGCAACCGTACTTCTCCGCGTATTCCCTGATCCGTCCGCGTTTGACATTCTTGAGGTTCTTCACGAAAGCCAGCTTCTCTTCGTTAATCCCGTCAGGATCATGAATGAATCCGCTTGAGTCTGACAGCGTTACCACTTTGGCTCCCATCTGGATTGCTTTTTCGGTGGCGAACTGTGCCACATTGCCCGAACCCGAGACGGTGCATATCTTGCCCTCCAGGCTGTCACCCCGGGTATTAAGCATCTCCTCGGCGAAGTAAACCTGGCCGTAGCCTGTGGCTTCAAGCCTTATAAGGCTGCCGCCCCACTCAAGGCCCTTGCCGGTAAGGACGCCGGTAAATTCATTTCGCAGCCTTTTGTATTGTCCGAACAGGTATCCTATTTCTCTTCCGCCCACCCCGATATCTCCGGCAGGCACGTCAGTATCCGCACCCACATGCCTGAAAAGCTCACTCATGAAAGACTGGCAGAAGCGCATCACCTCATTGTCACTCTTTCCTTTCGGGTCAAAATCTGATCCTCCCTTTCCGCCTCCCATAGGGAGTGTTGTGAGGCTGTTTTTCAGTACCTGTTCAAAGGCAAGAAATTTCAGTATGCCCAGATTCACCGTGGGGTGAAAACGAAGACCTCCCTTATAGGGACCGATGGCACTGTTCATCTCAATACGGTAGCCCTTGTTGATCTGGATCTCTCCCTTGTCATCAACCCAGGGGACCCTGAAAATGATTATCCTCTCGGGTTCGGCCATCCTTTCGAGGATTTTGGCAGACCTGTACTTGGGGTTATCCAGAATAAAAGGCATAAGTGACTCGGTCACTTCTCTGACAGCCTGGTGAAACTCTGATTCACCGGGGTTTTTGGCGATAATTTTCGCCATGAATTCATCAACAGGATTTGACATGGTTCCAGGGGTTTAAAGGATTAGTGGTTTTTCAAAAAAATATGATTAAATTTCAGTAATTCATATATAATCGCAAAATATATTGAGCTTTTTTTGATTTTCCGTTTAAATTGCATGTCCCTGACCCTCCGGGAAGGGACGAACTGATCAGGGATGGAAGAGTTATCCAAGATGCAGAAGGAGATGCAAAAACTTCTGGCAGAGAAGATCCAGAGCCAGAAGGGACTCTCCATGATCTATGCCATCAATAAGATCATCAGCAAGAAATATCCGGTTGGTCAGACCCTCGCCGAAATAGTCCGTGAGATTCCCAAAGCATGGCAGTATTCTGAATATGCATATGCCCGGATCAAATATGACGGCCAGGAGTATCGGCCTGCCACCTTCAGGGAGACGCGGTGGATCCAGAAGCAGATTTTTGAGACCTGGGACAAAAAGTGGGGAGCTATTGACGTTTTCTACACCAAACAGTTCCCGAAAGCAGATGAGGGGCCATTCCTGCATGAAGAGAGACAGCTCCTGGAAAACATAGCCACGATAGTAAGCAATTACCTGAATTCCCAGCAGGGTTCTGACATAAATGCAGTGGCCTTTCAGGATGATGTTATGACCCTGGAGCGGACAAGAAAGATAAGCGAAGAGAAGAACATTGATGATGCACTGTTCCAGATCTGCCGCAACATGCCAAAATCATGGCAGTTCCCCGATTATGCAGTAGCCCGGATCATCTATGACGGGAAGGAGTACCTGAGTTCCGGGAAGGATTTCAGTGAGCATGAATGGAGCCTCAGGGAAGAGTTTACGACCATTGACAGGAGGTCAGGCACCATAGAGTTTTTTTACCTTAAAGGTTTTCCGGCAACATACAGGGAGACCCACCAGAAATCAGAGGAGGAATTGTTTAGCAATATGGCCAACCTGATTACCGGATTCCTGAATATTATAAAGGGCAATGAGATCAGACAGGTTCCCGCCCGTGAAGGTAAGCAGGATGGAAAGCCAAAGGCAGAAAGCCGCATCTTTGCCTGTATCAATGAGATCTCAAAGAGCCTGAGAAGCGGACACTCCGTGGAGACCACCCTCTCTGAGATCATTGAACTGATACCTGACGCCTTCAGGTATCCTGAGGGCATTGAATGCCGTATAAGCTACGAGGATGATCACTACAGCACACCGGGGTTCGCGGATTCCCCGCATATCCTGGAATCAGCGTTTACCACCATATCTGCCAGAAGCGGATCAGTCGCCATTGTTTTTACGGGAGATGCATCAAAGATTGAAGGTGAGGTCTTCCTTGAAGAGGAGAGACAGTTTGCAGATACTCTTGCCCTGCTCATCTCCGGGTTCATTAACCTGATCCACGGCCTTGATTCGGTTATGGCCACCCAGGAGGGGCTGAAGGAGATAATGTACGAAAAGACCGAACGGCTAAAGGAACTTTCATGCATCAATCAGACTGCATCAATCCTCCAGTCTGAGAAGTCGGTTGAAAATGCACTCAAAAGGATAGTATATATTCTGCCTGATGCCTGGCAGTATCCTGAAAAGACTGTTGCCCGCATCAGTTTTGACGGCAAGGAGTATATGTCTCCCGGCTTCATAGTTACAAAATGGAGGCAGAGACAGCCCTTTCTCACCATTGATGACAGGTTCGGGGAGGTTGAGATATACTATACCGCGGAGTTTCCTGACATGGATGAGGGGCCGTTCATGAAGGAGGAGCGTGACCTGATAAACAATATTGCCACCCTGATATGTAATTACCTGAACACCGTTCAGGGTGAAGTGGCCATCAAAAAATACAGGTCAGATGAAGAACTGAAGCAGAAATATGAGGCAGCCAGGGATTTCCTGATGAACAAGCGCAAGCTGCTGCAGAATTTCCTTGAGAAAAACAACTATGACCGTGACATCTTTCATGACCTGATGAAGTTCAAGGTAAGGGAGATACTGATCATTTCAAACCTCTATGATGCCTATAGCCTCGAGCGCGAAGGCAAATTCTCGGACTATATCCTTGGCGTATATTACCAGCTGAACCTGACATCAATTCCAAGGATCACCGGGGTCTCCTCTTTCGAAGAGGCTTTTGAGAAGCTCTACTCGAGGCACTTTGACCTCATCATAATAATGGTTGGCGTTGACCGGAAAACGCCAATAGAGATAGCCTCCAGGCTTAAAGCACTTTACAAGTATATCCCCATATACCTTCTGCTCAACAATAACCAGTTCGTCGGGTATTTCCAGGGCGAGCAGCGAAGGACGAACCTGATAGACAATGTTTTTGTCTGGAACGGCGACTCCCGCATCTTCTTCGCGATGGTAAAGCAACTTGAGGATTACGTCAATGCCGAAAATGACACCAAAGTGGGCTACAGCCGCATAATATTGCTTGTGGAAGACTCGGCGAAGTATTATTCGCGGTACATACCGCTGCTCTATCATTGTGTCATGGAGCAGACACGGCGCATAATAGAGGACGTGAGTACCATGGATGAGCTTTATAAGGTGCTAAGGCTGAGGGTTAGACCGAAGATACTGATGGCATCAAATTACGAGGAGGCGGTGCAGATCTTCGACAAGTACAAGGATTATTTTCTCTGCCTGATAACTGATGTCAAATTTGAGAAGAATTCAAAATTTGATGAAAAAGCCGGATTTGAGCTGGTGAGACATGTCAAGTCTGAGATACCTGACCTGCCGATAATCATTCAGTCGTCTGACAGGAGTAATGAAAAGATGGCCAATGATCTCAACTGTGTCTTTATATATAAGAACTCTGACACCCTGGCACAGGATATAAGGAACTTCATAAGCTACAACCTCGGGTTCGGCGATTTCATCTACCAGGATGAGACCGGCCGGACAATTGGCACTGCCAAAAACATGAATGAGTTTGAGCAGCAGTTGCAGTCTATCCCTACTGAGACGCTGCTCTACCATGCCAACCGCAATCATTTTTCACTCTGGCTCACCGCGAGAGGCGAGATTCAGCTGGCCAGGGAGATAGCTCCCAAGAAAATAAGCGATTTCGGTGACCCGGAAGCCCTGCGTGATTACCTGGTAAGGATTGTCAGGCAACTAAAGTATGAGAAGAACAAGGGCAAGATTGTTGAGTTTGATGAGACGCTTATCTCCGAAGAGAGTAACATCATACAGCTTGCTCCCGGATCTCTTGGAGGAAAGGGCCGCGGCCTGGCATTCATACATACTCTTATATACAACTTTGATGTTTCAAACTATGTGCCCGGTATTAATATCAAGGCGCCCAGGACCTTCATCATCGGCACAAATGAGTTTGAGGATTTCCTTGACAACAACAGGCTAAGGACCAAAGTCTATTCCGAGACCAGTTATGAAAAGATAAAGGATATGTTTATCAGGGGCAGGCTGTCACCGGAGCTGGTGAACAAGCTTCGGGTAATTCTTGGCGCCATAAACAAGCCCCTGGCTGTCAGGTCGTCAGGATTGTTTGAGGACTCTCTGATGCAGCCGTTTGCAGGGATATTTGAGACCTACCTGCTCCCCAACAGCAATGAAGACCTTGAAGTGCGTCTGGAGCAGCTTACCAATGCTATAAAGCTGGTTTATGCCTCCATCTTCTCAGAGACTGCAAGAGGTTACATAAACGCCATCAACTACAAGATTGAGGAGGAGAAGATGGCAGTAATCATACAGGAGGTAGTAGGGGAGCGGTATGAAGACTACTTTTACCCTCACATAAGTGGCGTGGGCCAGTCATACAATTATTATCCCTACGGCTACATGCAGCCTGAAGACGGGTTTGCAGTGATAGCAGTAGGACTGGGTACATATGTTGTGGAAGGTGAGAAGGCCTTCAGGTTCTCACCAAAGTATCCGACCCTTGAAAATAATACACCCAAGGACCAGTACCTGAACTCCCAGGTTGAGTTTTATGCCATTGATCTGACGAAGAGGGAACTTAACCTTCTTGAAGGTGATACGGCGGGCCTGGCGCGCCTGAGTATAGAGGATGCCGAACGGCACGGGGTGCTGAGTCACTGCGCATCTGTTTATTCTGCGGAGTCAAGGACCATTTATCCGGGCATTGACAGGGCCGGCCCGAGGGTTGTTAACTTTGCAGATATTCTCAAGTATGAATACATCCCCCTTGCCAAATCACTGGTTGAAATACTTGACATAGTCAAGGAGGCTCTCGGCACCCCTGTGGAGATTGAGTTTGCCATTGACCTGACGAAGGACAGCGACTATAAGGCTTCGTTCTACCTTCTGCAGATCAAGCCCATCATAGGGGCTGCAATTGATTATGAGATCAGCATGGAAGAGATAGACCGCTCCCATCTTCTCCTGTACACTGAAAAGAGCATGGGCAACGGCATGATCAGTGACATCAGGGATGTGGTATATGTTGACAGGGAGAGCTTTGATAAGTCAAAGACGCTTGAGATAGCTGCGGAGATTGACACCTTTAACCAGCAGATGAGCGAGGCAGGAAAGAAGTACATACTGATAGGGCCCGGCAGGTGGGGCTCGCGTGACAGGTGGATAGGCATCCCCGTGACCTGGCCCCAGATATGCAATGCAAAGGTCATCATTGAGACAAGTCTTGAGGATTTTCCGCTTGATGCTTCTTCAGGTTCACATTTCTTCCACAATGTCACCTCAATGAATGTCGGCTATTTCTCCATTCAGCATCATGACAAGAACACTGTCCTGAACTGGGATCTTCTCAAAAAGCAAAAAGTTGTGGGGAAGGGTCAGTATGTCAGGCATGTCAGGTTCAGCAAAAACCTGACCGTGAAAATGGATGGCAGGAAGAGAATTTCCGTAATCACATGGGAGTGAAGGGCTGAAGTCTGAAGGCCATGGCACTTCATGTGTGGGGTTGAGTTGCAAAGCTCCCCAATATGAGGTCGGAAGGCTATAGATCTTTCTGATATATCCGGAATTTCTTGACAACCTTGCAGCCTATCCGTTCATATTCTCCCCTCATCCTCAGGTTATCCTCAAGCACCAGGTGGCTGTCAATGGTCTCCATCCGGCTGTTGATGGCATCCTGAAGGATTTTCACACCCATGAGCACATCTATTCCCTTTCCCCTGAAATCCTTTTTTACTCCGCCAAGCATCATGATCAGCTTGCGGGTCCGTTTTGATTCCCGCAGTACTCTCAGGAACCCGAAAGGCAGCAGTCTGCCCCGGCAAGCCCTTATTCCTTCACTGAGATCAGGCATGCCGATGGCAAATCCGATCACATCTCCATTATTCATGACCGCCTTGATGAATTTGGGATCAAGGATAGGCAGGTACCTGGCAGCGAAATCAGTTTTTTCCTTGTCATTCAGGGGGACAAATCCGTATATCTCGGCGAAAGTGTCATTCATCAGACCCAGGATGGGGATGATGTAGGGCTTCAACTGCTTTTTGCTGCGGAATTCAATTATTTCAAATTCCTTGCTTCTGGCAATCCTGTCAAGTACTCTCTCATAAACCTCCG
>JAAZBN010000008.1 GCA_012513795.1 Bacteroidales bacterium | reverse complement strand
CGACACGCCAGTGTCGGGGGAGTAATCTTACAACTGCCAGGTCCTCTCACCTCCCCCTTCCCAATAAGATATTAATCATTCTTTCACGCTGATCCCCTGATTTGACTTAGCTTTGCCATTACAGTTGGCAAAAACCTATGAAAAATGGAAACAGCAATGATATTCCAACGGTTCTGGAACCGCTTCTCTACTGAGAATCCTCACGCAAAGCGAATCTTTGATCTCTTTACAGCCAGAGGCGAAAAGGTTATGCACGACCATATCGCCATTCGAACATTTGATGACCCCAGGATGAATATTGACGTAATTTCAAGAGTTTTCACCAAAAACGGGTACGAGGCACGGGGCAACTACGAATTCAAGGCTAAAAAGCTGAGAGGAAAACATTTTGAGCACAAAAGTGACCCGGATGCCCCCAAGGTATTTGTCAGTGAACTGCTGACAGATCAGTTCAGCGATTATCTCCAGACAACCGTCCGGGAATGCCTCAACCGGCCGGGCGACAGCATATATGCTGACGATGAAATGGTTTACGGAGGCAGCATATGGGGAAGGATATCATTTGAAACCTATAACAGGTTACGCCAGGAATCGGAATACGCGGCATGGCTGCTGGTTTACGGCTACCGGGCTAACCATTTTGCCGTTAAGGTCAATGAACTGAAACAATTCGAAACCTTACAGCAGGTCAATGCATTCATCAAGAGTAACGGCTACCTGATGACCACTGTCGGAGGCGAGATCTACGGTACGCCGGAGGAATTGCTTGAGCAGTCAGCAACCATGGCTGAGATCCAACCTGTAGAATTCACTGACGGAATATATGAAATACCCTCGTGCTTCTATGAGTTTACCCTCAGGTATAACCAACCGGACGGCAAACAGTATTCCGGCTTCATTGCCGCCAACGCCGACAAGATATTCGAAAGCACGGACTATTATAACAGACAGGCTGATAAAATGTAGTTTCTAAATCTGCAACACGGATTATTCGTGCATTCACAGAATACCAAAGGTAAAACTCAGGATATAAGGATATTAGTTCTTAAGCATTTCTATAGCCTTCGCCCTTATTTCTTCACCGGCCAGTGCATAATCAATTAGCGTTACTTCCAGAAATTTTTCGGCTTTTTCTTCTGACTGTGCACGCTGCAAATGAAGGTGCCCGGTCTGGGGATTATTGTTCAGAATTGATGGCTGACCTTTGTACTTATGGAAGATAACTATGCTCATCCGCAATCCCCGTGCAAATGCACCTACCCTCGATTTACCGCACATTCCCGTAACGTTGTCCCCGGGATCCTGTAACTCATCATAAATAAGAGTGGTGAGCATCCCCTCGCGCCGCAGTTCTTCAAGCTTAAAGTATAGTTTTGAATCCTTTGAGATCATGCTGGAACCCATTACCAGGTTAATGTCAGGCATCTCCTTCCCGGCAGTGATGAAAAAGTCCGTCAGCATGATTCCAACCTGGGCTGTCAGGGCAGTCCCGAAACTCGATGAAACAATGTTAATATCTGACGTTTCGTCATGCAAAGCCTCCATTATACTCTTGAAAGCGATCACCGTCTTTTTCTTCTTTTCAGGCTTCCGCATGGGTTTCTGTCCTCTGCTGAGCGCCCAGGCAACATTGTTTATGGCCGACTTGCTGACAGCACCATCAATCACTAAAAAATCCTCGCCCAGCAGATCATTCATAGATTCACAGTATGTCCGGGTAAAGGCATTAGGGGAGTATTTACCATGATATGCTCCACCAGGAATAAAGAAGAACCTATGTATCTCAGAGTCTTCCTGTGCCGAAACATCTCTGGTATATGGATTAGCCAGGTGAAGAACTATCGAGAGTAAAATCACCTTGACAGACGACAAAATGAAGTAAGCTCGTTCCATAGGATGTTAGCTTATTTCAATTACCCTGGCATGATAGAAACAAAGCAAAGAATGGCTAATACTTGTCCGTCAATCTCAATACTCTTAAAAATAATCCCTTCCGGTGCAGGTATACGTTTTGCCTTTGCTATGATACTCAAATTTAAGCAAAAATGGGGGCTGTGTCAAGTTATTTTCAATTGGACATATCCCATAGGCGGGGATGCAAGCAATATCACTGGCTGACTCGAAAAGCCTTTAACTACTAACATGTTAATGGATTTATAATCTCTGGCAGCTTTACAGACTAAGATGCTTCGATACCATATACAGCTTCCTGAATGAACCTCCTCGCAGTTTTATCCAACCCTTTGGAATCTATTCCCATTTTTTCTAATTATCACTTACTGATTTGCCCATAACTACATGTTATCGTCATGGGAGAATTTGAAGCATCAATTATCGGAGCAGGTCCAAGCTTTCAACTATCCAGGGGCTTATACAATCCTGATCTGGAAAAATCACCTTCCCCTAATCCTCGCCCGAAGCAGGCTTTTCACCTTCTCAGTAAAGGACACCGCCAGGAAGACCTATCTTTTTTCAGACAGATTTTGTTCTACAATCAAAGCTTATTTCTCCAGTAATTTATTCACGGTAAACCTTATCCTTTCATCTGTTGCCCCTTCTGCATACCCTTTAATAATCTCACGGATGATACGCTCCTGATCAAGAATGAAAAATACCGGATACGATCCGATGGAGTAATTCTTAAGCACTTCCTTTTCCGCCTGAAGAAAAGTGTAATCAAACTGGTTCCTGCTCATGTAATTTCTGAGTGCATTCAGGTTTTTGCTGGTACACTCTATTGCCACAAGTGCAAAATCATCCTTCCCATATTCCTTGTTAATTTCCTTCAGGAAGGGAATCGACGCCCTGCATGGCCCGCAAGTGACACTTGTGAACTGTATCAGAACCACCCTTGACGTAAAATCTGCCAGCGAGACTGTCTGATTACCGGCTGACTGCAGCACCCACTCGGGCGCTTTACCATTTAATAGCTCACTCTTCTTTTCATCTGTAGTTTTATATCCGTACTGCCTGATCTCATAGTCGGGAGGATAAAAATCCACAGCCCTGAAGTCGTTGATATCAAGCTTATTGAATTCAGGGTCAAAAGATGTCGAAACTGAGATATCATGTGACATTTCGCGCCTGACTTTATATGGAAGATCCGTCCCCTTATCTATCCACAGCTCATAAATCGAGGTGTTATCACCATAAGTATAAGGAGAAGGCGGCATGTGGAAGGCTTTCCCGAAGAACTCGACCTGCTCATCCTCATGTATAGTCAGACGTGCAAACACATCCTTATCCTGTTCCTTCAGATCAAGGGAGATGCTGTCACCGGTTGTGAGGGCATAGTTGATTATGCTGGTCACATAGTTATAGAAAGGTGCGCTTAATGGCCTGAATGGCAGCGGACTCAGCCTGAAACTGTCAATTATGATGCCCTTATGTTCGTCATAGAAAGTAGCCAGCATCTGACCATCATAACAAAAAGATGCCTTCGACCTTGTCAGAGAATCAAGTACAACAAAGCTTGACCCTATTGTAGTGTCAGACGGGTTCCTGTACTCCCTGCAAAATCTCCAGAAGACAAAGGATGCTGCGGTATCACCGGGACTCCATGCCTCACCAAACTCGTAGTAAGATGCTGTTTCTATCTGCCTGAGGTTCCCCAGCACCGTGTTCAGGTACTCTTTTGATGTGTAGTCCCTGCCGCATGATGCAAGCAGTATAATTACCAATCCGATTGAGAAAATCTGTTTCCTGATCATCTTAATTCTGTTTGTATCTGTTGTTAGTCTGAATCAGTATCGCTCCTGCACCCCGGACAGTGAATCTCAGTCCTCATGTATCCAAGGCATGATCCGCAGTTCATGCCGCACGGAGCTATCATCTCCTTTAAGAACACGATTGCAGTGTTGTATTTTTTCTTCTCACACGACTTTCTCATTGCCGAAACTTTATGCCTATATGTACCTCCCACTTCGAGGACCGGATCCGACCTGCATTTCTGCAGAGCGAACAACATCTGCCGAAGTTCAGTTCATGAAAGTTGTTGAGGCGAACGTTCTTCTGATCCCTTTTCTATATTCCACTGAAGGATATCCGAAAATAACGATCACACCTTCCCTGCTGGCATATTTTATTCCGTGCTTTTCCCTGAACTTCCTTCCGCTCCCGCCGTACTGGATCATCGGATGCACTGCTCCGAGCATGCAGGTGCCGAGTCCGAGGGATTCTCCGGCATACATTGCTGTGGTTGCAGCCACAATCGGGTCTGCAGGATCTGTAAAAGGCGAGCCGTAAAAATACATCGCAAGAGGGGCATCATAGGTTACCACATTCACCCCCTTCTTCATCATTCCAGTGAAAATATCGAACATCGGTTTCACAAATCCCCTGAACATCTCGTCATTGGCCTTTCCCCAGAACGGGCGCATCAGCGCCAGGAACCAAGGCGAAACGAACCACCGCATCCTGTCAAGGAAATTACAGAATCGACAGCGAACTGCCTGTTTTTTTCATTACTGTCCAGTACCAGAACATTGACATCTGACGGCGGCAATCCCATCGGAGAGGTTACGGCTGCATCCAGTATTTTCTGAATAATTTCATGCTCTACGGCTCTGTCAGCAAATTCCCTGATACTCCTGCGTCTTTTGAAGAGACTTAGCAATTGACTGTAATCAGCAGTGACAGAGGCAGCGGGCAGTTCGAACAGGTCGTCCGGGCAGATTGTTCTGCCGGTTATCTGAATTGCCCCGGTCGGGCAGATGGCCATGCAATGGCCGCAGCCGATGCATCCGAATGCGGGATTGTCACTAAGGTCAGCCTTCCCGTCCCTGAGAACGATACTGAAATCCTTGCACACCTCAACGCAATCGCCGCAACCGATGCATAAATCCCTGTCAATTCTGATGTTACCTTTTTCTTTTGTTCTTG
>JAAZBN010000007.1 GCA_012513795.1 Bacteroidales bacterium | reverse complement strand
CGATAGAGTATTGAGATATTGATGATCCGCACCAGGTCATCATCATCATACCATCTCCTGTTGGTATCAGTACGGTGAGGCTTTATGATCCGGTATCGGCGCTCCCAGATGCGGATGGTTCCCGCCCGGATCCCTGTCAGTTTTTCCAGTTCTGCAATTGTATATCGGCTCATGGTCTGAACTCTTACAGGGTTAAAAGTAAGTGTTTGTATTGATTTAACGTGAAAAATATATACAAAAAAGAGCAGCGATGCGCAAATTGAGCATCGCTGCCATTAAGCGGATTATATATTGATGCCTTACGGCAGAAGGACCTGGTCAATCACGTGGATAATGCCATTGGAGCCCTGCACGTCAGTGGCAACGATGTTGACAGTACCGTTGATTGAGGGTGCGGGACTGACAGCTATGCTCAATGATTCACCGTTCAGTGTAGGCACATCACCTGCTGACAGCTGTGAGGAAAGAACGTTTCCGCTGACGACATGATAGGTGAGTATCGGGGTAAGCTGTTCAGCTGTCAGGTCAGCTACGCCTGATACGCCCAGTGTGGCAAAGAGTGCCTCAAATGCTGCGTTCGTGGGTGCAAAGACCGTGAATGGACCGGCAGCGCTGAGTGCGTCAACCAGGTTGGCCTTGACAACAGCCTGCACGAGGATGCTGAATGATTCATTGGCAATCGCGAGGTCAACAATTGACGGTGGAAGCAGAACCTTGTCAATAACGTGGATTACGCCATTCTTTACGTCAACGTCGGCTACAGCCACATTGGCTGACATGTTGAGTTTGACTCCAGATGCCACATCGATCTTCAGGCTCACGGCTGAACCCTGTGCAGGACTGAGTGTGCTTACGTATCCCGGAGAAATCATAGAAGACTTGACTTCTGTCCCCAGTACGTGGTAAAGAAGTATAGGAGTAAGCGTCTCCTTCGTCAGAGCGTCAATGCCGCTTATGCCCAGTTCACTGAAAAGTGAGTTGAAAGCCGCGTTCGTGGGTGCAAATACCGTGAAATTACCTGTACCATTAAGTACATTCACAAGGTCAGCTTTGGCGAGAGCATCAACCAGTATGGAAAAGTTTTCATCGGAAGAGGCATATTCTGCTATTGTCATATCAGATACGGGCTTCATCTCTTCTTCGGCCTTTTCACAACCGGATAATATAAAGATTCCCATCAGGGCAATCATTCCGAAAATAAGTGTCTGTTTTTTCATGATGTTCAGTTTTTGTTGGTTATCAATTTTGGACATAGAACATCATGAGGGAAATAATGTTCAAATAAATAGAAATAAAAATATACAAAAAGCTCGTTTTATTGACAATATGGGGTTCATGAATTACTTTAAATAATTGATAATGAGTAATGAAGCATATAAATGTTAAAAAGTGTTAAATGTATAATAGATAAATAAATATATTAAACAATGTATTGGACTAGTAAACAGATCGGGCTGATAATAGGATTATTCCTTGGTCCAGATGCGGGTATTGAGGTTCAGGTCGTCTACAATTTCTATGAGGAGGGTGAGGAAGCGCATGCTCTCTTCCAGGAAGGTGTAGTCGGCCGCAGATTTGAAGGTACGCAGCTCGAAGAGGTTTTTATACATGTTGATGGCGATATAGACTTTGGAGTCGAGGAATGAGAGGTAGACCCTGGTGTTCCATTTCTTTTTGAAGGCGAGAATGCGTTCCATCAGTGCCGGGGTGAGGATATAGCGTGCCTCTACCTGGTCTTCCCCGTAGACACAGAATTCCTGCTCGAAGCGAGGGTCTTCGAGCCTGATAAGCTCACCGCGGCCGGAAGCCATGGCCTGAAGCTTCTGGCCGAACTTACCGAAGAGTTTCTCGGCGGTGTCAGGCAGAACAACTGTATGGGTTCTGAAGTGCTTGTTGAAGTCAGCTATTATGAATAGTCCCTTGAAAAAGGTGTTATACTCATCTTTCTGCGAAGATCCGGATCCCGAGCTGTTCCTGTGCTTTGCAGTGACCTCGGAGAAAACTATTTCCGTTTTATCAAGCTTTCCGGAGAAGTGATCTTCACCTGAGTATTTGTCACATGAATAGGGAAAAATTCTGCTTTTCACAAACTCATACTGAGGCACCGCTCCGTCTGGAGTATATATCAGTCCTTCATCGGCAAAACCGGCCAGCCGTGAAATGATCTTTTCCTTGTATTCTTTACGGAAGCTCTTGCTGAAGATGCCGGTAACTATCATTCCGGCTATAAATGTAAGTATCAGGGGCAGTGGTTTGGGGAACCCGGTATCGTCCGGGATTAGCAATATCTCTGTGAGGATGGCTGCCGCGGTTATCATCAGGATGGTTATGACCTTCCTGTTGATCTCTTTACGTCGAAGGTCTATATCTTCGAGATCAGCCCGCAGCTCCTTTTCGTAGAATTCCCTGAAACCGGCGTATCTGCTCATTCCTTTTTCAGGCTATGTTAACCGGTGGTTTGGCGGTTATCTCTTCCCTTCTTGCGTCAGGGATTTCGAAGAGGGTTCTTCTCTTGTAGTTCATCATGGAGGCGACGATATTTGAGGGGAAGACCTCGATACTGTTGTTGTACAGTGTTACAGCGGCGTTGAAGGCGCGTCGTGATGCTGCCAGCTGTTCCTCCACCTCGTTGAGGGTGCCCTGGAGCTGCAGGAAGTTGGTGCTGGCCTTCAGGTCGGGGTAGTTCTCCACGGCGATGATCAGGTCAGCGAGCTGCCTGCCCAGCTTGTTCTCAATGATCACACGATCTTCGTCCGTTAGGTTTTCTGACAGTGCCTGCACCCTCAGTTTCGTTATTTCGGTCAGCAGTTCCCTCTCGTAGGTCATGTATGCCTTGACGGCATCGACGATCTTCGGTATCAGGTCGTACCTCTTTCGGAGCATCACATCGATGGAGGCAAAGGCATTTTCGACATCATTCTTCTTCCTGATGAGGGAGTTGTAGATGGCTATCGCTGACAGTAGCAAGAGAAAAACTAAAGCAATGATAACATAGACCATACTGAAGTCAGTTTTTCACCGGGTTTAGTGCCCCCTGATTGTCAGGGGACAGTAAAAATAAAGAGTTTTACTGTTCTGATGCCGTACTATTCGCTAAAATCTTCTTGCTTTTTTTCTGAAGCTCCAGCCGTATTGTTGTTGTCACCCCTGCAATGAAGTTAAAGTCTTCTTCATAATCGTTTGCAAAGCTGCAGGTTGCTTTAACGGTATGAGTCCCTGACGGTACCGACCAGGTTTTTTCATCTTCGGATTCTACCCTGCCCAGGTTGATATCGTCGAAATAGATTCTAACGCCATAGTCACAATCATTGATTATCTTCAATGATGAGTCTCCGGAAATTTCTTCAGTTTGCTCACAGCTCACCGATAATACCCCCAGCAGAATTATCAGGACACATGCCAGATTTTTCATAAGAAGATGTATTAATATGTTAATTCATTGATAATTACAATTCTTGTATTGAAATACTTGAAACACCTGTTTTCACATCTGTACTTATCGTATAAGGTTCGGAAACTGTTGGACAGTCAACTATTACCTTTCCGTTCTGTTGCGTAGATGAGATACCGCACACAACGACTGCCTTATAATCTTTTCCAGGTTCGACAAATCCGGTACAGGATTTACCCTGGCCCTCGTATTCAGCCGTCATCTTAATTTCACCTGAAGTGTTGTCAGAAACCCTGAACTTAATATGAGCCGTGAATCCCGCAATTACACCACTACGGTAATTGTATATTATTGATGAACCGGTTATCCATTCTATGGAAGGTCCGTTTGCAAACTTTTCACAGGAGACACAGCTGAAAAGAGAAATTGCAATCAGCAGGATAAGCAGGATTTTGGTTTGATTTACAGGTTTCATATCAGTATTTTGTTTTTTCGGTTTCAACTGCCTGGTTGATGGCTGCATCAATGGCTTCTCTCAGGTACTCGTAGTCGGGAGGGGTATCCCATTTACTTTTTAGCTTGCCGTTACCCCATGTCTCACCTTTGTAAATAATTGAATTGTCATCAAGGTCTATAATACTGGAGACCACATGAGAATAACCTCCTTTACCGGCTTCAAAGGCACCGGAATAATTCTGATTCAGGCCGTAGTCAACAGTTACAATCATTAACTCATCAACATTGTACTTGTCTTTCAGCGGTCTTAGATCATATTCAAAATACTCCTTGCTTTTGTCGGGTGCAACGAACTTAGCAAACTGATCCTTGTCAAACATGTCATCAACCAGAGAAATGTTCTTTCCTTTTGATTCAAACAGGCTTAAGTACATTCTCCTGAATTTCTTTTCAGGGTCTAGTTTCGGATCAACCGCCTCAAGCGGAGCATCGTACTTATGATAATTTATCATGGCTTTACCTAAAGCACTTCCTCCTGATCTCCTGGTGGTTATGTCATTTATTACCAGGACTAATCCCAAATCCTCTGGTTGAGTGGCATATCTCACTATACTATCAACAGTAATAAATACGCGGACATCTTCTGCGGTCAGTTTCATTTCAGGTCCTTCAGACCAGATCTTTTTTTCATCAATTACCAGCACCGAGTCTTTAACCTCACCTTTCATCAGTGCCTCTGCAATCCTGGCATTTCCCTCATTGATTTTTCCGGATCTGGCATAAAAATCTTTGGCGGCTGAAAAGTTATTCTTATCGAGGTAATATTGTGCTATTGCATAATAGCAACCGGCCTGAAAAGCCCCTTCCTGATCGTCAGCATATTCCACTGCTTCATCAACCTGTCCCTGTGACAACAGTTTATCAACTCTTGAACTTGTTGGAAGCGTAATGGAATCCGGAAGATTTTCCGCCGGAGCTGTGAAAGCTGGAACTTCCGGTTTTGCTGGTTCGGCCTGAGCAACAGGCTGAGTACTTACGGCAACCTCATCCAGGTTATAGGAATAGGTTTTATCATAACCCAATACCCAGAAGAGGGGCCAAACGAAGAGCAGTCCGGAAATGAGAGCTCCCACGTTAAGTTTCTTATTCTTTCTGATAGTGGTATTGTAAGCTTCATACCCATCTTTTTTAAAAGTAACCAGGGTAGATGCGCCAGAAATTTTTCGGTCTGAATAAGTATAGGGGGTTTCTCCCAGTCTCTGACCCTGTACGTAAACATCAGCTTCGGCCGGTGTTGTTCTCAGGACTGTGCTGCTTGCACACCCTGAAGCCAGGATGGCAAGAATTAGAATTGAGCCAGTTATCCTCGTAAGTACTATTTTTCCCATAGCAAATGATTTTATAAGGCCTGTAACCCGGGTCTTAAGTTTGTATACTCTTAATTAATCCTTTGCTTAAGTCGCAATGTGCCACAGCAACCTCTGGAATAGTAAGAACCTGCACCATATGACAAAGATGCATCAGCAGAACCGGATGGCTCAACCCTTTAAGAACTATTGTGTGGCTTCCTGTCTATAAATTTAGTTTAAATTATGTTATAACGCATTGAAAATCATTTTTTTCCAGGAGATTTTTTCGCAGGCAGGTGATAGGCAGTATTAATCATCCGCGCTCATCACCAGGCGAAAGCCAAGGTCACTTGCGGTTCCGTCTGACGGATAGTCCCATGTTGAAATTATCCTGACATCAGAGTGTCTGTCTCCGGCACTTCCGCCTCTTATAACGCGTTGGTAGCTGCCCGCATCATCAAAACACCACTCCCAGACGTTTCCGCTCATATCATATACTCCGAGGAAATTGGGTTTCCTGTTGCCCTTTATCTCCTCTTTGCCATCAGGATTGGTGAAGCCGTCGCTGTCATATTTATAAACAGCCACAGCAGCTGTAGCATTGACATCACTGGTTGTTGCAGAGGCACCGCTGGCGCATCCGCCGCGGGTCCAGTACTGTCCGCTGCCGGCAGGGTATTCATAACAGTCGCCGGAGCTGTTGCTGCCCTGCCAGCGTGCGGCACACTCCCACTCCGCGGCGGTGGGTAACCTGAAGCCTGTTTCGTTGATATCAGGCACTGTTGCGTTATCATACCAGTCATCCTGGGTGTCTATTCCCGAATAGACAACGCCTCCTGTTTCTGATGTGTTGGATGTGAGCCAGTTGCAAACCATGATGGCTCCGTACCAGGTGATGTCGGTAGAGGGGTAATTGTCAAGTCCGCTCCTAACGTCAAATACGTCTGCAAATGTTATATCCTTAAGCCCGTACAACTGTGAACCGCCCATATAGAGGAGGGGTTGCCAGCCCCATTTCACGTAGCTTTCGCACACATAGTTATGGGCGGATAATTCTTCGGTGTCAAATATAGAGTTTCCTCCTGTGATGGCTCCCGGTACGGCAATGACGCCGTTGCATACCTTTAACACTGTTACCAGCAGGTCATTGGGAACCTCTGTCTCCGAAATCCAGAAAGGATCAACGGTTACTGCGGGTCCGTCCTCAAAATCCAGGTCACTGTCGTCAGCATTGGACAGGTAGGTGCCTCCGGGACAATATATCATCTTAATTGTATTACCCAGGAATTCGATGGTCATTGTTTCAGGTTCATCCGCCGGCTCATTTTTTTCACAGCTGCAGGTCAGAATCAGAAGAGTGGTGAGGAGAAAAGCATAAGTTTTCATTATGTGAATGTTGTACAATGATTTAAATGGATGCTATTAAACACTATCTGGCGCCGGCGGCTTTCAGTAGCTCAATAATTTCCGTATTGGACCCGGCCAGGGAAAGGGGCGTCTTGCCGTCGGCTGTTACTGCATTGACGTTTGCGCCGTTTTTTATGAGAAACTTCAGCAGTTCTGCATTACCGTTGCTTGCTGCATAATGAATTGCTGTCCAGCCTGCTACGTCTCCGGAGGTGGCCGCCTCATTGACATCGGCGCCCTTTGAGAGGATGAGCTCAGCAAAGTCGAGGTCAACTTTGCCCATGAGAATACCGAAGGTAGTGCTGGTAAATATTCCTCTTCCGTCATCCCTGCGGGCAGTGATATCCGCACCGTTGTCCATGAGCATGAGAGAGATTTCTTTCGAACCCTCAGCTGCTTCCAGAAGTGCTGTTGAGCCATCATTGGCACTTATATTCACATCGGCCCCGGCTTTGATAAGGTATTTTGCCACATCAAAATAACCAGGACGGGAAGCCCAGCTGCAGGTCCACATCAGAGCCGTATATCCGTTGTCGCTCTGCCTGTTGATATCGGCGCCGTCAGCCAGTGCCTTTTTCACGGCCACTGTATCAGCTTTAATAGTTGCGCTGTAGAGAGGATCCTGGCCCCGGTCTTCCTGGCCCATGTTCTGCTGGCCGAACAGACCAACTGAAATGAACAGCCCGGTCAGTATTGCAGTGACCGCTACTATTTTGTTGTTGAGTTTTTTGGTTTTCATGATGTATACATTTATTGATTTTTCAGGTCATATTCGGTTCATTCTTTGCCTCAGCGATACGTCGTTTGGCCCTCACTCCCTGGTAAACAGCCAGCATCCCCACAAAGAAAAAGATAGCGGGAATGCCTGCCAGCAACAGATCTCCTGATTTGGTGCCCGGTTGCAATACTGCCGATTCCGGCAGGTCGGGGTCATAATAAACATCGACCTCTTTTCCGGCAGGATATTCTGCCTGCAGGCGCTTGGCCTTTGAGACATTGTTGTCAAGCGACCCGTCTCCAACTGTAATCTTTGTAGAGGAATACTTCTTGCCTTCAACTGTATAAGAGTAGGCGATATCAGGTTCGTAATGAGTGTTGCCGTCTCTTTTCCAGATTTTGACCTCAGAGCTTGTAATTGTACCGGGTACTGACGGCCAGCTCTTTGAGGTAGCTGAGTATTGCAGCGGGGGCAGGGCAAAGAAAAAGAATACTGCTGCGCCGATGAGTGCAAAAACTATTCCCAGGGTAACGGGGTTGGCGTTACCGGGTCTTCTTGTTCTGACATTTCCGAACCTCATTGAACTATTGCATTAAATCAGTTTTTGGAATATTTGTCATCATATTTTGGTATAAGTCATGAGACCCATGCCTCCCATATTTATGACCAGTGAGTTACCGCTAATCATATAGGTGGTGGTTTCCGGGTTTCCGCCTACCTCCTGGATGGTGACCTCGCTGTCTGTGTATGAATATGAGTAATTGTAGGTGGTTGTGTTTGTAACATCATCAACGGTTACCTCCATGGCCATTGTCATTGTCATGTCTGACCTGAAAGTCAGGGTAACGACAACTGAACCGATGGCGGTGGTCTCAGTGTTTTCCCATGCGCCAACGAATGGATTGGTCTCTTTCTTTTCACAGGAGGTGAGTAGGAATAAAAAGGTGATAGTTATTAAAAATGCAATTAACTTTTTCATGGTTTCATGGTATTCGTTATTATATTAATTAGCAGGTTCACATGGTCATCAAAATCATTGATTATTTGATATAGAGTTCCCATTTAAATGTTTTCCGATAGTAATTCCCTCCGGATTCATTTGCATCTTCCCATCTGCCTTCTCCGAAATAGAAGCTTTTACTTTCTCCCTGGACCTTAAAGTCAGGGTGGACCTGTGTTTTGACAACATTCATCAGCGATTTTGCCTGTTTTGCCCTGATGCGTTGTTTTTCTTCTACTGTTGCGTTCCCTCTTACAGGAAAATCTGTAAACTCATCAACCATTATAGCACTTTCCCAACGTGCCTCCAACGCATTTCTGTCATCTTCAGAAACAGGGCCTACATGAATTTTATCTGGTGGTCCCTCTGGTATTTCGTCACCTCTCCATTCTAATTTCAGTGGCACCTCATTGTATAAAATTCCTAAAAGTGATCCGTTTGCGGTATTCGTATGCAACATTATCAGGCTATTGTAAAAGGAATTCTGTGCTGTGCTTGCTCTGGCAACAAGATGTTCATCCGATGATATTTTATCCGCTCTTCCATTTATCTCCAGCACTGTTAGATTTGTTACCTGGAGACTGTTTGGTATAGGTGAATGGTTAAGGTCTATTCTTATCACTGCGTTTATGGAATGTTCATACAATACCTTTCCTCTGTTAACCTGTTTCTCCTCTGAGTAGTTGAGCAATAAATAGTTTACATGAATGATATTCAGCTTTACTTTGCTCAGCATATATCCGTCATCGGATTCTTCAAGGGGGTATATTTCCAGAGGACCAGTGGAAGTAGAATTATAAGCAGTAATTTCTACTTCAGATACATTTCGTAAGGGAGCACGATAATAAAACTCAATCCTGTCATGGTTTCGCAGTAAGAAAATTTTACAATTTCCAACTATTGTCTGATTAAAATCCGGGTTTCCCCAGGTTGTACCATCCAATATTTCCCCGTGATCGCAACAGACAATAATCCTGTCACTAACAATAACATTTGTGTCAGCCTGATAAGGTTTGCCATTACCATTGAGAAAATTGTATAGTGTCAGTTTAGTAATTTCTCCCGGCCGGAGTTCCTGTTTCTCTGACTTAATCTCCGCACTATTTATATTTGGGATACCCTCCTGGCCTGATAAAATGCATGGGTATAATGCAGCAGCCAGGAATATGCATTTCATCAATATTGTTCTCATTGTTATTTCTTTCATCTAATTCATTACCATGTAATCTGCAGGTACTTCGAAGCTCTGTGCATCAGGAGTCCAGGGTTCCAGGTCCTTCAACTCCATTTTTGATTCTCCGGAACCGGAGATATGACTTATTATCTTCATTGGAAAATCGTATTTTTCAGATATCCAGACTGTATACATTTTTTGACTCAACTGTCCGGATGCATTGCTCTTTTCATTCCAGAGTTCAGCCTTGGTACATTTTATCCCATTTACAGTTTCGGTGCCGATCTCTTTTATGATTCCTTTTGTCTTGAAATAATTATATGATCCGACAGGGTCATTCCCCATGCTCATGGGATTACCGGTTGGCATCTTCATTGCGATTTTTTGTTGTGGCATGAGTATTGTCATCACGGCTGAGCCTTCCTGACCAATAATTATTCCTGCCTGTCCGTCCTCATTAAATTCATATCTGTATGCATTTCCTGATGAGTAAATTGTGAAAACACGATCTTTTCCCATATCGGTGAAATTCATCTTTGCTTTGAACTGTGCGGATACCGGGAGGACAAGCAAGATGGTGCAGACTAAAAAGAGTGATTTTTTCATAATAGATTTTATTATAGTTTTCTAATGATTATACTTCTTCCTTGAATTTTACAAATTCGCTTCGCGCATTCGTTCGGCGTTCGGCATACCTCAAACAGGTTTGGCTCTGCCCTCATACCTTCACAAATTCCACCCTGCGGTTATTGGCTTTACCCTCGGCAGTGGCGTTGGTGTCGAGAGGCTTGCTCTCACCCCATCCTTTGGAGGTCATGCGACTGCCGTCAATACCCATCTTTTTCAGAGTGTTGACAACGGTCTCTGCGCGCTGTTCAGAGAGTGTCTGGTTGAACGCATCGTCGCCGTCGCTGTCAGTGTGCCCCTCAACACTGAAGTTAATTTCCGGATGTTCCTTCATTAGGGTGGCTATCTCATTTATTGCACCCATTGACTCAGGCTTGAGGGTTGCCTTGTTCACATCGAAGCGGATGCCGTTGGCAATGATTTTCCCGTCCTGCATGAAACGGTCGTAGTATTTGACTCCGCCCTCAGCGATGCGGATATTCCTGATATAATAATGGCTCTTGTCGCCGGAATGCAACGCACGGAATGATATACCTGTGGGATTAAAACCGAGATGGGGTATGTTTATCAATCTTGTGTCATTGAGATATGCCTTCAGCTTGCCATTGGTATATGCTATTGCCACATGAGCCCACTGATTGTTTACTTTATTTCCTCCGGGCAGTTTGCTTGAGGCAGGACTGAATTCCATTCCGTCACCCCACACATCAAGATAGGTCCTTCCTGACGGCGAACCCTGGTTCTTTTTGTCAAAAAGATAGACTGAGATAGCATCATGAGGTATGTAGGCGTCAAACTCTACTGTGAAGATATCAGGAAGGTAGTCCTTGCCCGGATCCTTAATATAAGGGACGATAGTGGAGCCATACTCTCTGAACATAATGACATTTTCGCCATCCAGGGAAGCCACCTCGATACTCCCGTCGTCGAGATCCCATCTTGAGGGGAACTCTCCGTTTTCCTCCCCTTCGAGGTTATCTTCGAAGATCACCTTGTCGCCTGGCACGAAATCGTACTTTGCCCAGCTAAGGGCAGGTCCTGACTCCCCGTGACCGATGCCATCTGCATTGGTCTCGCCGGCCTCTTCCGCTTCGGCATCCGTGTTCGTGCTCTCTTTTTTGGTTTTCTTTTTGAAGAGACCTCCAATGCCCTCCTCTACCTTATCAAATCCTTTGTCAATAACCCTGTCGATGCCCCTGTTGACCCTCTGTTCGCCTTTCTTTTCGGCAGTTTTAACAGGGTCCTTGATCTGAGCTGTTGCAGGATCAGTCATGCCTAGCAGCAATCCGGCCGCAATTAAAATGAATAAAATTCTTTTCATAATCTCATCTTTTAAACTTTATTGTTTCGTTGAATTTGTTTATTGCCTCAACCCTGTTTCCAGCCTCCAGCTTTTTATAGATCCTTTTCAGATGGTACTTAACTGTTTCGGGAGACCTTTCAAGAACCATGGCCACCTCCTTGTTGATCAGCCCTCCCTTGATGAGTAGCATGATCTTTTCTTCCTTCTGGGTTAACTTTGGCTGGTTCTTCACGCTGGTAGCAGGTTTACGAGAATAAATTTCGTAACCAGTTGATAGTGATGTACTACCCTAAAGGGTAGTTTTGACATAATTGCATTAAAAATTGATAGGGGAAGTGAGGTCAGACGGCAGGATTCTCCTCGGCAGAGGCCTTGCGAAGAGCCTGGACCCGGTTTTTTACGTCAAGCTTGAGGTAGATGTTCTTGATATGGAATTTAACAGTGTTTGTTGACACGAACAGCCTTTCCGCGATCTCCTCATTAGTCAGGCCCTCCATGATCAGGTCCATGATCTCAGCTTCACGCCGGGTGAACCGGAACTGTGCCATCAGCAACTCAATCCTTTCAATGCCTGATGGCGGATGATTATTTTCCACAGCCCTGCTTCCCTTCAACATAAGCATATAGTTCTTCATTTCGAGGACCATATTGCTGATCCGGGCATCCTTGCTCTTGATGACCTGCATGCTGATGATGGCTCCTGCTATGCTTAGAAGCAATATCCCCAATAACAGGAATCGCTGCAACCTTATTTTCTGTGACCTGATCTCGTTTGTCTTATTGAGTATCTCAATCTCTTGTTCTTTCTTCTCAGTCTCGTAACGGGTGAGGATCTCAGCAATATTTTTCCTCTTTGTCTCATTGAACAGACTGTCTTTCAGTGAAACGGATTTTTCGAAATGGATCAAAGCTTTCCGGTAGTTTCCCATTGCGCGGTGCGCCCGGTATCTTGACTGCTCTATACCCTGACATTCCGCCTGCCATATATCTTTGCAGATGTTAGTCGCTGAGTCAAGATATTCAAGAGCTCTCTCATACTTCTGCATACTTATGTAATAGTTGGCAATACTGCGAAATGAAGTCAGCATGCCGAATGTGTCATTATACTCCTTGTCAATCTTCAGCCCGATCAGTTTATTTCTGAGAGCTTCTTCATAATTTCCCTGAAGTTCATTGACAGAAGCCAGGTTGTTATGTCCGGCCGAAATACCCTGGTAGTAGTTATTTTCAGAGGAAACACTTATGAGTTTATTGTAATAAATGGCAGCAGAATCAAGCATATTGTCAAGCTCGTACAGATAGGCCGTTTCGTTGTATATATTTGCAACCGTTTTAAAGGGGGTGTTCCCATCAGTCAGTTCAAATGCCAGCCTGCAATAATGGCGGGCTTCCGAATAACGTCCGAGGAGCCTGATTATCTGGGCCATATTGCGATAGCTCTCCGCAAGGCCGGCCCGGTCGTTAAGCGCTTCCCGGATGACCAGGGCTCTATGGAAATAGTAAAATGCAGAATCATAATTGCCGGAATATTCATGTGACGTGCCCACATGATTGAGCACTGTACTTATGAGGGCGCTGTCAGGCACATTGCCGGCCTGTGCAAGCGCCAGACGGAAATAACTCAGCGCCTGATCATCCCTGTTTTCCATTGAAAGGCATCGGCCTATACGATCATTGAAGAGAGCCTGGTGACGCAAGTCATTATCATCAGTTGCTAACTTCAGGGCTTCCGTGTAGATCAGCCTTGCATCAGCATATTCTCCTTCAGCTTCAAGCGCTTCAGCATCACGACTTTTCTGGATATATAGCGGAGTTATACCCTGGGAGTTGATAAAAGTTACAGGAAGCAGCAACAGAATTATTGTCATCAGCACTTGAATTCCCGAAAAACTGGATTTGTACAGCATAGTTTATTTTTCCTTCAATCTTTTCAGTGGAACGAAACGCACCGGTTCCAGTCGTTGCTCTGTGATCCTTCCCTTCCGTTTTGTGAGCACTATCAGCTGCTGCACGGTAGCCGGATCCCCTACCGGCATCACAAGGCGTCCGCCTTCAGCCAGTTGCTCCTTCAGCGGATCGGGGATATGGTCTGCTGCCGCGGTGACAATGATTATGTCAAAGGGAGCATGTTCAGGCCACCCCCTGTATCCGTCGCCGTACCTGGCCACAATGTTCCCATAGCCCAGGATCTTTAGTCGTGCTGCAGACTCGCGTGCCAGCTCAGGAACAATCTCAATCGTATAAACAGTATCAACTATCTCAGCAAGCACTGCAGCCTGGTAACCCGATCCGGTGCCTATTTCCAGCGCAATCTTCCCTTTGGCCGGCCTTGCCAGCTGGGTCATATAGGCCACAATGAATGGCTGCGATATTGTCTGGCTGTAGCCTATCGGCAGTGGCCGGTCGCTGTAAGCCTCTGAGGAGTATGATGGCGGCACGAAGAGATGGCGTGGTACCGTGCGCATAGCCCGCAGCGTGCCGGGGTCACTGATGCCCCTCGCCTCTATCTGCGTCCTGACCATATGGTTACGCGTACGTGTGTAACGGTCATCCTCCTGGCACAGGGCAGTGAGTGAGATGAGGGTCACTATGATCAGCAGGCTCTTCATGAAATTGACTGATACAAGTTAAGAAAAAATGGAGAGAGCGGGAGTCTCTTCCTGAACTCTGCAGAGCCGGCCAAAGTCAGAGGAGTCCGTAACTCCTGATCGGCATTCTGCTTTTTCTTATTTGCCGCATCTTGCTATCTGCTAAACGGCATAGTTTTTTTTGCCTCTTTTATATATTTTCATAACATTAAAATCCGCATTACTGATCCCGGGCGTTGACAGATGTTAAATTCTGCTCAGCAGGGCACATGTGGCTTTCCCGGCAAAACAGGAGATGCTATCCGACATTATAAACTTAACTATTCGCGGATGAAGAAACTGGTAATATTAACGGGCGCCGGGATGAGTGCCGAGAGTGGAATAAAAACATTCCGTGACAGCGGAGGTCTCTGGGAGCAATATAATGTTGAGGAGGTAGCATCAATTGATGGATGGTACCGCAACCCGGATCTGGTACAGAGGTTTTACAATGAACGTCGCCGGCAATTGGAGAAGGCCGTTCCGAATGAAGGCCATAAAGGCCTTGTTGCACTTGAGGAGCTGTATGATGTTCATATAATTACCCAGAACGTGGATGACCTCCATGAGAGAGCCGGCAGCAGCAGGGTCCTTCATCTTCACGGATTGCTGACCCAGGCCCGCAGCACCAGGAACCCTGACAGAATCATTGATATTGGCTATCGCGATATTAACCCCGGTGAGAAAGCTGATGACGGTTCACCCCTCAGACCGAACATCGTATGGTTCGGGGAGGCGGTCCCGGCCATGGAAGCGGCGGCAGACATAGCCTCACAGGCAGACCTGTTTGCAGTGATAGGAACATCGCTCAATGTCTATCCTGCAGCGGGACTGATACATTATGTTCCGGTCACCACTCCGCTGTTCCTGATAGATCCGAAACCCGTATCGGTATATACCAACCACAAGGTTGACTATATTGCAGAAGGGGCTGGGAGGGGGGTAGCCATCCTGGCTGAAAAACTGGGTTCTCCTGCCTCCTGATCAGGAGTGGCCACCAACGACTATCCTCATGATCCTCAGGTTGAGGACGATGAACATGATTATCTGCTTGAGGATGCTCCTCCGCCAGAATTTGGTAGCCTTTGTCGGGATAGGAGGGTAGGATTCGTCGTAATACCCTCTGACTATATTCTTTGCCATATTCTTTATTTTTCTGTTTGACATCAACTATTCGGGAAGTAACCACCAGAAGGGGTAGCCTTTTGCTTTATGCAGGAAGAGATAATGCAGCACCAGCTTGATCCAGTGACCGGCCAGGCCTATCTCACCAACGGTATAGGTCAGGTCGCGCCCCCACTGTGGATACTTCTGCCAGTCAGGCACAATGGGGAACACGGTCATAGTGGCGGCCTGACCTCTGAACAGACCATAGCCAGCTGACACGATACATGCTGCGCCCATTTTGCCCATGGATGCCTTATGTTTAAACTCGGTCTGACCCTTGTTTATCAGTGCTGCAAGATTCAGGGCTATAATCTTGCCCGTTACGCCCGATGGCATGCCTGTCCTGGGAGGGGCAGGGGTAATGAGCAATCCGCCCGGGCTTTTCATGGGTTTGGAGATCTGGTGGGGCGGGGCGAAAGCAATTCCCGGGGCGAAATGGTTTGGGTAGGCAGGATTCCGGTAGATTGATGGCCAGTCGTCTATCTCCCAGTCCTCGAAGGGTTTGCCGGAGTAGTCAGCATCGACCTTCATGAACCCGGAGGGAGTGAAGAGGGCATCATTTATATCCTGGCCCTCTTTGCCATAGGCTTTCAGTCCTGCCCCCGAGAATGCCGGTATCAGCATGGCGAAGTCAAAATTCTGAGTCCGCTGCTGGCCATCGAGAGTCTCGTAGTGGACTACACCTTTTTCCACCTTGGTGACGCCGGCGCGTTTGATCCACCTTATGCCGTATTCTGCCAGCACTGATTCGGAAAAGACCTTTGTGGGAGTTACATAGCCGCCTCTCTTGATGAAAGCGCCTCCCATGCCGAAATCACCCAGCTCATACTCATTGGTGAGCCACACCATCTCAGCCCTGTCAAGTAGTTTCAGGCGCCTGATCTCATATGCCACATTAAGAGCATATTCAAAAGCTGCTCCCTGGCAGGTGGCTGTCGGATGACCCGTGCCGAAGAGCAGGGTCAGCCTTTCTCCTCCCTTCATCCGCTGAATACAATTCTGCAGCGCCTCCCAGCTCTCAGCGGCATGGTCATAGGTACAGACCGAATGGGTGAATCTGCCCGGCCCTAGACCTTCAGTGGCATCAAAAGCCAGCCTGGGGCCGGTGGCATTGATAAGGTAGTCATAGTCAATGGTGGCCTTTTCTCCTTTGCGGGAGGGTTCGGTGTATTCAACCGTCACAAATGCCCTTTTTTCAGATGCATCACCCTCGGGATGGAGCTCCAGTGCCTTGGCCTGGACAAACTGTATACCCCATCTTTTGTATAATGGCGGCAGCCTGAACCTGACCTGGTCAACGCTCATTTTCCCGATGCCAACCCAGATATTGGAAGGTACCCACTGGTAATACTCTGAAGGGCTGACAACAACAACTTCATGCCTGCGCGGCAGTTTCCGGCGCAGATGGGCGGCAGCAGTATGTCCGGAGATACCTGCGCCAAGCACAATTATTTTTGCCATGAAAAAATGATTTAGTTAAGGTTTCACTCTTCCCAAATCTAAACAATTATCCTCAAGCACTCAAAGCAGTGACCCGATTTTTTCTCTCATAACTTTTTTTAACAACCCTTCTGCTCAACAGTGGTTTGTCTCTCTTTTGTTTCCGGGTATTAATTCATAGCTTGGCGGATCAAAAAAAATCAACATAAACTATATGAAGAAAATTTTCCTTCCCTTATTGCTGGTCATGCTGGCATCAGGCATACAGGCGCAGCACAACAAGGTTGTTGACCGCATCATTGAGCTTGGTCAGACGGACAACCGTACAATGCATCATCTAGATGTGGTATCAAACCGTTTCGGAGGAAGGCTGGTGGGTTCCGATGCCTATGAAAACGCAGCGGAATGGTGTGCTTCACAGTTCAGAAGCTGGGGCATGGAGGTCATCATGGACGAGGCAGGCACCGTTCCCGTGGGATTCAACCGCGGACCCTGGTTCGGAAGAATGCTTTCAGATAACGGCATGATACTGCATTTTGCCACACCCTCTTATACAGCAGGCACGAAGGGCGTCCAGCGAGGCCATGTGCTCCTTGAACCGAAGAACAGGGATGAATTTGACAGGATGAAAGGAGCCCTGAAAGGAGCCTGGGTGCTGATAGGGGGTAAGAACCAGGGATGGCCGGTTGACTGGTCACCGGCAGCCGACAGCACCAGGGCATCAATAATAGCCTTTAACGACTCAGTGGCAAAACTCAACAGGGAGATCACACGTGAGAACATGATGAACAGGGCCATTCCCCCGAAAGAACTCCATAAGCTGAAAGAAGAGCCGGCACTCTTCTACCGCGAGATGTGCGAGGCAGGGATCCTGGGCGTCATCCAGTCATCAGAGGTACCAATCAGGGCACTTTATGACAGGAAAAACATTGACAGGATGACTTTTGACAATCTTCCTGTTGTATGCGACATAAAGCTTGATGAGCACCAGTATGCTGTTATTGAGCAGATGGCTAAAGAGAGAAGATACTTCCTGCTTGAGTTTGACATACGCAATCACTTCAAACCCGGTCCGGTAAAGTACTACAGCGTTATAGGTGTCATCAAAGGAAAAAAATATCCGGATGAATATGTAATGATGGGAGGTCATCTTGATGCTTTTGACGTTGCTACCGGAGGTGTTGACGACGGATCAGGACTGAGTCCCACGATGGAGGCGGCACGTCTTATCATGGCTGCCGGAGGCAAGCCTGACCGCACCATACTGGCATGTCTCTGGGCTGCGGAGGAGTTTGGGCTGATAGGCTCGAAGCACTGGGTGCAAACCAATATGGATAAGCTGCCGAAGATATCAAATTACTTCAATCGCGACGGGGGGCCGACACCCATCCTGGGAATAACCGTACCGGAGGCCATGTATGACGATTTTGAGAAGATATGCAAGCCACTTAATACAATTAATCCGGACTTCCCCTTTACGCTTAAGAGGAATACCAGTCCACCCCGTCCCCGGCCAACCACGGCAGGCGGTTCTGACCATGCATATTTCGCCATGAATGGTGTGCCCACGCTTCGCTTTGATGAATCCGATGTTAAAGGGTACAACTTCAATTACGGTGAGATTTGGCACACCGAGCGCGATACCTGGGACAAGAGCATTGCTGAATACCAGGAGCATACATCAGTTGTGACCGCCGTGGTTGTATATGGCCTGGCAACCCTTGATCACCTTCTCTCACGGGAGGGTCTGTACAAAGAGCCATAAGAATAAATACAAAATGATATATCCGGGGGGATGAAAAGGCCTGGTCTTACATTGGCCGCCCTGGTGATTTCGACAACACACTGGTCTCAAAGGCAGACATCAGGGTGAATAATTGATTAATTCTTAACTTTAACCTGAAGATAACCGTCAGCATACGTAGATAAAGGATGATTCAGAATGATAAACGAATCGTCAAAAAAATATGCCATCGTCACAGGGTCCAGCCAGGGGCTCGGCCGGGCATTGGCAGAAGAGCTGGCAGCGAGGGGGCATAACCTGTTGCTGGCGGCTCTGCCGGATACAGGACTACCGCAGCTTTCGGCGGATCTGGCGGAGAGGCATAGTGTGTCAGTACACTTTATTGAAACGGACCTGATGCGCATGGAGACTCCCCGCGAGTTGCTTGATTATATAAGTGTCAACAGCCTTGAACCGGATATTCTAATCAACAATGTAGGTATCGGTCACGGAGGTGAGATTGGCGAATACACCGACTCAGAGATAGAAGAGAGTGTTTTCCTGAATATCAGATGCACATCACTGATGGTCAATGCCTTTGTCGGTGAGCTAAAGGAGCGGGGCCGGGCTTTCATTCTGAACATCGGAAGTTTTGGCGGATTCATGCCGGTGCCATTCAAGAGCATCTATACTGCGACCAAGGCATATATTTATCATTTTTCCCTTTCCATCAGGGAAGAATTGCGCGGTAAGGGGATAAGTGTGAGCGTGGCTATGCCGGGGGGCATCATAACGAATCACCGTGTAAGGGAGAGGCTGAAGAAACTGGGGCCCTTTGTGCGGATGAATGCCATGGAGCCTGACAGGGCTGCCAGGTATATCATTGACCATATGCTCCGGGGGCGGAGCGTCATCATCCCGGGATGGACAATGAGGGTTGGATACTTTATCAGCTCCTGCCTCCCTTACAGGTTGCTTATGCTGTTGACAGGCAGGATGTTCAGGGGAATAAACTGAAATCGTAAAGTATCTTTTCAGTAGTATTATTCACTGTGGCGTGCATAGTGTAGAGCGCCTTTTATTTTGCTTTTACCGGATTCTGAGGTTCCATGTTACAGTGTAAGTATATTCCGTCCCGTCCTGTTCGGGATCAAACTGCTTAGGGTCATATATGGCCTCTGTCATGTCAGTGATACTGACCGATGTTGATTCTTTGGAGGAGCTCCATGATATATCACCATGCAAATGATTGATATCCTTTATCTTAAATCTGGCATCAGATCCTGTAAGGTTGATTGAGCCGGTTGAGTTGTCCCATGTACAACCAGTGTCCTTACTGTAGGATTTAGTTCTTGTCTGTATGGGAACATTCTCAGTCGGAGTTCCTATGTCATACCAGCTTACCAATCCAAACTGACCAAGCTGGTCCGCAACTACCTTATTATCTGTTGGGAACAGGTTTGTAATCAGAATAAGACCCTGCAATGATTCCTGTGGAAAATCTCCTGAACCAAATTTCTGATAATTTAGTCCGGAACAACTGCAATCACCGCTGCAGTAACATTCTTCGTTATGACGCCAGGTGCCGGATACCTCGTGGGGGCCGTATATTGTAATTGGCTGGCCTTCCATACCCACCATCTGCGGGATGGGCTTGAAGATACCGTTGAATGATACTGTTTGCTTCCCTACATTTTTTATTGAGTAGTTGCGGCCGTCCTTCGTGTAATCCCAGGTTTTGGTTACGGTGATTGTTCCCGAATAGCCCTCTTTGATAAGTGCTATATCCACCGAACCTATTACATCCTGTATCTCAACATTTGTCATTGATATTGTTACGGGATCTTTAATAATACATCCGTTATAAACTGTCAGGTGATCAAAAGTAGTCTTGTCAGGATCCGGGGCTTTATACTCAATTGTGACCTGGCCTTCCTCGCACATGAATGAATAGAATTTGGCGTCTTCGCCCAACTCACAACAGGGTGTACCATTGATAATCGATCCAAAATCAACCTTTACTGCAAGTCTTTGCCACTTTTGGGGTTTCTCCCCTTTTTCATCGGTCACATTGAAGGTGATCCGTTTCGTTTTTTCAGGATCCACCTGTACTACTTTACTTTCGAATTCTGCTTTTTTGGGAGTCTTCTCATAATCAAGAATTATCTCTTTCAGATTACTGAAATTCTGTGAGAAAAGAGTAATATAAGGTTCATCAAGGTCTCCGTCTCCTTCCCATACGGAAGTAGAAGCCTCTTTGACAACTTCACCCCAGAATGGATTATAAAGTTGTATTGTGAAGCGCCATTTGCCAATTGCATAGCCTGGTTCATAGTGTCTGGCGCCTGGCATGGTATTCTCATCAATATACGCATCTTCCCATTCTCCGGGAATTATTTTGTCGATTGACAGAAGTTCAAGTTTGCCCTTCCATATATAGTCAGCGCCTTTTCTTGCCTCTTCGTCAGAAGGATAATCAGGCTGTGTTTTTGTGGTAGCTGCCTTCATATTTTCAGTGAGACTGTCTACTTCCTGGTTTCCTTCCCAGGATCTTAATTCTACAGGAAGGGGACATCTCCCCAACTCATGAGCCCCGGTCTTATTGATCATACTGTTCCAGAGTAATGAAATTGCTAATGACAGATCACGTTCCTGCCCTTCAGGCATCGGGAATGTCGGAAACATAAGTATTCTCTGGCAGCAATATTCCTCCTGAGCCAGTACATTTATCTGGATATTCAGCATCAGGAATAAAATGACCGACTTTTTGAATTGAATACTTCTCATCTTAAGGGTTAGGTTATTTCTTTTTTATCCTGTTTAGATTCCAGTTCCAGGTGGCCCCGGGGACAAATCCGGAAGAGGGCAGAACCAATATGGGGCCCGAAGCAGGTTCTGACCAGTGACCATTGACAGAGCTGTCATCTGTCTGGCCTTCATATTCAAAGCCTGCATAAACACTCCATGGTTCTGTCGCCAGTGTATATCGGGCTCCTTCCGAGCTGGTTACTTCGGTTTTGCCTTCAATTCCGGGAAAACGAATCTCAGCCTGAAGTATGTAATTCTTCTTTTGCGGCTCGATTGTAAGAAGGATGTTGGAGAAGCTTTCGGGGTCCATCATCTTGTCGCCCCGCCATGTCTCAACGGTTTTTGTCCAGTCTCCGTGATGGTCAGTAACGACAGTAACCTTTGTCACTGATGCTGAGAAGTTACCTGACAGGGGTTTGGCCTCGAACAGCTCTGACTTGCCCTGCGTGTCGGTTATGGTGCGAAGATATTTGGCAGCGACATTTATTGATGCGTTCTCAACCACATCGACCTTTTTATAGATTGTGCTGTAGGTTGATTTTGCTTCATCTTCCCAGTGAACCTGTCTCTCATACATTATTGTGCCATTGACATCGCCTTCCTCTTTTCTGACTGTTACAGTTGCTTCGCTGGCAAGCGTTTCAGGATATCCGGAAGGGGTATAGGAGGCCTTGATCCTTATCCTTTTATCATTTTCGCCGGCCACATAGTCAATAAAAGCAACCCCGCCTTCATCAAGAGTGATCTTCCCTGATTCATGGCTTATTGTTCCGTCAATAATCCCGGAAACCTGAACATCCACCTCCCTGCCTTCGCATGAGAGTATCTCTGTACCGTCAGGATCAAGTTCGTGCATGTCAATCTGTATCGTTGTCTTTTCACCAGCGTTGATAATCTTGCGGTCAGGGTCAACCTCGAGTTCTAGACCCAGGACCTTGATTTCGCCTTCAACCTCAATCAATGAGTTGTTACCTATGCCGCATGTCTTGAATCTTGGTGTTTCAAATGAAGGTTCAAAGCCTTTCTTAACTTTATACTGGCCAATGGCCCCATAATGTTCACTTGTAAATACCGTTGAAAAAATTCCCCAGTCAAACCCGATCTGACACCTGTTACCGGGGTCATCTTTATATTCCAGGCGTTCCATTTCCTTCAGGAAATAGACCGGCTGACCATGGAATTTATCATACACATATTTACCATGACAGTTTTTCACCTTTATATAGATCTCCATTTTTCTTGCGTCCTCGTCGAGCAGTGAAAGGTGTTCCTTCTGGTACCTGATCTCCATTTGCGGGTTTCTGGCGGGTGCAGGATGTTTGACTTCCCAGTTATGGATAGTCAGGTCCAGCGGGGAGTTATAATGGTAGATGAGGTTCTTGATAAGCTGATATATATTGGTTTCGATCGCTTTTTCAATAGAAATTATGTAAGTCATAAGAGGAACGCAGGGGGAGCAGACAACCAGTGAGCTGTACATTAAAAATGCAAGTTGCGGGTCATAGACCGGGGCCCTGTATTCTTTTACTTCCCAGCCTGTTACCGGATCAACATACTTTACTTCATATGCTGGGATTCTCTCTTCTCCGTCAACGGTCCAGGGATACAGCGAGAACCTGAACTCCATATCCATATCTTCATTGGAGCCCGGGGTTACCCGGAAGAATTCAAGGTTGTCATACCCGGCGCTGTTGAGTGTTTGAAGGATATATGATTCAATCTCACCTGCCCATTCTGAAGCAGTAAGGTTTTTAGCATGGGTTGTATTGAGGTAGCCGGCTGTGGTATCAGCTGCGAAGATTTCGTTCAGGTATACTCCTATCCTTAGCTTCGGACACCCGGAATCCTGAGAAAACAGTATTTGTATATTTGATATACCGAAGACTGCTAAAATACAAATGGTCTTCTTTATCATTATCATGCATTTATGATATCTGTAAAAGCATATGTAAGCCATCCGGTTAAGTAGTTGTTGTATAACTCGCAAATTCTGTTTTCAATAGCAAAAGGGGAGCTGCTGTGGTTGGGAAGAACAGAAACAGGCTCAATGCTGTTATAGCAAAGCTCCCCTTTTTGATGCTGATGGCACTCATCGTTTTGTTAGTCAGAGGCGTTCAAACTCCACGTCTTCACCGGTATCCTCAGTGTCACCGTCAAGATTACGGTCCCGAACCAGCCAAAGATAATCCTCATCGGCTACGAACTCGCCCTGTACGGTCTCCTTCAGGTACTGCATGTAGGTACTGTAGGTTGATGATCCTTTCTGGAACCACTCCACTGAAGCGGTGCAATTCTGCTGGTTGTCCCTGATACATTCCCCTACTGCTGTCAGCCTGAATGTCATCTCATTGCCGCTTACATCAAGATCACCCTTCATCGCAAGCAGAGATCCTATCTCAGATGAATTATCAGCTTTGAGTACATAGATCTCTTCAAAGGTTGACTCGGTGAGGGTGAGGGTGGTTATTCCATTGAATACCATTTCTCCTGCATAGATTTTATCCGTGTACTGCCATGTGCCCACATATAAGGGGTCTTCCCTGAACCAGTCGCAGGAAGGGACAGATGCCATTCCGGCTAAACAGAGGAGCATTATAAGCTTCCATGTAAAATGTTTTGTTTTCATTGGTGTCTTCTCCTGTTTATTGATAAGCATATGAAATACAGCATTCCTTAATCCTCAAGACCATTGAATTTTGCTGCTCTAAAAACCGGTTAAAATCCCGGTATCTCGTTGAATGTAATGTTGTCGGGTATCCTGAAGTATTTGGCAGCCACCGGCACATTGGTTTTAATGGAGGTCACCTCCTGGCTTGAAACGATGGTGCCCAGGTTCATCTCCATTTTCATCATTATTCCTTTCCATATAAGCACTTTACCCATGTCACCTTTAAAAACTGTGCACTCTTTCCCCTGGAAGTTCTCCGTTCCACTCTGTGTCATTCCCATCTGTTCATACATATCGGCCATGTATTTTAGAATATCTCCGCCGGATAGTTCCATCATCTTTTTTGCCATTGGATTCTTTGCCTTCATTCCCTGGCTGGAGTTCAGATCCCACATATACTGATCTTCACCAAGGGTAAGAGACCACCCCTTGCTCTCCTCGCCCTGTTGCACGATCTCTGCGTAAACTGCGCTCTTCACCCCGTAGTCGTCAAAGTACTGGGTTGATTTACCGGTCTTGTCACCTGAGTAGGTGTATTCAATTATTCCTGATTTCACGCCCAGCGGTTTGCCCTTGCTGCCGGCATCAGGTTCATTGGTTTCAGGCTCTTCGGCCTGGGCTTCTGCCATTTCATTAGCTGCCTTATTATCAATTCCGGCAGGATTGTTTTTCGACCCGCAGCCGCTCATCAGACATATTGCAGGTACCAGCACGATCAAGGTAAAAAATGTACTTGTTCTCATCATATCATAATGTATGGTTCATTTTTCAGGCAATTGCATAAAAAAATTATTTCGGTGTCTGTGTGACAGTAAATTTGGCTCTGCTCTCATACCTTCACAAACTCAACCCTGCGGTTGTTGGCTTTGCCCTCAGCTGTGGCGTTGGTATCGAGCGGTTTGCTCTCACCCCAGCCTTTCGAGGTCATGCGGCTGCCATCAATGCCAAGACTCTTGAGTGCCTCAACCACAGTTCCGGCACGTTGCTCGGAGAGTGTCTGATTGAATGAGCCATCCCCGTCGCTGTCAGTATGCCCCTCAACACTGAAACTGACCTCGGGATGCTCTTTCATCAGGGTGGCAATCTCATTGATGACACCCATTGATTCGGGCTTCAAAGTGGCCTTGTTTACATCAAAACGGATACCGTTGGCAATGATCTTTCCGTCCTGCATGAATCGGTCATAATACTTCACACCACCCTCTGCAATCCTGATATTCTTTATGTAATAGTGGGATTCCTCTCCTGCATGAAGCGCACGAATAGATATACCAGTAGGATCATAACTCAGCCTGGGGATATTGATCAAACGGGTCTCGTTTATATATGCCTTCAGCTTGCCGCTGGTGTATGCAATTGCAACATGTATCCAGCTGTTCTCAAGGTTCTCTCCACCGGGCAGATCACTTGATGCCGGACTAAGTTCCATCCCGTACCCCATAATATACAGTTGTTTATGCCCGGCAGGGGCATTCTGGTTCTTATCATCAAACAGGTAGACCTGTATGTGATCATGCGGGATGAAGGCATCAAACTCAACAGTAAAAATATCAGGGAGGTAGTCAGATTCAGGATCTTTCATGTAGGGGACAATGGTTGATCCGTATTCCCTGAACATGATCACGTTTTCACCGTCAAGGACAGCTATTTCGACACTTCCGTCGAACAGATCCCATCGCGACGGGAACTCACCGTTTTCTTCACCAATCAGGTTATCCTCATAGATCACTTTGTCACCGGGCACAAAATCATATTTAGACCAGCTGAGGACCGGATCTGCCTTTTTACGGCCTGCTGTTCCGGATTCATCCTGCCGGCCGCTCCCGGCATCTTCTTCTGGTCCTTCACCATCCTCAGCCTTTTTGTCCTTCTTTTTTTTCAGGAGGTTGCCTATGCCTTCCTCCAGCTTGTCATATCCCTTGTCAATGACATTATCAACACCTCTGTTTGTTCTGTCAACCCCCTCTTCCTTGGCTTTTTTGACAGGATTCTTTATCTGAGCCTGAACTTCAGGGGAGAAACAGAAAAGAAGTGCAATAATCACCGAAAAAATCACTGAGTATTTCATGGCCTGTAGTTTTTATTAAAGCAAATTACAGTCACGGCCCGGTCCGGGCAACAGCAGTTGAGTAAAGAAGGGTTTTGAGTTAGTATCCGGGGTATCCGGATAGGTTTTGGCCGCCATGGGCGGATGTCTTGCAGTCCTGCAGTCTTGCGGTCATGCAGTCCTGTAGGAACGCAACGGAGATCCCGGTCCGCCGGCTGGTGGATCGGGGCGGTCATGCGGTCTGTCGCTACGATTGGTCTGAAGTCTGAAGGTCTGAGGTCTGAAGGTCTGAGGTCTGAAGTCTGAAGTCCCGACACCCTTCGGGCATCGGGATTTCGTCTCCTTCGGAGCCTCAATCTGAAGGTCAATGCAGATCAGGTGACCTTTATTCGTAAAGATGATCACTGAGCGCCTGCAGCACTTTCTGCTTCAGTACAGGAGAAACGGGGATGCTGGTGCCGTCCTTAAGCTGTATATAACCACCATCATGCTTATAAAACTTGTCAATATAGTTCAGATTCACCAAATGCGACTGGTGCACCCGGATCAGTCCTGTTCCGCTCAGCATGGCCTCGTATTCCTTTATCGTCCGGGAGACCATGATCTTTCTCCCTCCTGCCAGGTAGAAATGAGTATAGTTGCTCTCGGCCTCGGCCCTGATTATATCATTCACGGCAATCAGTTGCAGCGCTTCAGCTGTACGCAGGATTATCCTTTTAAGGACTTTCTTGCCCCGGAGATTTTCGCCCAGTGCCAGCAGCTTTAACTGCTCCTCCTCGTGGTTTATTATCTCACGGGCCTTGTTGATTGCGGCCTTCAGCTCCTCCTCATCAACCGGCTTGAGGATGTAATCAAGTGCACTGACCTTTATTGCATCAAGGGCATACTCCTGGTGACCGGTAATGAAGATGGTACGGAAACGTACCGGATCAGCTTTGCTGAGCAGATCAAAACCAAGTCCGTCCGGCAATTCAATGTCCAGGAAGAGTATATCGGGATGATATTCCTTAACGGCAGCAAGACCTTCTTCAACTGAGCCTGCAGCAGCCAGGACTTCAATATCCGGAAAGCTTTCTGCAAGCAGCTTTGTGATGGTTTTCCTCACTGCCGGTTCGTCGTCAACGATAATTACTTTCATACGATATATCGTTATCAGGCAAAGGCCTTTCTGTATGGCAGCATCATCACCACCTTTGTACCCGTGGCGGTTCCCCCTTCATACAGGTCGGTTATCTCATAACTGATCTGTTTCTCTTTTAGTATCTTACGGAAGTGTTCAAGCCGCTTTTCTGTAAGTTTTGTTGATATTGACTGTTTTTTGACTGAAGTACTGATCTCAGCCGCCTTCTGACGTCCTATACCGTTATCCGTGATTTCAAGCATGATCAGTCCGTTTCGCAGGCTGTAGCTTACATTGATACGGCCGTTCTCCCTTCCCGGCAGGATGCCGTGTTCAATTGAATTCTCCACACAGGGCTGAGCCAGCATAGGAGGTATGGAGATATTTTCAGGGTCAATCTGCCTGTCAATCTCTATTTTATACTCAAATCCATTTTCAAACCTGAGCTGCTGAACCTCAAGATACAGTTTCAGAGTCTCAACTTCATTTTCCAGCGAAACATACTCCTCCCGTGAGTTTTCAAGGATATTCCTCATGAGCCTGGCTATCCTGGTGAGAAAGGCATTGGCCTTCTGTGGCTTATCCGTCATGATGAGGTCCTGTATCGCGCAAAGCGAATTAAATATGAAGTGGGGATTCATCTGGGCTCTCAGCAGTCTCTGTTCCAGATCGATCTGTGTGTATTTCGACTTGAGCCGTGTATGTCTGAGATAAAGCATCGCGAAGAGAGCTGCAAGGGCGAACATCACGCCAAGGCTGGTGAGCAGGGTACGCTGTTGCCTGATTTTGTTCTCACTGATGAGCCTTTCCTGCATCATCTCATATTCAGCCGCTTCCTGCTTCTTATCATAGTTATACTGGAGCTCCATGCGGGTCACCTGCTTGAGGAACTCATCATTGCTGATTGAATCGCGCAGCAGCATATGTTCCCTGAGGTACTCGTATGCCTTGTCCTTGCGACCTGTCCTGAAGTAAAGGTCGCTCAGCAGCAGCGAGGCATCAGAAACGGTCAGTGGAAGACCCTTTTCCTTGCCAAGGGAGTATGCCCTGGTGCCGTTAGCCATGGCCTGACTGTATTTACCCAGCGACTGTTCAATATTTGCCAGGGTCACATAATATTCAGGCGGCACGGGAGTGCCTGTTCCGGTGACCAGATCCATTGCCTGTTGCATGTACCAGTACGCTGAATCTGACTGCGACATGTAAAGCAAGGTGGAGGCGATGTTGTAACAGCTTGAGGCCTCGCCCGTGGGGTAGTTCATCTGCCTGTTGAGAAGGAGGCTTTTGCGGAGGTATACGAGGGCACTGTCAGATACGCCTCTGGCATTGTGAACCTGGGCTATTGTGTTGCATATTTTGCTGACTTCCCACAAATCGCTCCTTTTCTCCGAGAGAAGAAGATGCTTTCTGCAGAACTCCAGTGCCCGGTCATAGTCTTTCTGATAAAAGTATGCCAGCCCGATGCTGCCATAAGCGATTGACATTCCGGCAGTATCACTTTTCGCTTCCCACAGCTCAAGAGCTTCAAAATAGGAATCTATGGCCTGGCTGAACAGGGCCATCTCCTTGTAGAGATTTCCGAGGCTGTTGGTGGCATCTGCAAGTGGCAGCGTATCCCGGACCTCCCTGGCGGTGGCGACAGCTCTCTCAAGAAATCCTTTTGCTGCCTCAAGGTCCTGCCTCTGTCTTGCATGGTAGGAGAGGACATTAAGCGTGTTGATGATGCCGCGGTTGTCACCTGCCTCCTCAAAGCAGCGGAGGGCGCGGTTGGCATATTGCTCTGACGAGGGCACATCGCCCCTGAAGCTGTAAACGTAGGAGAGCCCGTAGCAAGCACGGCCCATTCCTGCTCTGTCTTCAGTTTCCTCATAGAGTGAGAGAGCCTGAGCGTTGTAGAAAAATGCGCTGTCACCCGGGTTATATTTTGCGAGGTAGGCCATGCCCAGAGCCAGGGAGGCGTCTGCAATGCCTTTTTTATAATCAAGCTTACGCGAAGCAGACATCGACTGGTGCGACATAATTATTGCAATGTCCGGGTTTCTCCGGGCTATGGCGTAGGCATCGGATGTGCTTTTCGCTATGGCAGAAGTGTCAGTCAGCTCCTGCGAAAAGAGGGACTCCGCAGTCACTGTCAGCAGCAGCAAAAGTGGCACCATGATCCTGCCTTTTAATCTTGTATCCATCAGATCAAACCAGTCATCTCCGGAGAACCAATTTCGTAAAAAAAGCTGTTCAGTTCAACCGGTTTATATAGAAATAATATCTATTCGCAGATTAAGCATGTCAGCCTGGAACAGTTTTCCAGATAATACTTCACCGGCACCAGTGATAATCTTGATCACCTCGCATGCCTGCACAGCTCCAATTATTCCGGGCAGGGGTCCCAATACGCCTGAAGGGCCTGCCTTATCTGCTGAGGTGAGATGCATCTCCTCAGGGAACAGATCACGGTAGGAGGGGCCGCCACGGTAGTTGAACACAGAAGCCTGTCCCGTGAACTCGCTCACGGCGCCGTACACCAGGGGAATACCCTCCCTGATTGTCATGTCATTAAGGATATAGCGCGTTGTGTAGTTGTCACTGCAATCCACTGCCACATCATATCCTGCCAGGAGTGCGCCGGCGTTTTCCATCGTAAGGCGCACAGGATATGCTGTCACCTCAATCCCCGGATTGATGTGTCTGAGCTTTTCGGCTGCAGCCTCGGCCTTCGGCCTGGTTACATCACCGGTAACATAAAGTATCTGCCGTTGAAGATTGCCTGTACTGACCTCGTCAGGGTCAACTATTCCGAGCCTGCCAACCCCTGCTGCAGCAAGATACATAAGCAGGGGCGATCCCAGGCCTCCGGCACCGGTTACAAGTACTGATGCCTTTTTCAGCAACGCCTGGCCGTCTTCTCCGATCTCAGGAATCATCAGCTGCCGCTGATAGCGTATCAGTTCATCATTGGTTAGCGCTGTCATCACTGCAAAAGAATTAGTATCAATTCAGTCTGACCAGGTCTCTGTTTTCTCAAGCTGCCGTCTGACAAGCTCAATGAACTGCCTGGTATTGCACTCTTCATAACGTTCCCTGTCAAATTCATTTTCAGCGAAGTGTATCCCTGACTGGGCTATGGACTGTACTCTCCGTGCTATTTTCAGGATCTCACTTTCCAATTTCCATGTGATTCAATACAATGCTAACTTATGAAAAAAAGAGCGAAATCTTTTGATCAGTCCTTTCCTTCTTACACAAAAGGGTAATATTAACACTGAACGGTATGATTTTTGTGCGAAATCAGGGTAACCTAACTTCTGCAGTCATGAAAAAAGGGAAAATGAGCCGTGCCTTGCTCTTGCTTGCATGCATTACATCAATTTTAGTATCATGTGACAGACTAAAGGATGACCCGCCACCGGGTGATCCTGTGCCTGTTGACCTCACCCTCAAGCAAAAGGAGGTGGTTGATTCTGCCAACGCGTTTGCTTTTGATCTTTTCAGACCCATAATAGAGGAGGCAGACGGAGGGGAGAACCTGATGGTCTCTCCGTTCAGCATCACAAGTGCACTCTCAATGGTACTCAACGGCGCTGCCGGAGAGACTTTCAATGCTGTCAGGCATACTCTGAGGTATGATGAACAAACCCTTGAGGAGATAAACGAAACCTATCTCAAGCTGATGGAAGATATGGTTCCAGTTGATCCGAGGGTTACAATGGAGATTGCCAACTCGGTATGGGTTGAGAAAAGGCTGACAGTGAAACAGCCCTATATTGACGCCTTGAAGGCAT
>JAAZBN010000077.1 GCA_012513795.1 Bacteroidales bacterium | reverse complement strand
GGCCATGATGGCTGTAAATGTGATCTCAAACCTGTTCATCAGGATACGAAATTAAGAATAAATGTTGCTCTGACATCCTTATACGTCAGAATTGTGCTGTCAGTTTCAGGTTGAGGCTTCTTCTGGTGAGATAGTTGGGCACGGCATATTCTCTGCTCTCTCCCTGGCTGTTTCTGACGGTGCGGATCCAGGTGTATGAAATGGTGTTTCGCATATCAGCCAGATTGAAAATCTCAATGCCGGCGATCAGTTCTTTCATGAACGGCACTTTTGTTTTAGCAGAGCTTCCAATCATTACCTTTGAGAATCCGATATCTATTCGCCTGTAGGGAGGCATCCTGAACCAGATATCCCATTGTTCCATCCCCGGTGGCGAGGTCGGCAGGCCCGTGCCGAAAGCAATATTTATATGGGCCCGGAAATCGGGATGATCAGGCAGGTAATCCTGGAAGAAGATGCTGAAGTGCACCCTCTGATCAAAGGGAGCGGGATACCAATCCGTTGAGAGTGAGGGAATCATCATCTCCGATTTCATGAATGAGAGGCTGAACCATGACTCTACTCCGGGGACGAATTCACCGTTGACCCTGAGGTCAACTCCGGCTGAATAACCTCTGGCAATATTGCCGCCGTAATAGACCAGCCTTACATTGTCTATCAGGTAAGGCACCTGTCGGCTGAACTTCTTTCCCCATGCTTCGGCTGTGAACCTGAAAGGTCTCTCCCAGGCAATGAAATCGTACCGGGTACCGGCCGTTAGGTGCCATGATCGCTGTGCCCTGAGTTGCTGCCCGTCAGGATCGGTGCCTGTCAGCAGTTCACGTCCTGCGGGGGGCTGATGATAGGCGCCGGCCGCAAGATATAGTGAAAGCCGCTCTGAGAGAGCAGTCCTCAGAGATACGCGCGGTGAGACAAGAAGCTCGGAACCATATGTATCATATGATGCTCTTAAGCCGGCATTGAGGTCGCTTTTCCTTCCTGCAATCAGGAAACCGGTCCGGCTGATGAACCATCCCTCAGCTGTCAGGCTCCCGGTGGTGACGGCAAGGTCAGTAACTGTTGTCAGAGCCAGCCCCTCACCCGTGCCTCCAAGGGTGAACCCTGCAGAGTCAACCCGCAGCCATTCGTTCCTGTTGGAATCGTAGTTCCGGTATCTGGCCGTGACACCCCATTCCAGGCCATTACTGCCTGCCAGGGCGTTGCCCCTGTATGACAGTGCCGTTACACTGCTCCTGTATGAGTTTCGGGCGTGTGACAGCCAGCTGCCTATCCCTGCATTAAGGGTTGTGTCCGGCCTGTTCTCCATTCCTTCATTCTTGTCAAGAGCCATCAGACTGTAAGCGCCCCTTATGTCATAGTTCTCGTATTCACCGGCAATCCATGACGAGAGGATGAACTTTGAGGCATGCCTGTCACTGTGTTTGATATCCAGGGTCAGGGCACCGCCTCCGGTGTGGTACCTGTCCCTTTCACCTCCCTCAAAATAGGCATACAGACGATAGGCATTTTCAAATGTGCCGAAGGTGGTAGTCCGGCTCCTGGGAACGAAAGTGTATATGTTTGATGAACCCCAAAGCGAGAGTGTCAGCCTGGTCCGGCTGTCAGGCTCAAAACCACCTAAGGCTTGCAAATCAGCAAAATGAGGACTGTAGGCGCCTCTGTCATCAAGACTTCCCAGCAGGATGGCATTGGAACGATATCGTGCCCCGGCAATGAACCATAAACGATCATCATTGCTTCTTACTCCGGCATGAGCCGACGATGTAAGAAGGCTGAGAGAAACCGATCCCTCCCTTTTCTCAGGTTCACGGTAGGTGATGTCAAGTACCGATGACATACGGTCACCGTAAGCAGCACTGAACCCTCCGGGTGAAAAGTTCACTGAACTGGTAAGGTCCGGATTGATCCTGCTCAGCCCCTCCTGCTGGCCTGTCCTGATAAGATAAGGCCGGTAGACCTCTACATCATTGATATAGACAAGGTTCTCATCATAGCTTCCGCCCCTGACCGAGTATCCTGAGCTGAGTTCACTGAATGAAGAGACACCGGGAAGAGTGACAATTGCAGATTCCACTCCCCCTGCTATGGATGGGATGACGGCGCCGGCCACTACAGGTATGTTAATCACTGTGATATTATCCTGCCGGGTGGCTGTAACACGCACATCATCCATCACAATAACCTGGTTAAGGAGCTTGACTGTGACATGATTGTCAGGCTGATTCGGGCCGAGTGCAATGGTCAGTTTTCTGTACCCGATGCAGGTGAAAACAACCATGACACTGTCATTGCCGTCATAGTCAAAGGTCAGGCTGAAGGTTCCATTCTCTGAGGTTACGGTTCCTATGTTCAATGCCGGCAGATAGACGGTAGCAGCAGGGATGGCAACTCCGGCAGTGTCAGTCACAGTTCCTGAGACTATCCTCTCCTGCCCCGTCAGGCGGATGTTGGGGAACATATAAAGAAAAATAAAAACCGGAAGGAGTATTTTCCATGATGACCGTGCCATCAGTCACTCTTTTTTTTCTTGCGCTTCTTTGCCTTTTTTACCCTGGTGGTTTTGGATGGCTCATTCTTCAGCATCCCATCCTTTACACCCTTGACAAATTTCTGCCAGGCAAAGGGATTGAGCAGGTTATTGGCAGGCAACTGTCCCCTGGTATAGAGGTCGTTTGAAATCTGTTGTATGGTAAAACGGTAAGCCTCGCCGGGGGTGGGAGACAAGTCACTCCATATCTGTTGCTGTACCATGGCAAGATTGTATTCCATGTTCTCCATCAAAGGATCCACGGGTTTGTTCTCAAGCACTGCCCTCTTGAATTCCGAATAGGTCTTCCATGGCAAAACAAGTACTTCACCTATCTGGATAGTGTCAGTAACCATTATAACATCAGTTGTATAGTGGTCACCCAAGGCATTGACAGGTATTGTCAGCAGGGTTGATTTGAAGCCTATGGCGCTGAAGAAAACGGTATCACCCGGAGTGCTTATTATGGAAAAGATCCCACGGTGGTCACTTGCTGCCCCACGGCGCAGATGCTTTGAATATATACTGACATCCGGAACAATATACCCATTTTCGTTAGCAGTTAGTCCGTCAATCTGGATATACCTTTTTCCGCCACTCTGAGCGTTCACTGACAGGAACGCAAAGAGCAGCATGACACAAATCACCAAAAACTTCTTCAACGACAGATAATTTTGTGACGTAAAGTAAACAATAATGACATTTACTTCTTGATTTTAACTTAACTTTAATCATCTTTACTGTCATCGTAACAGAAAATATAAAAAGCTAAAAATATATGCAGAAGCTCTTATTACTTGGAGATGAGGCCATTGCACAGGCGGCCCTGGATGCCGGTCTGAGCGGGATGTATGCCTATCCGGGGACGCCGTCAACGGAGATAATGGAGTACATCCAGGTTTCCCGGCAGGCTGCTGCCGACGGGGTGCACAGGGAATGGTCATCCAATGAGAAGACTGCCATGGAGGCAGCCCTGGGTATGTCCTATGCCGGCAAGAGAGCCATGGTAGCCATGAAGCACGTTGGATTGAATGTGGCAGCTGATGCCTTTATTAATTCGGCAGTGACGGGAGTGAACGGAGGTCTTGTGGTGGTTGCCGCCGATGACCCGTCTATGCATTCCTCCCAGAATGAACAGGACTCCCGGTTCTATGGCAGGTTCGCCATGGTGCCGGTGTTCGAACCCCGGAACCAGCAGGAAGCCTATGACATGATTTTTGATGCGTTTGCATTATCTGAGAAGTACAGGCTTCCGGTGCTCTTCAGGATCACTACCCGCCTGGCTCATTCAAGGTCAGCCGTCAGAACCAGGGAGAAGGCAGGGCAGAACAGCCTCACACTCCCTTCCGATCCCAGGCAGTTCGTCCTGTTGCCGGCTATAGCCAGAAAACAGTACAGGAGGCTCACCGGTGTGTATGAGAAGCTGCATGATGATCCAGTGATTGAAGGAAACAACAGGCTCACTGAGGGAAGAGGAAGGGAGATGGGCATCATTGCCTGTGGCATCGCCTATAACTATCTGATGGAGAATATAGGTGACAGATCAGGAGAGTACAGTATTCTATCTGTCGGATCTTATCCGCTTAACAGGGATAAGGTTGAGGCCCTTGTGGCAAGGAGTGACAGGGTGCTGGTACTTGAGGAAGGCTATCCCGTAATCGAGGAGCACCTGAGAGGGCTTCTGGACAGGGATGTGACTGTTCTTGGCCGTATGGATGGCACCGTTCCACGTGACGGGGAGCTTAATCCCTCCATTGTTGCCTCGGCACTGGGCCTGGAGGCTTCGACAGGCAAGGATGTTCCTTCAGTGGTTCGTCAGCGCCCTCCATCATTCTGTAAGGGGTGCGGGCATGCTGACCTCTACTCGGCCCTGGCGGAGGTGATGACAGAGGCAGGACCGGGGAGGGTTTTTTCCGACATCGGATGCTATACACTGGGAGCTTTGCCTCCATACAGCATGGTCAACTCATGCGTAGACATGGGAGCATCAGTTACCATGGCTGTCGGCGCTGCCGATGCCGGACTCTTTCCGGCCGTGGCAGTAATTGGTGACTCCACCTTTACTCATTCCGGGATGACAGGCCTGCTTGACGCAGTGATCAAAGACTCGCCCATTACACTGATCATCTCAGACAATTCAACTACCGGGATGACCGGCGGGCAAAAGTCACAGGCCACTGACAGGCTTGAGAGTATCTGCCTGGGGCTGGGGGTTGATCCGCATCATCTTAAGGTAATTGTACCCCTGCGTAAAAATCATGAGGAAAACAAAGCCATTATCCGGACCGAGCTGTACCATAAGGGTCTTTCGGTAATCCTGGCCAGGCGTGAGTGTATTCAGACAGCATCACGAAGAAAGAAGGCCGAAGCGGCTGATAAAAACAAATCAGGAAAATAGTATGAAGTGTGATATTATACTGGCAGGTGTGGGAGGACAGGGTATCCTCTCCATTGCTGCCACCATAGGGCTTGCTGCCGTGGAACAGAATCTATTTCTCAAACAGGCTGAGGTGCATGGAATGAGTCAGAGAGGAGGTGATGTGCAATCACATCTGAGACTCTCTGACAGGGAGATTTGGTCAGACCTGATTCCGCATGGCGGTGCGGATCTGATCATCAGTGTTGAACCGATGGAAGCCCTTCGTTATCTTCCCTGGCTTGCCTCCGGCGGCTGGCTGGTGACCAACTCGGTCCCGTTTGTGAATATTCCTGATTATCCTGATAATGAACAGGTTATGACTGAATTGGGGAAAGCCGGTAACACCATTGTTATTGATGCTGACAATATAGCCAGGGATCTCGGTTCATCAAGATCAGGCAACATGGTGATCCTCGGAGCAGCATCCTCATTTATCTCCATGCCATTTACAGCGCTTGAGGGTGCAGTCAGAAAGATTTTTGGCCGCAAGGGCGACGAGGTTGTTGAGGTCAATCTCAAGGCATTGCGTGCCGGCAGAGATGCCGCAGGCAGGTAGGGTGGTACCCTGTGCCTTGTTCTGCCGGGAATAAACAGATTGACATGCTGGGAGCAAACAGGTCCCGGCACTCTGCCGGGACCTGCCAGCGAAACACTCATTCCCCTCTGTCCGCCCCCTCGGTCACACATTACTGCCGTTGACGATCACCTGCCCGGTACTATTTGCCCCGGTTCTTGCCGATGCGTCCCACTGGGTCACTGTCGGCTGCCGGTTCAACAACACTGGTTACATCCGTCTCGTCAGATATCAACTCACGAGACCTGTTCCCTGAACTGAGCATGACCAGGTCAGTGGCCACTATCTCGGTGACATTCCTCTGAATACCGGTCTTGTCGGTATAGCTTCTGTAGGCTATCCGACCCTCAATGCATACCTCGCGGCCCTTGGAGAGAAACCTGGAGGAGAGTTCTGCCAGGCCGTTCCATGCAACTATACTGTGCCAGGTAGTCTCATCAATTTTTGTACCCTCGGCATTTTTGTAACTCTCTTTGGTTGCCACATTGAAGTGAGCAACCTTCTTCCCGCTTTCAAGCGTTTTGACCTCCGGATCCTGACCCAGACGACCGATCAGTTGTACCTTGTTTCTTAATCCATTCATGACCTTTTGTTTTTAATTAGTAATGCTGTTAACGATACAAATTTGCACTATGACCGGCGGTTGATCCGGTTAATAAACATTTCTATCCGTTTAGGAATCGTTTATATCCGTTTGTAAACGCTTTTCAGAATAATAATCAGACTGATAAGGTCTGTTTGAACTTAAAGTTTTTATATCTTTATGAAAACATTCTGTTGTGGAAAGAGTATGTCTTGACTGCGGAGCCAGGCTCCTTGGACGGTCTGACAAGAAATTCTGTTCTGACCAGTGCCGTAATAATTACAATAACCGCATTAACAGAGATCAGAACAATTATGTTCGTAATGTCCATTCACAGCTGAGGCGCAACCGGAAGGTGCTGGCTGACCTGTATGAAGACGGTCATCACCATATTCACAGAGATGCCCTTATAGCCCAAGGTTACAACTTTACATTCTTTACACATCTTGTTGAAACGAGGGAGGGGGCCAGATGGTCTTACTGCTTTGAGTATGGGTTCATGGAGACAGAAGAGGGTTACCTTGACCTGCAGAAATCCAGAAGCTACCTTGAGATGGTTGAGGAGGAAGAGTGACCATCATCCGGAGTGCCGGAAGAATGACACCACTAAATATGCACTTCAGCGACATTGAATCAGTATGATATATCGCATATCAGTATTATGCTCCGCTTTTTGTAAGTTTGGGGGCTTAAATAGAGTGGCCATGAAGAGATACCGGCTTATCGCAGGCTTGACAATGTTATTTTTGACTACTCTGCTGAACGGGCAGCAGGTTTATGAACACAACTACCTGGTAAAGGTTGGAGATCCGGCGCCTGACTTCACCATCAATGAAGCGGGAGGACGGAGTTACAGGCTCTCCGAGCTGCGTGGCAGGGTTGTGATGCTGCAGTTCACAGCCAGCTGGTGCAGTGTCTGCCGCAGGGAGATGCCATTCATCGAGGAGGAGATATGGCTTCCCGGTAAGCAAAAGGGGCTGGCTGTCATTGGCATTGACCGTGATGAGCCACTGTCAACGGTCAGTAAGTTTGCTTCTGACATGAAAATAACATATCCTCTGGCCCTTGATCCCGGAGCGGAGATATTCGGTTTATATGCCGAAAAGCAGTCAGGCGTGACACGCAATGTAATCATTGACCGCAATGGCAAGATAATCTTTCTGACCCGCCTCTTCGAGCGCGGGGAGTTTGATAAAATGAAAGAAATTATCTTCTCCGAGCTCGGGAAAAAGCATTAAAAGAACATCTTTTAACCTGTTCTCTGCAACCTTTGGCCCACTTATTGCGTTAATCAGAACAACAACTACTGTTCTATTAACTAAAACTGAAAGAAATGAAAAAGTTCATTGTCATCATTCTTGCGCTGGTTCTGGCGGCTCCGCTATATTCCCAGGTTAAATTCGGGATCAAGGCAGGGGCAAGTACAGACTTCACTTTTACCGACCAGACCTTCCAGGGTACAAACTTTAATGTTATTCTCCAGAATGCCAAGGATGCTGAGTGGGGATTCCAGGGAGGTGTCTTCATGAGAGCTTCCTTTTCAGGATTTTATATCCAGCCGGAACTTCTTCTTGCCACAGCCACCAACTCCGTAACCTATGAGGATGTGGAGGCCGGAGGTGCAGCTGAAATTTACAGTCAGAAGTTCAACAAGCTCAATATTCCGGTCCTCCTGGGAGTAAAGGTAGGTCCGCTGAGACTCAATGCCGGTCCGGCTGCATCAGTCATGATCACTGATCCGAAAGAGATTATTGAGGGAGCCACCTACAAGAGGGCTACCTTTGGTTACCAGGCAGGCGTAGGTATTGATCTGCTCAAAAGGCTCACCTTTGACCTGAGATATGAGGGTAACCTGAACCAGTTCGGGGATGAGATTGAGATTGGCGACCAGACATTTAATCTTGACGACAGAACGGGAGCAATCCTTGTACATGTTGGCTTGATGTTCTGATCTCTCAGACATCACAGAGAACTCTTCCGCGTTTTCCGGAAGAGTTTTTTTTTATATTTACGGAAGCAAGTGAACGGAGCCCCTATGATTCTGGCAGGTAATACTATAATCGTTCTGAAGAACATACTGACGGTAGTTTACCTTGTCTCCGTCTTTGCCATCTGTCTTATGATTGTCTTTGAGAACAGGAATCCCGTAAAAACCCTGTCATGGCTTCTGGTGATTCTTTTTGTTCCCGTTGTTGGTGTGATAATCTACTTTTTTTTCGGCAGGAACTACCGCAAACAGCGTATCTACAGTCGCAAGAGCATGGCTGACAGGGCCAGGCTGGCTGATAATGCTGATCGTCAGCTTGCACTGCTCTCCGATATTCTTTCCAATGAGAGTGCTGCGGTCAGGTCCAAGGAGCATCTTATACGCCTCATGCTCAGGAACAACAGGTCGATCTTAACCCTTGACAACAGGATTGACCTGCTTGTCAATGGACGGCAGACGTTCCCTGCCATGCTTGATGCTATTGCATCAGCCAACAGGTTTATCCACCTTGAGTTTTACCGGTTTGAGCCTGATACCCTGGGGATGGAATTCAGTGAACTGATGATGCGCAAGGCGAAGGAAGGAGTCAGGGTCAGGGTTATCTATGATGATGTGGGAAGCTGGAACATACGGAAGCCATACATAAAAAGGATGCGTGAATCAGGTGTGGAGATATACACCTTCCATCCTGTCCGCTTCCCGAGCTTCTCCAGCAAGATCAACTACCGTAACCACCGCAAGATACTGGTGGTTGACGGAAAGGTCGGATTTGTCGGCGGACTGAATATTGCGGACAAGTATCTGCATGGTCTGCCAGACCTCGGGCCCTGGATTGATACCCACCTCAGGCTTGAGGGTGAGGCTGTGGCAGCCCTTGACAGGGTGTTCATTGCCGACTGGGATTTTGTCAGTGGCGAGGAGTTGCCTCCGGATGGTTCACCGGAGCATGTCTCACTCACCGGCCACCGTTGCCTGGTGCAGGTTGCCTCCAGCGGCCCGGACACTGACTGGGCAACAATAATGCAGGTATATTTTTCAGCTATTGCCACTGCAAAAACCTCAATCTATCTCACCTCACCCTATTTCAGCCCTGACGAGAGCCTGCTGGCAGCCCTGAAAACTGCCGCCCTCAGTGGAGTTGATGTAAGGATGATCTTCCCGGAGTATACTGATTCAATCATTGCAAACTGGAATACTCGGTCATACATATATGAACTGCTTGAAGCCGGAGTCAGGATATTCCTTTACCGAAACGGATTCATCCATTCAAAATATCTTCTGGTAGACAATATTTTTTCTTCTGTGGGATCACCCAATGTGGATGTACGAAGTTTTGACCTTGATTTTGAGGTGACGGCACTCATCTATGATGAGGATTTTGCACTAAGGCTTGGAGTACTCTTTGCCGAGGATCTCAGTAACTGTGAAGAAGTTAAAATTGAGGAGTGGATGCTGAGATCAAGGCGGCAGAGATATAAAGAGTCTGTTGCACGGATATTCGGACCGCTCTATTAGATCAAAACACTATGAAGAGACTTATTCTGACAATATTCTATATAGTTCTTTTTGCTGGATTTGTTCTGACGATTGCTCTCTGGGCAATAGTCCTCAGGCAGAATGTAAAGGCCGGAGAGCCGGTGAGGATCTTTGTTCCTGCAGGATCCGACTTCAGTGCACTTGTTGATACCCTTGAGAACGCAGGTATACTACGGAGCAGGAACAGTTTTGTTATTACTTCACAACTAAAATCGTTCGGGCGCAGTGTGAAGCCGGGGTCATATGTCATTGAGCCGGGGATGAGCAATAACAATATGGTCAACCTGTTGCGCTCCGGAAGGCAGTCGCCTGTCAATGTTACCTTCAATAATATCCGGACACTTGATGAGCTTGCAGGAAGAGTAGGCGGCCAGATTGAGGCTGATTCGGCATCATTGTCAGCGTTCTTCGCAGACGAATCCAACTACGCCGATGACGGGTTTGATGTCAGAACACTGATCTCTGTCTTTATTCCCGATACCTATCAGCTCTACTGGTCTGAAGATGCGCGGGGTTTCTACCGGCGCATGTTGCGTGAGTACCGTGATTACTGGACCGATGAGCGGAAGGCTTTGGCAGAGGAGCAGGGTCTCAGCCCCATGGAAGTATCCATTCTCGCATCAATCGTAGATGAGGAGGCTTCAAGGGAGGATGAGAAACCGCGTATTGCCGGCGTCTACATCAACAGGCTCCGCCAGGGAATGCCCCTGCAGGCTGATCCTACTGTCAAGTATGCAATGAGTGATTTCTCCTTGCGCAGGATTCTCAACAAACACCTGGAGATTGATTCACCCTACAATACGTACATGTATCCGGGGCTGCCACCGGGACCGATACGCTGCCCGTCACGCAGCGGAATTGAGGCGGTACTCAAGGCTGAACGACATGAATATCTTTTCTTCGTTGCCAGGTTTGACGGTACAGGTTATCATCACTTCTCGCGCACTCTCGCTGAGCATAACAGGTATGCTGCTTCATACCGGAGGGAACTGAACAGGAGAAGAATATACCAGTAGGTTATGTTTTTGCATTGCCTTTACTGTAGTTGCCAGAATGTGTAAGCGAAATTCCGGCTCAGCCTGAGGCGTCTGAATTGTTCATTGTATCGATGATCCTCTTTGCGTTGACTGCGTTATCGGCCACCATATGAAGATGTCGGTCGCGTTCCTGCCTCATCTCTTCAGTGAACTCCTCCTTCATCAGTTTTCTTGTGAGACTGATCCACTCTTCAGGCGATTCTGCAATATTGCACAGACTCTCTAGACTGGTTCCTGAAACGACCTCCCGGGAGGCAATCACATGACGACCGGCAGAGAGGGCATTGATTAGCTTCAGCTTCATCCCTGTAGGCTGCGATGCATTGAGCAGACATACCTGCGCGTTTGCTATCAGCTCATTCATCTGATTCATTGACGGATTCGGAACAAGCCTGACATGTCTCATGGATGACGCTGCCCTGATAAGCTCAGCCGAAGGTCTCTTACCGGCCAGTATGGTTTTATATTTCCATTGAGGAGCAACCTCCCTGAGAATCAGCATTGCCGCTGAGTTATTCTCTGCTGTGGATAAATCACCATGCATCAGGACATATTCGCCCCTGCCGGGGATGGAACGGCACCCGTTACCCTGATGAAACGGCCCCACAAATACAGCATTGCCGTACCTGTTGCTGAAATATTCTGTGTCACCGGGAGAGATGGACAACAGTTTTGTGGCGCCTGCCAGCTTTGATTCATATCGCTCAAGCTTCCTGGCTTCTGAATTGAAATAATACTTCCTGAAAAAATTGGTCTCACTTAATGCCAGGTTCCTGTAGTAGACATGCTCAATGTTATGGGTCCTGACCATCTTTACCCGGTCAGCCAATCCCGGGTCGTCAAGAAAGTGAGTTGTGTGAAGTCCTTCAAAAATGATAGGGTGACTGTCCTCTGTCAGGTTTTTCAGGAGCAGATCGTTCTTTCTCGACAATACTATGAAAGGTTCCTTTCGGAAGAGATGGAACAGGTTGAGTTCACGCCGGTAATAATGTACCCTGAGACACTCTCTTTCAAGGGTTCGTGATCGGCCCCTGCCGTAACCGAAGCAGTGCAGAATCACTCCGATCCCCTCTTTCTTCAGGGTTGTGATCTTGTAAAAAACATCCATTATGCCACCGTAATCAGGCGGGTAGGGTATGTTGAAACTGACGAGATGTACCTTGTGTTTGATTGGAGATTTGTCCATGAAACGTAATAAGAATATGCAAACATAGCTAAAATAATTCTTTCGTATCTTTCAACCGCCATGGTAAACTGAGTACTTCTTCAGGGTGCCTCACAATATAGGAATGAAAGCAGTAATTGCTGTAATAAGTGATTTGTCAACTGACATGAGAGTAAGGAAACTGGCATTGCTCATGGATGAAGAAGGACTTGATACAACGGTTGTAGGCCGCTACTCGGGCACCACCATTCCGGTCAGCATCCCACGGGTAAAGACAACCACTCTGAGAATCCCGTTCAGGAAGGGACCTTTAATGTATCTCTCTTTTAATATCCTGCTATTTTTCAGGCTTTTGTTCAGGGGTTATGAAATTATTGTGGCATCAGACCTTGACACGCTGGTTCCCTGTTATCTTGTTTCCAGGTTATCTGGAGCTGTTCTGATCTACGATTCGCATGAGTATTTTACCGGGCAGTATGGACTGGAAGAGAGGCGTTTCAAACACTTTCTCTGGAAGAGTGCCGAACGGATTATCGTGCCCCGGGCAGATCACATGATCACGGTGAGCGCCTCCATTGCTGATCTCTACAGGCGAGAGTATGACGTTGATCCGCTTGTAGTCAGGAATGTGTCACCTGATGTCACTCACCTGATACCACATGAGAGAAGTGAACTGGGTGCGTTGAATGAAGAGATGCTGGTGATCATACAGGGTTCGGGTCTGAATGAGGGCAGGGGAGCCGGACAATTGCTAGCCGCGATGAATTTGACTGAGCGGGTGCGATTGCTTGTGGTGGGTACAGGTGATATTATTGAAAGGTTGCGCAGGGATGCCTCCTCATCCCCGGCTGGCAGCAGGATGATATTCCTCCCGAGGATGCCATGGGAAGAGATGATGCGCTATACGATGTGTTGTGATGCGGGCCTGTCTCTTGATACAGATACATGCGTCAACCAGCGCTATAGCCTTCCCAATAAGTTTTTTGACTACATTGCCGCCGGGATACCGGCACTGGTCTCGCCATTACCCGAAGTGGCTGCATTGGTTGAAAAGTACGGCTGCGGAAAAGTGCTGGAGGCGGTGACACCGGAATCCATAGCCTGTGAACTTCAACTGCTGGCTGATGATCCGCGTCTGCTCTCATCGCTGAAGGAGAATGCCGTGGAAGCACGCAGGGAGCTTAACTGGGAGAGAGAGAAAGAAGGGGAACGGGAGCTTATCAGAAGTGTTGTAAAGTCAAAATCAAATAGATGAACAAAGCCTTTATTAAAAAATTCCTTCCTGAGATCGTTGGCACGCTCGTTGGCGCTGCAGGAGGATTCATATACTGGAAATATGTGGGCTGCCTTTCAGGTACGTGTGCCATTAAGTCTAACTGGTACCTGATGGTGCCATGGGGTGCTGTTCTGGGCTATCTGGCAGGATCGGTGGCAGGAGATATCATCCGGAAAAGAGGAAAGACTCAGGAGAATGAAGACAAATGACTTTGCCGGTGCCTGATGAATAATCAGATCTGTTTACCTGCAGCCACCGGTGATCCGGTGCTAGCAGTATAGGGGTGCAGGCGGTTCAGCAGTGAATAAATGACCACTGAACAATCAGTAGATTGAAACGGGGAAGTTTGTATATTGCATACATAATACCATAGTTAATTAACCCGCACCCATGAAAACTAATCGCAGGAATTTCCTCCGCACTGCTGCAGTTGCCGGGGCAGGAACCATTACTGCCTCAGCGGTTACTGCGTGTTCCCGGAGTGCAAAGAAAGAAGAAGCAATGGCCGTCGTAAGGGAGGCTGCAGAAACAGTTCATACCCAGAGATTCAATATGTCAGGTTATGCCGCACCCCCGCTTGATAAGGTGCGGGTAGGTCTCATCGGCCTTGGGATGAGAGGACCGGGTGCGGTTGAAAGAATGGCACATATTGAGGGTGTGGAGATAGCCGGCCTGTGTGACAAGTACCATGACAGGGTTGATAAAATCCAGGTTCTTCTCTCCAGGTTCGGACTGCCTCAGGCAAGAAGCTTCAGTGGCAGCGGGGAGGCATGGAAGGGTCTGTGTGATGATCCGGACATTGACCTGGTCTATATATGCACTCCCTGGGAGTGGCACACGCCTATGGCAACCTATGCCATGGAGGCCGGAAAGCATGTGGCACTGGAAGTCCCGGCTGCAAAGACAGTAGATGAATGCTGGCAGCTTGTAGAGGTCTCTGAGCGAACCCGGAAGCATTGCATGCAGCTTGAAAACTGCTGCTATGACTTCTTTGAACTTCTTACGCTCAACATGGCTCGCCAGGGGCTTTTTGGAGATATTGTGCATGGTGAGGGAGCCTACATACATGACCTGCGATGGGACTGGACTTATGACAAGAACGGTTATGCCGACATGTGGAGGCTGAAAGAGAATGTTCGCAACGGAAATCTCTATCCTACTCACGGGCTGGGGCCCATCTGCCAGATCATGAATATAAACAGGGGAGACAGAATGGATTACCTTACCTCACTCTCGTCCAATGATTTTGTAATGGGAAAGGATCTGGAGCAACTGGCCGGGGAGGATCCGTTCTATGCTCCATATGCTGGGAAAGCATACCGGGGAAACATGAACACCACGCTTGTAAAGACCAATCTGGGAAGGAGCATAATGATCCAGCATGATGTCTCAAGCCCAAGGCCATACTCCAGGATACACCTGCTCAGCGGCACCAAAGGATTTGCACAGAAATATCCCTCACCTGCCAGAATAGCACTGGGACACACGTGGATGTCACCACAAGATCAGAAAGCATTGGAAGAGCAATACACGCCGGAGATAGTAAAGAGGGTTGGAGAGATGGCCAGGGCAATAGGCGGCCACGGCGGCATGGATTTCATCATGGACTGGCGGCTGATAGACTGTCTGCGCAACGGACTGCCTCTTGACCAGGATGTATATGACGCAGCCCTCTGGAGCGTGATCACTCCACTGAGCGAGTGGTCAGTAGCCAACAGGTCAGCCTCCATCAATATACCTGACTTTACATGCGGTTCATGGAAAAACAACACTCCCTTTGATCCGAACCTGGCAACAGGAGGAAACACAAAAGTGCTTAAACTCCATGCCACTGAGGTCCAGCTTGAGGTTTAGTATCACTATGTAGCAGGATCTTTAATGAAGGTAGGCTGATTATTGTCTCCACACTTGCTTATTATCAGTAATGACATGACAACCTGGGGCATTTCACCGTCATGATCATGGAATTATTGGTCTGTATGTTTTGTAAGGATGCTTTTTACTACCTTAGTTGCATCATCAGGCCTTTCCCTTACAGGGGAGGGTTCATTGTACCGTTGGAATAAAATTACTAACAGATGAAGAAATACATTTTAACCGGAATGATTGCATTAATGGGAACAGCTCTCTTTATCTCATGCGGACCTTCTGAAAGGAAGGAGACTGCTGATGACGAATTTACCTATGAGGTTGACAGATTTGAGGATATCAGTGTGCTTAAGTACCGCCTGCCCGCATTTGACCAGCTGACGGCAGGGGAGAAGGAGTTCATCTACTATCTCTCCGAGGCAGCACTGTGTGGCCGTGATATACTCTGGGATCAGAACTTTAAATATAACCTGCTCATTCGCAAGACAATTGAAGCTATAATTGATACTTACGGGGGCGACCGTGAGAGTGATGAATACAGAGCGTTTATCACATATGCAAAGCGGGTCTTCTTCGCCAATGGCATACATCATCATTATTCAAATGACAAGTTTGTGCCAGGTTTCTCAGAAGATTACTTTGCTCAACTGGTAAGCGGTTCAGACGTTGCGCGGTTGCCATTGGCCGGGGATCAGACGGTTGATGAGCTGACCAGCTTTCTTACACCGATACTGTTTGATCCGGTGCTTTACGCGAAGAAGGTTGACCAGACTGAGGGTACTGACATGATTACCTCTTCTGCCAACAACTTCTACGAGGGAGTGACCCAGGCGGAGGTTGAAGAATACTATGCCTCCATTGCTGATCCTTCTGACCCGAGGCCGGTCTCATGGGGCCTGAATTCGAAGGTAACAAAGATTGATGGTAAAGTAACCGAGATCCCATGGAAGAGCGGTGGCATGTATGGTCCCGCCATTGAAAGGATAGTGTTATGGCTGGAAAAAGCCCGCGACGCAGCCCTCAGCGAGACACAGAAAGAGGAGCTTGGCCTGCTGATCGACTATTACAGGACGGCTGACCTCGGGACATGGGATGACTACAATGTCATGTGGGCAGGCAACACGGGACTTTCAGTTGACTATATCAACGGATTCATTGAGACTTACGGTGACCCGATGGGCATGAAGGCCACATGGGAAGCTGTTGTGCAGTACAAGGACACGGAGGCGTCCAAGAGGACGGCTCTCATAACTGAAAATGCACAGTGGTTTGAGGATCATTCGCCCGTTGATCCCCAATACCGCAAGGAAAAGGTTACCGGAGTGGCAGCCAGCGTTATCAATGTGGCCATGCTCGGGGGCGACTGCTACCCGGCATCACCGCTTGGCATTAACCTGCCCAACTCAAACTGGATAAGGGCAGAAGCCGGTTCAAAGTCAGTCACGCTTGCCAATATCACCGATGCCAAGGATATTGTTGCCAGGGGCAGCGGATTCATGGAGGAGTTTGCCTTCGACCGGGCAGAGATTGACAGGGCCGTCACATACGGGTCACTCTCTGACGCTCTCCATACCGATATGCATGAATGCATAGGTCATGCCAGCGGCAAGCTTGCTCCCGGCACTGATCCCAACGCTCTGAAAAACTATGCCTCTCCCCTTGAGGAGATGAGAGCAGACCTGTTTGCCCTTTACTTCATGATGGACCCGAAGATGGCCGAGATAGGCCTGGTGCCATCTGACGAACCAGCCAAAGCGCAGTATGACAACTACATCCGCAATGGTTTCCTGACACAGATCGTCAGGATACAGCCCGGCAAGGACATTGAACAGGCGCATATGAGGTGCCGGTCGGCTATTGCACACTGGGTTTATGAGAAGGGCAAGGCTGAGAATGTCATTGAAGTTGTTAAGCGTGATGGCAAGACCTTCGTCCGGGTCAATGACTACGAGAAGCTGCGCGGGCTCTTCGGGGAGATGCTGAAGGAGGTTCAGAGAATCAAGTCAGAGGGTGACTTCGCCGCAGGCAAGGAGATGATTGAGAACTACGGGGTGAAGATTGATCAGGAGCTTCATGCCGAGATACTGGCCAGGTATGCAAAACTCAATCTGGCTCCCTACAGCGGATTTGTAAATCCCATGATGATAACCATCACCGACCGTAATGGAAGGGTCAAGGATGTGCAGATTGAGTATTGTTCAGATTACCTCGGGCAGATGATGGAGTATGGGAAGAAGTATTCCTTCCTGCAAGCCTGGTAAAACGCGCAGCTGGTTTCTATTTATAATATTCCTTGTTTAATCGTTCTGTCTTCTTCTTTTCTGAGAGAACGAGGTAAACAAGATATGCGGCTGTGACTGCCAGCAGCGCCGGGATACTGTACCTTATGATCATTGCAGTGCTTATTCCTTCTCCCGTGGAAGCCGGAGGGTTGAAGGAGTGTCCGACGTCAATGCCGAACAGGTTCTTGACAAAGAATAGCAGCAGGAAGGCCAGCACGCCTGCAGCAACGGGTGTTGTTATCCATCCTGAAGCGATTCCTCCCAGCACCTTAAGATTAATATTCCTGACCCCTTTGTAAAGACCGATTCCCAGAACAGAACCCACCACCACCTGTGTGCTGGAGACAGGAACCAGGGGTATGGGAGGGAGACCGATCTTCACCATTAATCCTGAGAGCGCTGATGATGAGAATATGAATAGCACCAGTGCCTGAGACAGTACAACAACGAAGGCAGCCTCGGAAGAGAGCTCGAGCAGGTTGGCCCCCACGGTCTGCATGACTTTTCTTGAATAGGTGAGAATGCCGGCGGCGATGGCGATAGCCCCCAGGAAGAAGAGTTGTTGTGGTCCTGTCAGAGTGAAGATGCCAAAATCTGTTGTCTCCAGTGCGATACTTGGTACAAAAACGCCCATTACGTTTGCTATGTTGTTGGCTCCCAGACTGTATGCTCCGAATGCACCAGCAATCATCAGCCCGAACCTCAGCCATGACTCATATTTCAGGAGGTGCGTTCTTATCCTTCTCCTGGTGATCTTCACAAGGTGATAGAGAACATATGCGAAAAGAGCGCCAAGAACAGGGCCGGTGATCCATGTTGCTACTATCTGTGTAAGTGTCTGTGTGTCAATTGCATTATTTGTAAAGAAGTTCCAGCCTATGATAGCGCCCACAATTGCCTGGGTGGTTGAGACGGGCAGTCCTGCCCTGGTCATGAAATATACTGTCAGGGCGGCGGCCAGGGCAACGGTGAATGAGCCACCCATGGCGTTGACTGTTCCAAGGCGGCCAAGTGTCTCTGAGGCGCCTGCTCCCTGGAGTACTGCTCCCAGGATGACGAAGATGGAGGCAATCACTGCGGCACGGGTGAAGGAGACCATCCGGGATCCTACGGCTGAGCCAAAAACATTGGCAGCATCATTGGCTCCGAGAGTCCATCCGAGAAAGAGGCCGCTGGTGAGGAAGAGGAAGATCATGATCAGAGCATTTGCCTTATGGCCATTGATGCCAGGAGATCAGCTGCAGCCTGGGCGGAGTCCGAAATATTCTCTATATGATGGGTTATGTATCTTATATGAGCTTTCTCTGCCAGCGAGAGGTCATTCATCTCATGAAACACCTTCTTCTTCATCTGGAAGGCAGACTTATCTGTCTCCCTCTCGAAGAAATAGACCCTGATAAGCTTTTCTCTCACCAGGTGAGGTTCTCGGAAGAAGGCCCGGGCGGCCGGCATCAGCTCTTCTGCAGCATTGCCTGACACTTCAGCCAGGGAGATGAAGTCATGTGCCAGTGACGCTGGTATGTGAGGCAATTCCACATAAAACTCGTTAAGCGACTTCTTGGCTGTGTCAATGATCTCGTCAAGTTGCCAGAGAAGCTTCACCATCTCACTTCTTTGCTGGGGAAGGATAGAGTGAACTATCATATCATTCTCGATGGCTCTCTGAAGCTTGTCTGCCTTACCTTCAAGATCGTCAATTTTGGTAAGGTGATTCTGGAATGCATTGGTGTCACCGTTGACGTATGCCTTGATGCCCTCCTTGAAGATCAGAATGCCAATCTCAATTGTATCAAAGAATTCATCAATCCTTACAGTGAGTTCCCTGGTTGTGCGTGTAAAAAGTGACATCGGCGGGTCATTATTGATTGAAGCAAATATATTAAGAAAAGAACAGTGGTCTGCAGTGTCAGAAATCAATAATTCTTTCTACCCTGTGGTTTTTCAGGTAGCCCTTTATGATGATCTGTATGTCGCGATTATCTGTTTCTGGTCTGATGCAGTCATGCACAGCGGTCAGCCCGAATCCGACATCATTGATGCTGAAGAAGCCCCAACCCGCATATTTACCGTTGACCAACTTGACCACTGCTCTTTCCTCCGCGTTGCGTCCGCGGTCTATAATGAAGAAATTCCTTTCCCTGAAGATGAATTCATCAAGGGCAAGAAGAGCCCTCTCATTGTATGATCGCGGATCTTCTTCTCCGGAGCAAGCTCCCCTGCAGAGGCCTACCTGGTGGTGGAAGCATGCGCCATCAGTCTCATACAGACCGCACAGCTTCTGGCACAGGCTGTACTGATCAATTATCTGTTCAAGCTTGCCCCGTGCACGGTCACGGGAGGTGAAGAGAGAAAGAGGAACCTCATCGTCATTCACATTCCTGTATGAGAACCTGATATATCCTTTTTCGTCGGTGTGGCTGTAAATTCCCCACCGGAATCCTGTCCGTCGCTGGGCCCGGTTAAAGCGCGGCTTGTTCTTCTTGATCTCTGATGACTCCATCAGCAGGGCTATCAGCTCACTGCCTGTAGTCTCCCATGATATGTCAGCAGTCATTGAGCGCATCTCCATCTCTCTTGCCGAGGTGTTATTGGAGAGGTGTGAGCTTATCCTCTGGCTGAGGTTACGGCTTTTGCCTACATAGATCAGTTCTCCCTTCTCATCATGGAAGTAATAGATCCCCGGCTCTTCGGGTATATCCTTAAGCTTACTGAGGTCAAGTGCGGGATGGAGCTTCGCCGCTTTCCTGTTTCTTATCAGGCTTCCCGTCAGGAGTGAGTTGTCCTTTTCCAGCAACATCTCAAGCAGCTTCACCGTTGCGAGCGCATCGCCGGCAGCCCTGTGTCTGCCCCGGATCTCTATCCCCAGGTCAGTGCAGAGATTACCAAGGCTGTATGATCTGTGACCAGGCAGGAGTCTCCTGCTCAGGGCAACCGTATCAAGCATGGGTCTTTTAAAGCTGTAGCCAAGCATGCTGAACTCCTGCCTGATAAATGAATAGTCGAATCTCGCATTGTGTGCCACAAAGATATGACCCTCAGTCATCTCCACTATCTTACGGGCTACCTCAAAAAATTTTGGGGCATCCTCTACCATCTCATTGGTGATACCGGTCATGGAGGTTATAAAGTACGGGATATTGCGTTCGGGATTGACGAGAGTTGAATACTCGTCCACGATTTGTTCCCCGTCATGGATGTAAATGGCGATCTCTGTAATCCTCTCAAGCCTTGCGCTTCCACCTGTTGTCTCTATGTCAACGACAGCGAACATCCCTTCAGCAAAATGCTAAGATAACTACTTTTAAGGATGCTCCGGATTATTTATAAATTTGACAAAAATTGGCAAATGGCAATGGAGTGCGTGGGCAATTGCATTTTTCTTGATGGACATATTGTTGCGGCGGTTAAAAGTAACGATTTCACATCAGGGGATGTATCATTCTATGAGGTAATCAGAACACGTCAGGGTGTGCCGCTCTTTTTTGATGATCACATGAAAAGGCTGGAAGAGGGGATTCTGACGAGGTACAAGGTCAGTTCAGATATCGCTTCACAGGTAAGGTATGGATTAAATTCACTGGTCAGTCATGAACGGTATGATGAGATCAATGTGAGGGTGACTGTTACCTTCACCGGAAAGGAATACTCGTTGCTTATCTGCTATATACATTCATCATATCCGACTGAGGCAATGGTTCGCGAAGGGGTCCCCCTGATATTCTATCATGCCGAGCGTCAGGCTCCGGGGGTGAAGATCATGAATGCCAGGCTTCGTCTTGCAGTAAATGAAGAGCTCGAGAGGCGTAAAGCCTTTGAAGCCCTTCTTGTCAACCACAGAGGATTAATTACTGAAGGAAGCAGATCAAATATATTCTTCATTTCCCGGGACGGGATCATTCACACCGCTCCTGACAGCATGGTGCTTTCAGGCATTACCCGGAAGTATGTGACACAGATCATAAGGGATAAAAAGATGTCCCTTACGTATAAGGCGGTCAGAAGCAGTCAGGCAGGCAATTACAGGTCCGCCTTCATAACAGGCACATCGCCCATGGTGCTGGCTGTCAGATCAATTGAGGATTATATGTTTGATGTATCTGACCCGCTGATAGGAAAGTTGCGTGAGGCTTATTGCCATATGGCCGACCAGAGTATCCTCGGTTACAAAGAGAAAAACAAAACATAATAATCCGTATATTTGCATCAAAACCAACACCCATGGCCAGTATAAGAAATCTGAAAAAGGATATCGACTACCTCTTTTTTGAATTGATCTCCGATTGTTTTATGTTCACCAGTCTGCATGAAGGTCAGAAAAAAGCTGAGGTTCAGGACCTGATAGAAGAGGCGGTAGGGGCTCGCAATGAGTTGATTGACAGGGTTAATCATCCGGATGGAAAGGATAACCCGAAGATCGTTAAGGAGTATTATTCAGCTCTTCGCAAAGAGCTCTTCGAGAAGGTGGACGGATATTTTGAAAGGTTGAGCGCTCTCTCTAAGCAGTAAACGATAGTGATTTTCGACTTTCGATCTGAGAATTTCACCGCAGAAAATCAGACATTGTAATTCAGAGTATTTGATGGCCGCATGTCTGGCATCTCCCCTCATCGGTCAGACCTGTTATGCGGACAGAGTAACCTGTTCTACGGATGACGATCGCATGGCATGAGGGACAGATGGTGTCATTGCCTCCGTCATCCCCATGCATGTTGCCAGCATAAACATAATCAAGATACTCCTCTGCTATCTCACTTAGCATCATGATTGTTTCCGGAGGTGTTGCAGGATCGTGCCTCCGGTACATCGGGAAGTATCGGCTAAGGTGGAGCGGTACGTTCTGACCGGCATTATCAGCTATCCACTCAGCTTCCTTTCTCATCATGGCTGGAGAATCATTGAGTCCGGGAAGGATAAGTGTGGTAATCTCCAGGTGCCTCCCGGAGGATGCTATGATCTTTATTGCATCGAGAACGGGCTTCAGGGTTGCTCCTGTGTATTTTCTGTAAAATTCATTGCTGAAAGACTTCAGGTCGATGTTGAATGCATCAATGAAGTCTGTCATTTCACTGAGGGGCTCCCTGTTGATATAACCGTTCGATACCATAACGTTTTTCAGCCCCTCATCTGCCGCCAGCCTTGCGCATTCAGCAACATATTCATACCAGATTACCGGTTCATTATAGGTGTAGGCAATGCCAATGTTATTTTTTGCCCTGACAGCCTGCCCTACAAGCTGTTCGGGTTTCAGCCTGACAGCCTCTTCGTCTGGTACGTTTTGCGAAATGTGATAATTCTGGCAGAAGTCGCAGCTGAGGTTACAACCGTACGATCCCACTGACAGTATCATTGATCCGGGGTAGAAGTGATAAAGAGGTTTCTTTTCTATCGGATCAAGGGCGCATCCTGAGATAATGCCTGCAGTTACCAGTGCTATCTCGCCGTTCCTGTTTTCCCTGACACCACACAGACCTCTTTCATCCGGCCTGATAAGGCATTGATGAGGGCAAAGGAGGCATCTTACAGTACCATCATCGTTATGTTTTTCCCATAGCTTCATGGGGGATGGCCTTTTGAACTTATAAATTTAATGTTATTTTTGTTACCCTGCCAGCACCTGGAGCGGACAGGCCAACTTATTTCGACTTCTAACCTGAAAATTACAACATGAGCACCAGAAGAGACTTTATTAAAAGATCAGCATTGGTTGTGGCTGCAACACCGTTGATTAACAGTGACATGATTGCCGGTCCGAGATTTTCAGGCAAGACCGGACTGGCTCTCTATACCATTCGTGATGCCATGGCCAAGGATCCTGCCCGGGCATTGGCCGAGGCGGCGGAAGCAGGTTATGACTGGGTGGAAGCTGCCAGTCACAGTGAGGGCAAGTTTTATGGGATGAAGCCGAAAGAGTTTGGCAGGCTGGTCAGGAGGAGTGGTCTGTTGCCAATAAGCTCCCACAGCGCTGTCAGGCCGGATAATTACGAACAGATGGTTGATGATGCTGCTGAAGCAGGGATGAAGTATATAATACTTCCATCGCTGCCGGGTGACTGGACCGGCACCATTGACGGTTACCAGGTGACGGCAGATTTCCTCAACAAGGTGGGTGCGGGATGCAAGAAGGCGGGTATCAGGTTTGGGTTTCACAATCACCAGATAGAGTTCATGGAGATAGGCGGACGTGTACCCTATGATGTGCTGCTTGAGCTGACAGATCCAAAGCTGGTGATCTTTGAACTGGATATTGCATGGATTACAGCTGCAGGCAAGGATCCGCTGGCTTATTTCAGGAACTATCCCGGAAGGTTTGAGGTGTGGCATATGAAGGATCTGACCCCTGAGAAGCAGGATGCCACCCTGGGTGAGGGTATAATTGATTTCAAACCCATCCTGGCCGAAGCACGTACAGCTGGTATGAAGTACTGGTTTGTTGAGCAGGATCACTGTCGTACCCACACTCCGATGGAAAGCATCAGGATCAGCCGGGAGTACTATCTTAAACGGCTGCTGAAATAGTTATCAGAGATCAGTAATTGCAGCTTTCCTGGCGGAGGAGGCCACAACGGCTTCGAGGAACTTCATTCCACGTAAACCTTCATTTATTCCAGGGTAGTCAGCCAGCGGATCCGGTTTCCTTCCTTCATCCAGGGCTGATATGTGCATCATAAAATTCCTGTAGAGGTTAGCAAAGGCCTCGATGAATCCTTCGGGATGCCCGGCCGGTATCCGGGTATGCATCGGTGCTGCCCTGCCTGTTCCCGGGAAGGTGGTGCCGGTGCGGATAAGCTGTATCGGAGCGTCACTCCACATCAGTGTCAGGGTGTTGGGCTCCATCTGCTGCCAGGTCAGACCACCCTTTTCGCCATAGACCCTGACAGAGAGGTTATTCTCCTCACCTGTTGCCACCTGGCTTGCAATCAAAGTACCGTTCATGCCATTGCCAAAGAGAAGTGTTACAGTACCGTCATCATCCAGAATTCTTCCAGGCACTACTGACCTGAGAGTAGCCGATAGGGCTGTCACCTCCTGACAAGTGATATATTCAGCAAGGTTAAATGCATGAGTCCCTATGTCAGCCATTGCGCCGGCTATCCCGGCCCTGCCGGGGTCAGCTCTCCAGGCCGCCTGCCTGTTGCCAGTATTCTCAACGGGAGTTGACATCCAACCCTGAAGGTACTCAACGATTACCTTTCTGATGGTTCCCAGTTCACCTCCAAGAATCATTTCCCGAGCCCTTCTGACCATGGGGTAGCCTGTGTAATTATGTGTCAGACAGAACAATCGTCCTGTTCTTTCAACCACCTCCTGCAGTTCGGCAGCTTCAGCCACGCTGATGCAAAGAGGCTTGTCGCACATTACATGAAAACCTGCCTCCAGGGCCATCATGGCCGGACCGTAATGCAGGTGATTGGGGGTGACAATTGTAACAAAGTGAGGTCTGGCGTCAGAGGGCAGTTGATCTTCATTTCTGATCATTTCCTGCCAGGTGTTATATATCCGCGAGGCAGGGATGCCTTCTCTTTTTCCAGTGATTTCAGAGATGGCGGGATCACTGCTGAAGGCTCCGCAGACAAGTTCCGCCATACCGTCAATCCGGGCTGCCATGCGGTGAACAGGCCCGATAAGAGAGCCTTCTCCGCCACCAATCATGCCCATCCTGAGTCTTGTCATATCTCTTCCGTGTTAAAAACCGTGTTCACCTCTTATCTCTATATTATTCCTTATGCAGAAATCCTCCACAGCTTCCATAATAGATGCTGTATTTTCAGGGTAATATGTTCCCAGCCTGAGCTTTATTGTGCCGTTGGCTGTGAGAAATCCTATTGTCAGGGGTTTAAACTCCACGGCCTTAAGGTTGGATGGGGTAAAAATGAGCGGAGGCCGGTAGAATTCCTGGCGAAGGATGATCTTCTCCCCGCTGATAATTATGTATCTCCTCGTGTAGCCGAGTCCGGAAGCTATCATCCACAGGCCGAAGAGCATCAGGAAAGCTGTGGCTATCCAGGCTGATGCCGTTGAGGATGAGGTGCCTCTTATGCTGTACATAAAACCCGTTGCAGCGGCAAGGCATGCAACGCCAAATATTATCCTCAGTATCTTTCCTGCCTTTTTGTCTTCATGCAGGTCAATGTTGAACTTAGTCTCTTCCATATTTTTTTCACATGATGCAATTTACTTATTTTTTGGGAGCGGGGGAGACAATTATGCAGAGGGCCGCGTTTTGTTTTACCGATGAAATTTCTACTTTTAAGGTTTGTTTGGAATTACTAACCACCTGTAAAATGAAAGAGGACAAAAGAACAATCACAAGGCGGTCATTTGTGGGCACCACGGGTGCCGCAATAGCCGGCCTTACCATCCTGCCATCCGGCGTTGTCAGCGGCCTGGGTCACCGCGCTCCCAGTGACAAGCTGAACATTGCCGGTATAGGTATCGGCGGCGTAGGCGCCACAAACATCAGGAATGTGGCTTCCTCAGAGAACATCGTTGCACTCTGTGACGTTGACTGGGGGTATTCAAAAAGGGTCTTTGATGCGTATCCCACAGCAAAGAAGTACTGGGATTTCAGGAAGATGTATGATGAGATGGGCAAGTCTATTGATGCGGTCATCATTGCCACCTCTGACCATACCCATGCACTGTCAGCTGCTCAGGCAATGACCCTTGGCAAGCATGTGTACCTGCAGAAGCCTCTCACTCACAGTGTTTATGAGTCACGGCTGCTCACCAGGCTTGCCGCGGAGCACAAGGTTGCCACCTCCATGGGCAACCAGGGCAGCTCGGGAGAGGGTGTAAACCTCATTATTGAATGGATCCAGAATGGTGAAATAGGGGAAGTTAAGAAGGTAGAGACATTCACCAACAGGCCAATCTGGCCTCAGGGCCTGAACAGGCCTGCAAAGGGCGAATGGGTGCCTGACACCCTCAACTGGGATCTCTTTATCGGTCCTGCCCCGATGCGTCCGTTCCACAGCATCTATACTCCCTGGAACTGGAGGGGATGGTGGGACTTTGGTACAGGTGCCCTGGGTGACATGGCATGCCATATTCTCCATCCTGTTTTCAAGGGTCTGAAGCTCCAATACCCCACGAAGGCAGAGGGTAACTCAACACTGCTGCTTACTGACTGTGCCCCCAATGCCCAGTCGGTCAAGCTGGTCTTCCCCGAAAGGCAGGTGAAGAGAGGATCTAAGGTAAAGTACCCCGAGGTTGAGGTTACCTGGACCGATGGAGGTATACTGCCAATGAAACCGGAAGGGTGGCCGGCCGGCAAAGCTTATGATCCGGATGGAGGGTGTATCTTCCACGGTTCAAAGGATACGCTGATTTGCGGCTGCTATGGCCGTGATCCATGGCTCCTTTCAGGCCGGGTGCCCAATTCACCGAAGACCGAACGCCGTGTAACCACCAGCCATGAGATGGACTGGGTCCGTGCATGCAAGGAGCCGGCGGAGTCAAGGGTGATGACCAAATCTGACTTCTCTGAAGCCGGACCTTTCAATGAGATGGTTGTTATGGGTGTGCTCGCAGTAAGGCTTCAGGGGTTGAACAAAACCCTGGAATGGAATGGTGAGAAGATGGAGTTCACCAATATCAATGACGAAGAGACCATAAAGATCTGCATTGAGGATCATTTCAGCATTACTGACGGCCATCCGACATTTGACAGGAAATATACTGATCCGATCAATGCGAAGCAGTTTGCAGCCGAAATGATCAGGCATACCTATCGCAGCGGCTGGTCACTTCCTGATATGCCTGCATAGTAAACCAACAATAACTTCAAATATCTTAAATCTACAGCTTATGAAACTGATAAAGACATTGTTAGTACTTATCCTGGCTGCTACTTTTTTCTCCTGCGGATCAGGAAAGGAAAAGAAGAGCGCCGAGAAAAAATCGACTGAAGCCGAAGTATGGACCTTCCTTTTTGATGGCACAACAACCCAGGGTTGGAGGGGCTACAACAAGACCGCATTTCCCGAACAGGGATGGGAGATTGTTGACGGGACGCTTCATTGCATCGGTTCAGGAAAAGGTGAAGCTGGCGGACAGGGCGGTGATATCCTTTATGATAAGAAATTCTCCAATTTCCACCTGAAGCTTGAATGGAAGATTTCTGAGGGCGGCAACAGCGGCATCATCTATCTGGTTCAGGAATCACCTGAATGGTCGGCCCCCTGGAAGACAGGGCCTGAGATGCAGATCCTGGATAATGAGCGTCATCCCGATGCCGAGGCTGGCAAGAACGGAAACCGCAAGGCAGGCGCACTCTATGACCTGATACCGGCTGTGCCACAGAATGCCAGGCCTGCAGGTGAATGGAACACTGCTGAAATAAAAGTATACAAGGGGTCAGTATGGCACATTCAGAACGGTGAAACGGTTCTTGAATATCATCTCTGGACACCTGAATTCAACGAAATCATTCTTGACAGCAAATGGCCGGGTGAAAATCCCAACTGGGCAAATATTGCTGCTGAGGGATATATTGCGTTGCAGGATCATGGTGATGATGTGTGGTTCAGGAATATCCAGATCAGGGAGCTTTAGCAGGAGCTGCTGATCAGCAAAATAAAGGCGTCGGGTGAATCCGGCGCTTTTTTTTCAATGCTTACTGAGAATTTTATGACTGCCGTGTAACAGTGCGGGCTCTCTCTATTGCCGGGGATTGCCTTTCAGGCCGATTTCTTCTGCCGCCTCGCGCATGCCCATTATTGTGTCTGTGATCAGGTCGTTGAGGTCGGTGCCAAGCATCGCGGCTCCCTTTTCAATAATGCTGCGGTCAACCCCGGCAGCGAACCTCTTGTCTGTCCATTTCTTGCGCACAGACCTGGCTTCCATGTCAAGCACGCTGCGTGAAGGTCGTACCAGGGCGCTTGTGGCCACCAGCCCGGTAAGCTCGTCTATGGCAAAGAGAGTCCTTTCAAGAAGGGTCTGAGGCTCAGCCGATGAGCAGATACCGTACCCGTGGCTGATGACTGCCCTGATATATTCTTCAGGCCATCCCTCTTCCTGGAGGATATTTTCGGTCATTGTACAATGCTGATCAGGATACTTCTCATAATCGAGGTCGTGTATCAGCCCTATCACGCCCCACATATCTTCATCCCCGCCATGTTTGCGAGCCATATACCTCATTACCGCCTCCACCGCGAGGGCGTGTCTGTACAGGCTTTCCGAACTGTTATATCTCAGGAACAGCTCAACTGCCTCTTCTCTTGTAGGTTTTTTGTTACTCATGGTATTATCATTGCCTGACAACTCGCATGCTGATGCTTTTCCCTTCCAGGGTAAGACGAAGAGTATAGACGCCCGGGGGCAGATGAGAGCAATTGACAGTAATCCGGTTCTTCCCGGCAGAGAGTCCGGCCGAAAGGCGTGTCATCACTCTTCCGGTGATGTCAATCAGCTCAATATCCGCATCACCACCTCCCTCGTAGTCAAACTCAATGGTAAAACTATCCCTGAAAGGATTAGGGAGTACGGTCAGTTTTTCTTCAGTGAGGTCAGGCCCGGTGCCGGAGATCACAAAGGAGACCGTTGCCGTATCATTGCCCGGATAGGCGTCTTCGGGCAGACGGCTCAGCACTGAGATGCTGTAAGGAACATCTTTAATAATACTTATTTTCTTTGTGAAGGAGACGTCTACAGTGTCGCCCGGGTCAATCTTCCTGTAGAAAGTCTCATGAACAAGGTCTCCGTCATTCACCAAATATGCCAGCGGGAAGCTGGTGAGCGCATTCCTTCCGAAGTTGATCACCCTGCCTCTAACCGTCACGTCATTGAGCATTCCCGTAGTCTCGGGAGCATAAACCGTGTCTATGTGGAGATCAGCCTCCAGGAATGAGATATCCGGAAAGGATACCTGGTCAAGCCATGCCGCATCCATTCCTCCTGATAGTGATACATCCTTGGAGTATATCCATTCAAGGAGGTGAACCCCCGGCTTGAGCACCTTTTTTCTCAGTGCCCAGGGAGTATCTCCTGATATCTGCATGTCAACAATGCTGTCGACCCTGAAGGTAAGCTGGTCATAGGTGGGTTCAGATGAAACCCTGACATAGAATGATAGTGTGTCGGCAACGGGATTATTTACATATATAGCCAGGGCCGATTCTGTTTTGTCAGGGATGGGAGCTGATCTGGCAGAGTGTATATTCTCAAATGCTGTTGCAGAGGTGATAATCCATGGATACTCTTCATCCTGCATCCATGGGAAGACATCAAACCTGTTGAATTCCCATGTCTCTCGTGTCTTGCCCGTGCTTATTGACCATCTTCCGGAAGCCTCATAATTCCCGCAGACGAAACGGATATCATAGGGTATCACCAGACCTGATCCGGCCAGCAGTGAAATAGTTGCCTCAAAACAGATATCCTTCTCTTCACCCGGTTGCAGCGTGTCAGTCTCAAGCTGCGGTTCCGCTATTGTAAGCCATGCTCCGGCCGGCATAATGGATACTGTTCCGCTGGCAGCCGAGGAGCCTTCATTCTTCACCCTGACCTTCAGACAGATGGTCTCTCCCGGGTCAGGCAGGAAATTGGCATTTCCGAGAGACAAATCGTCATGCACGGCAGACACTATCCGCAAAACAGGAGCATGGAGCGTCATATCAATACCGAACCTGTACTCCTCGCCGTTATCACTGAGGTTAAGCAGGAGGGAGGCAAGCTCACCGTCCTCAACAGCGTCAGAGACACTGAAAATAAACTTGCCGGAGATGTTGAGAGTCTCACCCGGATCAAGTACTCCGATTGCTGATGTGCCGGCCTCCACTGTAATCATTCCTGATGTGGCAATTAACTGTGCGGCAAGTGTGGAGGTAGGTGATCCACCAATGTTCTTCAGGGATACCTTCAGGTTTATAGACTCACCATAATCAGGAATGCCGTCACCGTTGCCTTCTGAATCATCGAGAACGATGTTGTTCACTGTGATGAATGGTTCAGATACAGTGCCGAAGTGAACGGTCTTATAAAATGGAATCATGTTCTGCCCGGTGACCACCACCAGGCAGGAGTCTTTGATCCCACCCGGAATAGCAAGGCTTACATTCCCTGAGGGACTTACGTGTCTGGCATCCCAGAGAGTGTCAAAATCCGATATGGCAGCATAGGAGAAGGGTTTGGCAAAGAAGTTCAGTGAGGTTAGTGACATGGGTACCTTGTCCGGCAGTTCAATATCAAACGTGTCAGGTCTCCCTATCACCGGGGAGAGAGAGGGATCACCAAGAAGTATGTAGGTTTCCCAATAGTACTTCTTTCGCGGGCTTGTGCTTGCCGAAACAGACATATTCCCTGAAAAATTTATCTGCCCCATGGTATGATACCATTCTCCAGGCGGCTCATTATGAGTATGAAACAGGTGGTCAAAAGCACCCTTTCCTGTTGTTTCGTAGGTGACGTCAGGTCCTGGTGTCCCGGGACCGACAGCCCAGAAAAAGTCATCACTCCAGTAAGAGTCGTTAGTGCAGCCGATATATCCTATGGCTCCTTTTCCCGGAGCGGCAGTGATAGCTGATGCAAAACAGGATGCAACGTTTATCTGTGCGGTCCGGCAGGCATTGGCTATAATAAGCGGGTATTCGTTCTCGTTGGCCAGGTTTTTAACCATGGATGTATTGAGGACCGGATCACTGAAACCGGTTGCTTCACCGTGTCCCGTGTAATTTAGTATGCTCAATCCCTTGTTGAATACAGTCTTCAGGGAGTCATCCTTCTGTGGTGAATCGGGATACAGCCATCTGATGGCATTGAGTGAGGCGTCCTGCTTAAGGTAATTATTGTAGATGTATGAGACCTGGCCATTCATGTAAAGCTCAAAGCCGGGTGCGTTGCCTGCTGTCACCAGGGCACCTGCCCAGAAATCATTATCCGGCAGGTAATTGAGTGTTTCATAATCAATAATTTTCTTTACCATGCCTTTTAGCTGAGTGGTGTCACTGGCTGGCAGCCTGCCAATGAAAAGCTCAGGGATGTAGTCGCCCATCCCGTCAAACTCACCGTAGTAAAGATCAGATATGTTTGTTGTGCCCCGCGAGGTTGGTATGATTGACTGATCGCCGGCTATCAGCAGATACTGTACCGATATGCCTCTCGCCTGCAGGCTGAAATAGAGATCGGAGATACTTTCCTTCAGGTATTTGAAAACCGTATCCGGCGGACCGGCATCCCTGTGTATTACCGTTGTCCGGATTCCTTTCAGGTTTTTCCACATGATCAGGGGAGAGAGAAACCGGGTGAAAAGGGAATCGGTCACAATAATCATATGCAGCGGTTTGTCTGAGTAGCCTGGGACATAAGCATCAGAAGCATAGCCGCCTTTATTAAAAGGAATAATTTCATCATCTTCTCCCTTGGTGTCGGTGGGTTTGTATTCTATAGTGAGAGTCATTGAAGTGATCAGCTCAACATATCTTCCTTTGGGATTGTAGAAGGCCGGGTATACAGCAATATTGGCTAACCTTTGTCCCCTGAAGATCCCTTCGTGGCTTACTGTGACAGTATCATGCCTGAGGATCTCACTAGCCTCATATGCTTTTTTGTCCTTAACGGTAACCTTTTGTTGCGGACTTTCGTTCTTTGTTCTGGCAGGCTGGGCAGGAAAAAGCTCTGGCTCAGTGACGCCCTTGTCGTCAAGTTTTATCTTCCGTGAAACCACATCCGAAAGAGTTACTACCAGTTCCATCCCGTCAGGTACCTCCACCAGCCTGCTGTAAACGGGCAATTCAGGCTTGCCTGTCTCAGAGGTATGATGATGACCGGGCAGGAACATTCTCAGGTAATTCACTCCCTGGTCAGTGACATGAAGCAGATGTGGTTCTTCGGCATTATAGTTGATGGATGAGGGCCGGTCAGGGTATCCCCTCCCGGAATTGTCTCCGGATGACCTTCCGGCTTGTGCCTGTGATTCTGCATCAGGCATGTTTAACAGAATCATCAACGCCGCAATGAATGCGGTTGTCCTATGACTAACCCTCATAACCTGAATATACTCAGCCAAGATAATTAAAAAATACCTCAATTTATATGCCTGACGCTGTTGCTGACGTTATATAAATTGAATTTGTATATTTAACCTTAAATTCAGGGAGATTGTTCAGGGTATGAAGAAGGGGCTTCATCTGGTACTATTCCTTTTGTTTTTTTCACTGTCAGCATATTCGCAGATCAACAGGCATGGAACCCCGTTGGTCAGCTGGATCGATGCGGCTGAGACTCCCGGTGAACTGGGAAACCTGTGTGTCACGATGGACCACAGAGGGGTCATGTATTTCGGCAATGACGGAGGCGGAATTCTCTCCTTCGACGGCAGCAACTGGAATCTTATACCTGCATCAGGAGCAGGAAGGGTAACGGTCCTGGCAACAGATACCAGAGGAATTGTCTTTGCCGGTGGCGAAAAAGACCTGGGATTTCTGCAGCCTGACAAGTCAGGAAAAATAGCATATTGTTCATTGTCAAATCGAATAAGTGACTCTTCCGCTGTTGCGGAGATCTTGACCATCAGTTCGATAGCAGTTGACAGCAACGGTGTCTCCTTTGTCGACGGTAAACACCTCTACAGGCTGGCAACGGGAACCGACTCTATTTCAATGACTGACCTGGAAGACGAATATAGCCTTGCCTCGGCGAGAAAATTGGTGGTTGCTGAAAGACGACTTTTTATTGCTGACGACAGGGCAGGTCTTTTTGAATACAGGGATGGCAATGTAGTGCGCATTGCTGGTGGAGAAAAGGCAGTGAACACCCTCTTTGTGAAACTCCTGCCCTATGACAGGGATAACCTGCTCATTGCTGCTGCTGGCAAGGGTCTGATGCTCTTCAATTTCAGGACCGGTACCCTGGCTGAGGACTTTATCGGCAAAAGAAACAATGAATTGCTGAAGAAGGGGACTATGACTGACGTGGTCATCCTTCCCGGTAATAAGATTGCTGTCGGACTTGGACTGAATGGCGGTGTATACATCTTCAGCCACGAGGGCAAGCTTCTGCAGCACATCTCAGACCGGACAGCAAGTATCAGAGAGTCGTCTGTTACTGCCATGTACTGCGACCATATGTCCAACTCCCAGTTATGGTTCTGTACCAGGGGATTCATTAACAGAGCCTGGGTCTCGCTGCCGGCAGGAGAATTCGGGAGCGCAGCCGGAATATCCAGCCCGGCAGGTCCCATCATCAGTTTTGCTGATTCAGTCTTTGTCGGCACCGATGACGGCCTCTTGAAAAACTATTCAGACAGACAAGGAATTATGCGATTCAAGAGGATCAGAAACCACGGATCCAAAGTCAATGACCTGATTATCAATGATCTATATCTCGGAGGGGTACTTTTGGCAGCCACTTCCAACGGCATTTTGCAGATAGAAAGTGACGGTGATGCAAACCGGTATTTAAGCAAAATGAGTTTTACTGCTGTCAGGAGAGCGATGGAAGACTCTACTCTTCTTGTTGCAGGTTCAGATGACGGGACTATCCGACTACTGAAGTACGATGATTATGAATGGGTGGTTTACAATACCTTCAAAGGCCATTTCCAAGGTGCCGTAACAGATATTGAACAATCAGCTCCGGGAGAATGGTGGCTGGTTGCCGCATCGCAATCAGCACTTATCCGCATGCATTGTGAGCCGAATGACACAACCTTTATAAACTACGGACAGGAACAGGGAATCCTCTGTGACACAATCAGAAGCATTGCCTTAATAGATGATGTGCTCTATTTATGTACCGGGAAAGGAATATTTCATTACAACCGTCAGAGCGACTTGTTTGAAAAAGACCATAACCTGACGGGCAATACCTTTGACAATGTTCAGGTAAATAATCTTTTTCAGACACCAGAGGGTGAGATCATCCTGTCAGGGTATGATACCCGTAATTTTGATGCCCTGGTCACCACCACCCGGCTGGGACATGTAGTCTTCAGGCGCCAGTTCGACTTCCTTCCGGATATTGCCACCAGGGGTGTAGCATACGTTGACGGTTCTGTCTGGCTTGCCAAGGGGAACAGCATTTTTATCCTTGATAAAACGAAGCTTGCCTTCAGATATGGTGAATGCAGTACATTTTTTACCCGGATCAACGCCGGTGACGCACCCCCCCTGATGGACGGCACATTCTTCACTACCACAGATGAGGGCTTCAGGATACCTGCAGTGATCCAGCCTGAAACGCCACGCATAAGATTAAAGCACAGGGATAATAATATCTCTTTCCATTGGACTACAACCTCATGTGTAGGTGAGAGGAAGAGAGAGTACAGATGGAAGCTTGAAGGATATGACCGGGACTGGTCTGGCTGGGAAGTGCGCAATTGGAGGGATTACACCAATCTGCCATCCGGCGATTATGTCTTTCTCCTTAAGTCGAGGAACATTACAGGACTGGAAAGCGAGGAACTGAGATACTCTTTCACCGTGTGGAAGCCCTGGTACGCATCTCTTGTTGCCAGGTTGCTCTACATAGCCCTGGCAGGGTGGATTATCTACAGTCTGATCAGGTACTATGCGAGGAGACTTAAGATAAGGAACAGAAAGCTTGAGAACCTGCTTAAGCAAAGGAATGAGGCCAAGGAAAGAGGCGGACAGGAGATGCAAAGGCTGGAAAAATATGCAGGGATAATTCAAAAAGGCATGCAGCCAGCTGATGAACAGTTAAGTGAGGCATTCCCAAACAGTTTCGTTTTTGACAGGCCAAAGGAGACCGTCAGCGGAGATTTCTTCTGGGTAAAGCATGCAGGAAATAGAACATTTATTGCTGTGGGTGACTGCACCGGGCATGGAGTCCCGTCATCATTCCGGACAATCATGGCCCAATCGTTTCTCACAGAGATAGTCACCAGCTCACCGGCGCTGAGTACTTCTGAAATCTTACGCGTATTCCGGAACAAATTATCAAAGACTTTCAAACCGCTGCCGGAATCGGAGGTGCAGAAGGAGGGGATTGATATATCTCTGCTGACCATTGACCGGTCAGCCAGGACTGTAGAATACTCAGGGGCTGCATCACAGTGTTTCAGGATACGTGAGATGAATGACCAGGAGCTATCAAGATGGGAGAGGGGTGAATTCAAACCCAATGAGGGAACACTTGTAAGCGGAAAGTATCTTCTTGAGACGGTTTATGGTGACAGGATTCCTTTAGGGATGCATCTTGAGGGCAGCCATGTATTTACCCAGCACAGGTGGAAACTTGAGAGAGAGTCATCCTATTATCTGTTCACTGATGGTTATGCCGACCAGTTTAACGGGGTTACGGGTAAGAAATTCCTGAAGAAGAATCTGAGGAAGCTGATACTTGATATACGGGAATATCCGATGGGCAAGCAACGGGAGATCCTCGCAGAGCGTCTTGACAGCTGGATGGGCCAGTCTCCCCAGACAGATGACATACTGGTAGCAGGCCTAAGGATTGAGTAATGGCACAGTGCCAAAGTCATTGCTCAGACGGTAGCAGATACCTCTTTCACTGGCCTCATATTCAATAAGCCCGCAGAGAATAAAGTCACTCAGTATCTTTTCTGCCACACGTCCGCTGATTCCCGCAAGCGCTCTGAATTCTGCCACAGTGACCGGACTGCCGTTGCGAAGATGATTCAGCAGCAGGTTCTCTGTCTCCTCAAATCTGAGGAGAAGGCCACTGGCTTTTGCACTGCGTCGCCATACCTGGAGTATTACTCTGTCAGCCATAAAGTTCTGATCCTTCTGCCGGAAATAGGCTTTCCATCTTCCATGCTCATCCTTTGCCTTCACCGGGATTATCTTGCTTTTGGGCACCTCCACCTCAAGGATATTCTTACCATTGATTGTATGATTCCGGGTCCGGATCGTCACTTCCGGATCACAGTGGAGCCGTGCGGCAGCATCAATCATGTATAATTCTTCGTCTGATCTTACCCCGGCAAGAGATCCGTTGTCCCTCACACCAATGAGCAGCTTTCCTCCGGCAGTATTGGAGAATGCAGAGAGAGTGCGGGCTATCTTCTGCGGGTCAGAGATGCAATACTTGAAATCAAGCTGCAATCCTTCACCACCTGAGATAAGGTTATGGATGTATCGTCCCATGTCTGCCTGATTTTTCACTGCAGCGCAGTTATCCCAAATTAAGTTAAAATATTTGTATATTGGCTTCATTACTGCCGACTGCAGACGGAGGAATCCGGGATATTTATCAACATTGCAGACCGGGGTATTGATAACATAAATGATAAATATATGAAGCGCAGAACATTTTTCAGATCAGGGATAGCAGGTGCTGCAGGCATTTCAATGATGGGCGCTCCGGCAATTGCCCGTAGCGGCACCAGGGAGAACGGAGAGATTGTGTACAGAACCCTTGGACGTACAGGTCTGAAGCTACCTGTTGTAAGCTTCGGGGTAATGAGATCAGACAACAACGCCCTGGTGAGGGCTGCCTATGAAAGAGGGATGAAGATGTTTGATACTGCTCACGGGTATATGAACGGAAGGAACGAAGAGATGCTCGGAGGGTTTTTCAGCCAGGTTCCACGCGGCTCATTTGTGATTGCCACAAAGGTGAAACCTGCCGGTGTTGACCGGAATGGTCTTCCTTCGAAGGAGACCACTGCAGAGGACTTCCTGGAAAAGTTCAACCTGAGTCTCACCAGGCTGAAGCTGGATTATGTTGACATCCTGTACATGCATGCCGCGGACAGTGTTGAGATGGTAAGGCATCCGGAAATTGTCAATGCAATGCTTGATCTGAAGAAAAAGGGCAGGGTACGGTTTATCGGTATCTCTACACACAAGAATGAGCCGCTGGTGATAAACACAATGGCTGATGACGGAATCTGGGACGTAGTGCTCACATCATATAACTACAGGCAGACATATCTAAGTGAGATGAACAGCGCTTTGGAAAGGGCAGTGGCGGCAGGCATGGGTGTGGTTGCGATGAAGACACTGGCAGGAGGTTGGCTTGACAGGGAGAGAACAAAGCCCGTTAATGTTCAGGCAGCCCTCAGATGGGTCATCGCAAATCCGAATGTGCACACCACCATTCCCGGGATAACGGCATTTGACCAGTTGGAGACAGACCTGAAGGTAATGAGGGATATTGACCTGACAGATGAGGACAAAGCCGGACTCATTGCTGAATCAGACTGCCAGGGATTGTATTGCAACGCGTGCAGTAACTGCATTCCTGGTTGCCCAAACAACCTGCCTATACCTGAATTGATGAGGGCCTACATGTATGCGTACGGTTACCACGACGCAGCCATGGCCTCCGATCTGCTCAGGGAGATCGGGGCAAAGGCTGATCCGTGTGCTGCATGTTCAACCTGCACAACTGCATGTGTCAGGGGATTTGATATCCGCCGTAAGATAACTGACATAACCAGGTTGGTGAATGTTCCTTATGATCTGATTGCGTAGAATTAAAAAGTACTGTTATGAGAAAGTCAATTATTGCATTTTTACTGTTCATTGCAGCCTCTGCATATATCAGTGGGCAGCAGCTGTTCCCTGAACTCAAAAAGTACCGGAGTTCCAGTAATTACCCCGTTTATACCGCTGACGATTTGTGGGACTATATAAATGGTGCAGCTGACGCTTACCTTGCACTGGGATTTATTGACCTGAATATTAAGGAGTATGTCAGAGGAAAGAAGACCATCAAGGCTGAAATCTACCGGTTTGGTGATGATGCCAGGGCTTTCGGCATCTATTCCATGGAGCGTTCCCCGGGTTATAATTTTATCCCTGTGGGAGTTCAGGGGTACAATGAGGAGGGAGTTGTTCACTTTTACAAGGACCGTTATTATATCAAGATAATGAGCCATGACCGCTCCAAGAGGGTAAATGATGCCATGCTGGAGCTTGCAGGCGGGATATCATCAGCAATTGAAGGAAGCAACAAATTTCCTGCACTGCTGGAACTTTTTCCCGGGGAAGGTTTATTACAGAATCAGGAGACCTACCTGCTTGAGAGTATTCTTGGGCATGGGTTTCTGAGTAGGGCTTTCAGGGCTTCATATGAGGTTGACGGTGACAGGTTTGACATCTACCTCTTTGATCGTGATGATCCGGCAGAGGCAGAAGGGATGGCGGCGAGACTTGCCGGTGTGGCGTATTCTCAGGATGAAGAGGTATTCAAGTATGCATTTGAAGACGGCTTTAACGGTGTGCTTCACCTGGCCACAAAAGGAGGGAGGATGATCGTGGTGAGCGGATTGGGTATGGAAAAGACAGCCCTGGCGGAGCGTTATATCACCATGATGCTTGAACGCTGACCGCCGGGCTCAGATATATTATAATAAAAAAGGTGTCCCCTGAGAGACACCTTTTTTTTACTCTATTCAGTCAGCTTACTTAAGCTGGAAGCTTATAGGTACGCTGTACCAGACGTTCACGGGTTTACCTCCCTGCTTGCCTGGTTTCCAGAGCGGGAGCATCTTTATAACCCTGATTGCCTCCTCGTCCAGCGATGGGTCAACACCCCTGACGACTGATACCTGGTCAACCTTTCCCTTATAGGTCACGCAGAAGCGAAGGATCACCTTGCCCTGGATGTTGTTTTCCTTGGCAATCTCGGGATACTTGATGTTGTCATAGATGAATTTGAAGAGTTCCGTATCCCCTCCCGGGAATGATGGCATCTCTTCAACCACCACGAACACCTCCTGCGGGGCCTCTTCCTGCACCTCCTCCTGTACCTGTTCGATCACCTCAACCACCTCTTCGTCAACAACAGTCTCAACCACGTCGTCAGCGGTCATGAACTGAGTTGCCTCTTCGGGCTTGATTGTGTCAACAATTACAGGTGCCACGTATTTCACCACTGTTTGCTGTTCTGATGGCGGTGGGGGCGGCGGAGGGGGGGGAGGAGCGGCTGCTTCCTGGTTGATGTCATTAGCCATCTCGGCTATAACCTCGTTGGCATCTCTCTGCTTGACCTGAGCAATATTCTTGGCCTTGATATAAGGTACTATAGCGGCGATAAGCACTATAATGATCCCGGCAATGATTGACATGACCATTGTCCTGGAATATTTCCTGCGGATCTCATAGGCGCCGTATTCCTTATTTCGGCCTTCGAATACTATGTCGTCAAAGCTTGGATACCGTTTCTTTTCATTTGCCATGGCGTATCCTCCTATTGTGCTGAACCTGAAGAAGTGGCCTGTTCCCTGTTAATGGCATCAACCACCAGTTTTTCTTCAATCCAGTCTATGTCAGTAAATGTATATCGGGCAATGCCTACAATAGACATCTCGTCAATAATATCGACAAAGTTCTTGTATTTGGATGTCTTGTAAGCTTTAATAAGAACGATAGGCCCTGTATCATCATCCTTTTTCAGCTGGCTGATGGCACTTCGCATTGAGTCCTGCTTGATATCGATCTTGCCTGAGATAACATCTTTCTCAAACTGGTCAATCTTGCGGAACAGAGCCCTGTTCCTCTCGAGCAGCACCCTGCGGATGCCTTCGGCACTGAAATCGGTTTCCTGGAGCACGGTCACTTCCGGATCGGCTTTGCCGGGGTACCAGTAGACCTTGTCATCCGGACCAAGGATGATATTGAGAGTACGGCTTTCTGCAATCTTCGGGGGTTCAACGGTCTCATCCTTCTTGAGTTTTTCCGGAAGGACTATTTCCATCACCTTAGGCTTGCTGAAAGCTGCTGTGAGCATAAAGAACGTGATGAGCAGACTCATGAGGTCCACCATCGGCGTCATATCCACGCGGGCATCACCTTTTTTTGGTTTCTTCTTGCCGCCTCTGCTTTTTTCTT
>JAAZBN010000076.1 GCA_012513795.1 Bacteroidales bacterium | reverse complement strand
GGCCTTTGCGAGGTGGAGAACGAAGAGGTGCTGAAGGACCTTGTTTATGGTACCGTTCTCTCAGCCGGGAACTACGGCATTGTACACCGTGATTCACCTGACGCGAGAGGCATAGACGTGGCTCTCCTGTACAGGCGTGATCATTTCTCCGTTGCAGGTGTGGAGTCATGGCTGCCTGAAAGTCATGATGGCGAAGCGGTACAAACGCGCAATGTGCTGTATGTCAAGGTTACCCGTAGATCGGATACCCTGCATCTCGTTCTGTGTCACCTGCCCTCAAGAAGAGGTGGTATACTGGCAGCAGAAGGGCTGCGCGGAAGGATGATCTCACTGGCAGGGTCAAAGGTTGACTCTGTCATGACTGCCTCAGGCGGAAGAGCTGCCCTTATTGTCATGGGCGATTTCAATGCACCGCCTGATGAGCCCCTCATGTCAGAGTTTTGCGGAGAAACCGGCCTGATCAATCTGTCGGCTGATTGTGCAAGCAGGGGGAAGGGGTCATATAAATACCAGGGGACCTGGGAGATGATAGACCAGGTACTTGTCTCGTCATCAATGGTTGATACTGCTTCAGTCTTCAGTGTTTTGCCAGGAAGCTTTGGGGTTGTGGATGCTCCCTTTCTCCTTGCTGAGGATGTCACCTATCCCGGGCATAAGCCCTTTCCGACATATGGCGGTTACCGGTACTCAGGAGGTTATTCCGATCACCTTCCTGTGGCTATAAAGCTGATAGTCAGGTAGATATCAGGCAGGACTCAACCCCAGTTCCCTGCCTTTGCGGATCATAAACTCCCGGGCTGCCTCATATTCATTGGGAATAACCCCGTCAAGGATAGCCTCCTTGATGGCAGATTTGATGACACCAACCATTGGCCCCGGAGGTATATTGAATGTTGATATTATCTCTTCGCCGTGCACGGGAGGCTGGAAGGTCCTGACAGCGTCCTTTTCCTCAATCTCTTTCAGTTTGCGGCGCACCAGCGCGAAGTTTTCACGGTGCTTCTTAACCTTCATACGGTTCCCTGATGTGATATCAGCCTCGCAGAGCAGCATAAGGTCGTCAATATCCTCACCTGCCTCGAACAGGAGTCTCCTTACCGCTGAGTCGGTCACCTCATCCTGCACAAGCGATATGGGACGCAGGTGGAGGCCAACGAGCTTGCGCACATATTTCATCCTGTCATTGAGAGGGAGTTTCAGGCGCTTGAATATCTCAGGGACCATCTTTGCGCCCAGGTACTCATGGCCGTGGAATGTCCACCCGGTGCCGGGCACGAACTTCTTGGTGGCTGGTTTGGCCACATCATGAAGGAGGGCTGCCCAGCGCAGCCAGAGATCGTTGCTCTTTTCTGCCACATTATCAAGCACTTTTACAGTATGGTGGAAGTTATCTTTGTGACCTTTTCCCTCTTTGTCTTCAACTCCTTTGAGCCTGGCTATCTCAGGCAGTATAAGGTTAAGCAGTCCTGACTGTTCAAGCAGCAGGAATCCGACAGAAGGCCGGGCCGTAGCCATGATCTTGTTCAGTTCGGTTGTTATCCTCTCTGCTGAGACTATTTTGATTCTGTCTGCATTGCGGGCTATGGAATCCATCGTTTTGGCTGCAATACTGAACTCCAGTTGGGATGCAAAACGGATTGCTCTCATCATGCGCAGCGGGTCGTCACTGAAGGTGACGTCAGGGTCAAGCGGTGTACGAATGACGCCATTGCGGATGTCGTCAATTCCCCCGAAGGGGTCAAGCACTTCACCTGGATTATCGCGGTTAAGGCTGATAGCCAGGGCGTTGATGGTAAAATCGCGTCTGTTCTGGTCATCCTCAAGGGTTCCGGGGCTGACCGAAGGCTTGCGTGAATCTTCAGAGTAGGACTCTTTCCGTGCACCCACGAACTCGATGTCATGGTTCTTGTACCTGAACATGGCAGTGCCGAAGGTCTTGAAGACTGTTACCTTGATATCGGGGCTGATCTCACGGGCTACGGCACGTGCCATTGCAGGCCCATCGCCAATCACCACAATGTCAATATCCATGTCAGGACGTACTCTCCCCATGATGTAGTCACGGACATACCCGCCGATGACATACGCCCTGGTATTATCTCTGTCGGCCACCCGGGCCACTGTCTCAAAAATCCTGTTATCAGGAAAAATCTTCATTATCAGTATGACATTTTAGCCGAAACCGTTGACAAAATTACAATTTATAGCCTAAATTGAAGAAAATTTGATCATTCTGACCGCCCGGCACGTCTGTTGATATTACTGAACAATACCTGTAATAATCTGTTAAACAATTAAAACAATAAATATGGCAGAACATTTGACAAAAGAGACTTTCCTGGAAAAAGTATTCGACTATGAGAACAATAAGGAGTGGAAGTACAGCGGTGACAAGCCGTGCATAATTGACTTTTATGCCGACTGGTGCGGACCATGCAAGATGGTTGCGCCGGTACTTGAGGAGCTGTCAAAGGAGTATGAGGGTAAACTATATGTCTATAAGATTGATACTGAGGCAGAACAGGAGCTGGCTTCAGTATTCGGAATTAGGAGTATCCCTTCACTTCTGTTTGTTCCGATGGAAGGTCAGCCACAGATGGCAATGGGGGCTCTGCCTAAGGACGTCTTCGAAAAAGCCTTCAAGGATATATTTGGAATAGAAAAAAACTGAATTGTTGATAATTTTTAAGCGATTTTTATGATTTCGCGAAACAATTTCGTAACTTGAGCGTTATAATATCGAAGGTAGTTTTCTAACAGAAGAGTTAGTTTTCTGGAATTTAGGTTAGGGTTTCGAGTTGAAGGTTGTTTCGAAAGAAGCAACCTTCCTCGTTTTATGGCCTTCATGGTTCAGCGCCTTCATCCTGTTCCGGCGCGTATCCGGGAGGATTATTTCAGATCCTCCATTATCCCGTCTATTTTTTCGCCTGTTTCGCGAAGGCGCTGGCGGCAGATCTTAATCAGTTCTGCAGCTTTTTTAACATCCCCGGAAAGCTTGTCAATGTCTGTCTCTCCCTCCTCAATATCCCTTAGTATCTCTTCTATACCTCTGAGGGCTTCATTGAATCCGATCTCTTTCTTTGCCATATTCAATTCTTTTTGTTGATCTTTTCTACCATGCTTTCTGCTGTCCCCTCTGCAAAATAAGTTTTAATTGTATCTCCCTGTTTCAGCTCGGAGGCTGATTGTATGATGGTTCCGTTTCTTGAGGTGAGGGTGAAGCCTCTGCGCAGCACGCCGGCCGGATTGAGGTGCCGGAGTGCATCTTCCATCCTGTCTGTGGCCTCTTTGGCCCTGTTCAGCACATTTGCCGAGGCTCGGGCGAGTCTCCCTGCATGATTTGACAGCTTCTCCTCTTTTAGCCTTACCATCAGCCTTGCAGTAGCAGTGATGCGGTTCTGTATTGAGGAGAGCCGCTCCTCTGCTGCCTCCATGGCCCCTTCAACGGCTGACACCAGTGATTCTGCCATTCCTATAATATTGTTCTCGCACTCCATTGTTCTTTCCACAATGAAGCCTGCAACCGCTGTGGGTGTTTTCAGTGCCTTCCAGGCCACCATGTCAGTGACAGACTGGTCCTTTTCATGACCTATGCCTGTAAGCACAGGCAGCGGGAACTGGGTCACATGGTATGCTATCTCGTAGCTGTCAAACCAGCTGAGATCTATTGTGGAGCCTCCGCCCCGGATTATCACCACCACATCAAACTCACTGATCATCTCCGAGATACTATCCAGTGCTTCAGTGACCGACGCCCTAGTGGTTTCTCCCTGCATCACTGCCTCGAAGAGTGTTATCCTGAAGGCATATCCGTACGGGTTGTTCACCAGGTGATTGATAAAGTCCTGGTATCCGGCTGCCTTTGAAGATGAGACCACTGCTAAGTTCCTTGGATAGGGGGTAAGGGGCAGGCCGGAGTTCATTGAGAGCACTCCCTCGGCTGTCAGCCTTCTGATGATTGCCTCGCGGCGAAGGGCCATATCACCGGCGGTGTATGCCGGGTCGATGTCGGTAATATTCAGGCTGAGACCGTACAGCTCGTGGTATTCCACCGTAGCCCGGAAGAGGATTGTAATGCCGGCCCTGAGAGGTATCCCGGTACTGGCGTTGAAATAGGTGTTCAGCGACCGGAATTTGGAAGCCCAGATGGTAGCCCTGGCCCTGGCGGTCACCTTTCCTCCCGGGGTTTCTGTGCCTGTGAGTTCGAGATAACAGTGGCCGGCGGTGTGTACCTTCATCTCGGCAATCTCGGCAATCACCCAGTAAGCTCCCGGGAGGGCTTCGTAGATCTTGTCTCGTATCAGACCCTGCAGTTCGGTAAGCGTTATCTGTCCTTCTCTTGTCATCTGCTTACCCTTATCATTTTAAATGTTCTCTCTCCGTAGGATGTGGTCACCTTTACAAAGCAGATACCCTGTGACAGGTGACCAAGGCCGTCAAGCCTGAATGACCGGGCTATGTACACCGGATAGTCTCTTTCCAGCATCGTCATGCCATTGAGACCTGTAACTTTTATATTTAGCCGGCCCGGGGGTGCATGAAACCAGAATTTTATCCCGTCAGTGAAGGGATTTGGTCCGGCAGTCATCATCGTTGGGGGTAGCCAGGTGTACTGCTCCTCGAGGAGTGGTAGTGCCTGGAGCAGGTCAGGGAGACCGTATCCATAGAGGGAGTCGGGCTGACTGAACCGGTCGCTGCTGCGGTGCAGGGCATCAATAATTTCCAGGGGCGATGCTTCAGGCACGGCCTGCATCAGCGAGGCACACAGGCCGCTGATGACCGGGCATGAGAAGGATGTGCCGCTGCCTGCGTGCCAGTATCCCGGCTCAAACTGTACGGGGACGGCCACTCCCGGCGCAACGACATCAGGTTTGACCTGGCCGTCAGATGAGTAGCCTGCCGATGAGAAGTCAGAGATTGTAAGGTCATACCTCACCGCTCCAACACACAGTACACTGTCGCCGTCGGAGGGCGCCAATATGCGTATCCACTCCTTATTACGCTCATTGCCGGCGCTGTTGACCACCAGGATGCCTTTTGATGCAGCTATGTCTGCCGCCCGTGTTATGAACGCACTGTTTCCGTCAAGATCGCTGAAGGAGTAGTTCAGCGATGAGTCATCAAAGGTGGAGTATCCGAGCGATGATGTTATTATGTCTGCTCCCGCGCTGTCAGCATATTCCGCTGCAGCAACCCAGTAATCCTCTTCAACCGGATATTCTGAAAGGTCATCCTCTGTGCGCAGAAGAAGATAGTCTGCACCGGTGGCAGTGCCGTTGATTATGCCGGGCAATGACCCGGCGAGGATTGACAGCACGGAGGTCCCGTGGGTATGATAGTCATACACATCGTCCGTACCGTCAACAAAGTTACGTGTGGCTGTTATGCCTCCTCTCTGCCTCAGGTGCTCGAGCGACTCAATTACATCGGCTCCGGCAAACCCGGCATCGAGGACCGCTATGGTCACATTGCGGCCGGTCAGTCCCGACTGGTGAAGAGTGACAGCGTTCAGCGGCACCCTGGGATCGAAAGCCATCGGATCGTCAATGGGCCAGGTGATGCCAAATTTGCTTCGGCTCTTCTTGACAGGATCGGAGGGAGTTCTTACAGGCTGAATACTGTCAATGAAGGAGTACGTTCCCAATTCTTCTGCACTCTTCTGAGTTATTGAGGTAAAGAGGGCTGTATTCAGCCACCGTGATGTGGAGCGAAGTCTCAGGCCTGATTGGGTGAGAGCGGAAACATACTGGCTGTTGACCGGGATATCATTGTCAGCCAACTGTATGTCATACTTTTCTCTCCTTGCTATGGCAGCGGGGGAGAGGAGCTCATCCGGGGAGTGGTAAGCAGCGACTGAGCCTTTATCCTTAAACCAGATCCTGTAGAACCACAGTTGGTCATCATCCTGTGACATCTGTGCATGCGTCTGCAGACATCCGGCAAGCAGCAGCAGAATAGCCGTCAGGATGAACGATCCGGGTTTCATTTGATAACTGTTCCAGTAATGTCCGTAACCTTGATCTTATCTTTGTTTTTTTCAAGTTCATCAAGGAAACGTGTCTCCTCTTCAGCCAGTTCAGGATTGGAGGCTACGCCGTCCTTATAGTTTATTATCTGCTTCAGTGAGCCATTCTCATTGAATATCATCCAGTCGCCTGTCCGGCGGTTTTCGCTGTATTTGCCTTCATAGTGGAGGTTGCCGTTTGGGTGATAGTATGAGAAGGGGCCTTCCAGCTTGCCGGCAATATATTCTGCTCTCAGGCATACTGTTCCGTCAGGGTGGTACTGCAGCCATTCGCCGCTGCGGTTGCCCATGTCCCATGCCACTTTTTCCGCAAGCGTGCTGTCAGGGTAGTATTTGGAGGACAGTCCGTGCCTGATATTCCGGTGATAGTACTCTTCACAGATCAGGTAAGCAGGCTGTGTTGCCGACCAGAATTTCCAGAGGCCCTCTTTGTCACGGTCAATATATATTCCTTCGGCAGCTTTGGTGCCGTCAGCATAATAGAATACTGCCGAGGCTTCGTTATTGCTGTCGTTGTAGGTCACCTCTGAGAAAAGGATTCCCTCGCCGGTATATCTTTTGAAAAGTCCTGTCGGTCTGTCGTCTCTGAATGTTCCCTCGTACATTATTTTGCCGTTGGGGTATTTTTTTATCCACGGTCCCTGTTTTTTCCCCGCTGCATCTGTCATATTCTGGGACAGGAGGGTTGCAGGGAGCATAAGCAGTGCGAGTATGATTGCTGAGCTGGTTTTCATGATTTGTTTGTATAGTACAAAGATATAACCAAAATGTTTGTAGTAATCGTATTGGAGCGGTACGAAAAAAAAGCCGCGGCAGTTTATGCTGCCGCGGTCTCCTGATGTGAGATATATATAGTGTTTACTTGACTTCCTCGAAGTCGACGTCAGTGACCTGCTCATCGCCTCCCTTTCCGCCTGTGTCGCCGCCGGTGGGGCCTGACTGCGGGCCTGCATCGGGACCGGCCTGCTGCCCTGGGCCTCCCTGGGCCTGCTTGTACATATCCTCAGAAGCTGCCTGCCATGCTGCGTTTATCTCGTCAAGGGCACGGTCAATACCTGTTATGTCCTTGTTTTTATGAGCTTCGCGAAGCTGGCCGAGGGCATTCTCAATGCGTCCCTTCTTGTCTGACGGGATCTTGTCGCCGTATTCCTTCAGCTGTTTCTCAGTCTGGAAGATCATGCTGTCAGCAGCGTTGACCTTGTCAGCCATCTCCCTGGCGGCCTTATCGGCAGCCTCGTTGGCTTTGGCCTCGTCGCGCATGCGGCGTATCTCATCATCACTAAGTCCCGAGGAAGCCTCGATACGTATCCTCTGTTCCTTGCCTGTCCCTTTATCTTTGGCAGAGACATTCAGTATGCCGTTGGCGTCGATGTCAAAGGTAACCTCAATCTGGGGTATGCCGCGCGGTGCCGGCGGGATGCCGTCAAGATGGAAGCGGCCGATGGTTTTGTTGCCTGAGGCCATTGGCCTTTCTCCCTGCAGTACATGGATCTCCACTGATGGCTGGCTGTCGCTGGCTGTGGTGAAGGTCTCGGTCTTACGGGTTGGGATAGTGGTGTTTGATTCGATGAGTCTGGTCATCACGCCACCCATGGTCTCAATACCGAGTGAAAGAGGAGTCACGTCAAGAAGGAGTACGTCCTTTACCTCTCCGGTGAGTACACCTCCCTGGATAGCTGCTCCGACGGCAACAACCTCGTCAGGGTTGACCCCCTTTGAAGGCACTTTGCCGAAGAATTTTTCCACTATCTGCTGGATAGCCGGGATTCGTGTTGATCCGCCCACGAGCAGTACCTCGTCGATGTCAGAAGTCTTCATTCCTGCGTCATCAAGTGCCTTCTGGCATGGTCCGATGACTGAATTGATGAGCTTGTCAGTCAGCTTCTCAAACTGTGCGCGTGTAAGTGTCTTGACAAGGTGTTTGGGTATACCGTTTACCGGCATGATATAGGGGAGGTTGATCTCCGTGCTGGTGGTGCTGGAGAGCTCAATCTTGGCTTTCTCTGCAGCTTCCTTAAGCCTCTGCAGGGCCATCGGGTCCTTGCGCAGGTCAATGCCTTCTTCCTTCTGAAACTCATCAGCCAGCCAGTCAATGACCATGTTGTCAAAGTCATCGCCTCCGAGATGGGTGTCGCCGTTGGTTGATTTGACCTCGAATACGCCATCGCCCAGCTCGAGGATGGATATATCGAAAGTTCCGCCGCCGAGGTCAAAGACAGCTATCTTGAGGTCATGGGCCTTCTTGTCGAGGCCGTATGCCAGTGATGCTGCGGTGGGCTCGTTGATGATACGCTTGACTTTCAGTCCTGCTATCTCTCCTGCCTCTTTGGTAGCCTGGCGCTGCGAGTCGTTGAAGTATGCCGGAACGGTAATGACTGCTTCAGTGACTTCCTGACCAAGATAATCCTCAGCTGTCTTCTTCATCTTCTGAAGGACTATTGCCGAGATCTCCTGGGGTGAGTAGTTACGGTCATCAATTTTCACCCTGGGGGTGTTGTTGTCACCGCGTATCACCTCGTAGGTCAGTTTCTTCATCTCATTGGTAACCTCATCAAAGCTTCTTCCCATGAAGCGCTTGATAGATGAAACGGTCTTCCGCGGGTTGGTGATAGCCTGTCTCTTGGCAGGGTCACCCACCTTACGTTCGCCGTTCTCAAGAAATGCAACCACTGAGGGGGTGGTTCGCTTGCCTTCACTGTTGGGGATGACCACGGGCTCATTGCCTTCCATCACTGAAACGCATGAGTTGGTGGTTCCCAGGTCAATACCGATAATTTTTCCCATGTTTATTCTGAATTTGTATTTTAAATTTCTTTTTAATACCCATTAGACTGACAATGTTTGTGCCACAGCGGTCTGTAAGGCTTTATTATGAAATAATGTCATGGCAGGCTGAACTGACCGTACCTCATGTTTTTGACAATTATGACAAAACGGCAGATTGTGCCAAAAGAATCAGCTTTAATAATAATCCACATTCTTATTTTGTAGCTTTGCAGGTGACAAAACACACAGAGAAATGTCAGTACAGAAAACGGTTAAGATAGTTACTACCCATGTGCTTAATGAGATGAAGCTCAAGGGCGAAAAGATATCGATGCTGACGGCCTATGATTATTCGATGGCCAGGATACTTGATGAGGCCGGTATAGACGTGATCCTCGTCGGGGATTCGGCATCGAATGTCATGGCAGGTTTTGATACCACTCTGCCAATCACGCTAGACAATATGATCTACCATGCCGCATCGGTGGTCAGGGGGGTTAAGCGGGCGCTGGTGGTAGTGGATCTTCCCTTCGGCACTTATCAGGGCAATTCTCGCGAAGCGCTTGCCTCGGCAATACGGATCATGAAGGAGACCGGGGCCAGTGCAGTGAAGCTCGAGGGCGGCAAGGAGATAGTGGAATCCATTGAGCGGATACTCTCTGCAGGCATACCTGTCATGGGTCACCTGGGACTCACCCCGCAGTCAATACATAAGTTCGGGACATACGTTGTGCGTGCCCGTGACGAGGAGGAGGCAAGGAAGCTGAAGGATGATGCAAAAATAATTGAGAGGGCCGGGTGCTTTGCTATAGTGCTTGAAAAGATACCGGCCTCACTTGCTGGAGAGGTGGCCGAATCAGTCAGGATTCCCGTGATAGGTATAGGAGCAGGGCCGCAGGTTGACGGACAGGTTCTGGTGCTCCATGACATGCTTGGCATAAACCTGGAGTTCTCTCCGAGGTTTCTGAGGAGGTATCATAATCTGTATGATGAGATAAAGGGGGCGGTGCATCACTATATTGCCGATGTCCGGTCCGGTGATTTCCCGAATGATAAGGAGCAGTATTGAGGATTTTCGATTTTCGATGTTCGATTTAAGATTTGTTTAGTGCGCGTTCTCAGGATTGAGAATCAGAATAAAGTTGAAATAAAATTCAGTAAGTGATGAGACCGGGCTATCCTGAGATACTTTACGAGGACAATCATATTATTATTGTCAACAAGCGCTCGTCGGACCTGGTACAGGGTGATGGCACCGGGGATGAGTCGCTTGACAACATAGTACGGGAATACATCAAGGAAAAATACAACAAACCGGGTGATGTCTTTCTTGGTGTTATTCACAGGCTTGACAGGCCTGTCAGCGGGTGTGTTGTCTATGCCCGTACATCCAAGGCTCTGACGAGGCTGAGTGAGCTCTTCAGGAGCCGCGAGGTCAGGAAGACTTACTGGGCCATCGTCTCCGACAGGCCGCCTGCCGAGGAGGGAGAACTCAGCAACTACCTCAAGAAGAACGAGAAGCAGAACAAGTCGTACGTGTATGATAATGAGGTCAAAGGTTCAAAGGGGGCTACGTTGTCATACCGTATCCTTGCCCGATCAGAGAGGTATTACCTTCTTGAGATCGATCTGCATACCGGCAGGCATCACCAGATCAGGGCCCAGCTGGCAGCGGCAGGGTGTCCTGTCAGAGGTGATCTGAAGTACGGGGCGCGAAGGTCAAATGAAGGTGGGGGAATTTCTCTCCATTCCAGGAGAGTGACATTCATTCATCCTGTTAAAAAGTTGGAAATAACTGCTGAAGCGCCTCTTCCCGATGATAAGATATGGAAGCTGTTCAAGCATGTGTGAAAGGAAGGGAATAAATGCAGAGAGTTGATTTCACCGCGCAACATCTGATCATTAGTAAAAACAAGAGAGGAGATGCCTCTGCCGCATCCCCTCTCAACCTAACCCAAAACTAACCTAAATCAACCACCTGATGGTGTTCAGCTCCCGGTCGGGAGCCCTGGAAACTATTGCTGTTATTTCTTCATTAATATCTTTTTTACTTCGCTGAGGATCTGGTCTGCCTCTTTTGTCTTCTCTTTAGGTGCCCTGATGTTCACCACCACTCCATCAACCGAGATATTATAGGAAACACCCTCTCTCTCTTCTCTCATCCTGGCAATGTTCCTTTCTGTGTTTATCCCCGGCGCCAATGCACGTCCCGGGTATTCGTCCGGTGCTCCGACCCAAACCATCCTGCTGCCTTCTCCGGGTTTGCGGATGATTTTCCGTCCTTCCCTGGTGGTGATGACCAGGTTCCCGTCCTCGAAAACAAGTGTGTCAGTATCTGAAAAGGTTGTGTCCTTCGCTATTATGACATCATCTTCTTCGGTAACGACAATCACTTTCTTTTCGACCTTCCCGGTCTTCTGTGCCGGGAGTGTGACTGTTGCGGAAAGGAGTGCCGCAAGAAGGAGTGATGCTGTCAGATATGTTTTTCTCATCATTCGCTTGTGTGTTTCATGCCATTACAAAAATAATACAGATTATCCGCAGGGGGGTTAAAGTGAGGTTAAAACTGGTTAACAAAAAGTTAAAAAGGATCTCATCATTAGTTATATGTATAATTTTGTGCCATGAACATGCGGAAATTCACCGGGCTTATTGTGCTGATGGTTGTCTCAGTTGTTGCCATTGTCTGGGTGCAGGTGAGATGGATCAGTAATTCTGTCAGAGCTCAGAATGAGCAGTTTGATTTCTTTGTGATCAACAGTCTGCGGAATACTGCACATTCCATGGAAACCAACCGCAGAATGAACTTTCTGAATGAGATGTTCATCAGGGGTTATTCAGCTCTCCCGGAAGCAATTCATCGTACGGCGTCTCCCGGGGCGGCAACCGGTAGTTTCAGCATTGAGAGCAAAACCGTCTCTGATAATGACTCGGTGGAAATAATTGTTTCAACCAATAACAATCCGCCTGTCAGGATGAAGGTGACTCGTGAGGAGGCAAATGCGGGTATAGCCAATAGTGTGGTTGTGGGATCGGAAGATTACATGAGGTGGGTACAGCAGCAATCTTACGAATTTCAGGCTATGAGCAACCAGCTGGTATCAGAGATGTTTGTGTGGGAGAGGAATATGGCTGTCAACAAGGAGGAACTGCTTCATACACTGCAGGGTGAGCTGGCAGCTTCGGGCATAGAGACGCCTTTTGAGTTTGCACTTATAAGGGGTGATTCAATCATTGACGGCATCTATTCCAAGGTGAAGAAAAAGGATCTCCTTAACAGCCCATACAAGGTCAACATGTTTGCGCAGGGACTCCTGAGGAAAGGGGAGGTCCTTTCGGTGGTCTTTCCCAGGAAGACAAATTATGTACTTGGTACGATGGGGCTGATGCTGGGCGGTTTCGGCCTGTTCCTGCTGATCATCCTCTCTACCTTTGCACTGAGCCTTTGGTTTATCATCAGGCAGAAGAAGACGTCCGAGATGCAGGCCGACTTCATCAATAACATGACTCACGAGTTTAAAACCCCGCTGGCAACAATCTCTCTCGCAGCCGACACAATTGCCAACAACCGTGTCATTGCTGACGAGGATAAGGTGCGTCATTTCGTAAGCATGATCAAGAAGGAGAACTCGCGCATGAACAGGCAGGTGGAGACGATCCTGCAGATAGCCACCCTGGACAAGCATGAGATGGATTTTTCATACTCCCCTGTTGACCTCCATGATATTATCACCGGGGCCATTGACACTATAGAGATACAGGTGACGGACAGGGGCGGTGTGATCCGCCGACAGTTTGATGCTGAAAGGAGTGTCATCAGTGGTGACAGTGAGCATCTGCGCAACCTGGTTCATAATCTTCTTGACAATGCAAATAAATACTCCGAGGGTGCACCGGAGATAACTGTCAGGACGCGCAGTAATGAGAGCGGCATTTTCCTGGAGGTGGCTGACAGAGGCATTGGCATGAGCAAGGCTGTGCAGAACCGTGTCTTTGAACGTTTTTACCGAGAAACGACAGGCAATATTCATAACGTCAAGGGATTTGGCCTCGGACTCAATTATGTGAAGGCTATTACCGACGCTCATGGTGGAACAGTGACAGTGGAGAGCGAACCCGGGAAGGGAAGCATTTTTACTGTATTTTTGCCATACAACCACGAATCAAGGACATGAGCAAGAAGAACGCAAGGATTTTCCTGGTTGAGGATGACGTGAGCTTCGGATCGGTACTCAAATCATACCTCGAGATAAATGACTTTGAGGTTGACCTTGTGGATGACGGTAAGGCAGCCATAGAGACTTTCCGCAAGGGTGTCTATGATCTTTGCATCCTTGACGTGATGCTGCCTCATGTTGACGGTTTTACAATTGCTTCCGAGATCCGTGTCATGAACTCGGTCATACCCATCATATTCCTCACTGCCAAGAAGCTGAAGGAAGACCTTCTTCGCGGATATGGTGTGGGAGCTGACGATTATATTACCAAGCCGTTTGATACGGACATACTCCTCTGCAAGATAAAGGCGATTATCGCCAGGAGGGATATTCAGGAAGGAACCCGTGACATTTATGAGATAGGGAGGTACATCTTCAATGCCCGGCTGCGCACCCTGACACTGGGAGACCAGGAGAGGCAGTTATCCCCCAAGGAGGGGCAGTTGCTCGAGATGCTTGCCATCACCACCAATGCCCTTGTGAGCAGGGAAGCTGCCCTGAAGAAGATATGGGGCGCCGATGACTATTTTACTGCCCGCAGCATGGATGTATATGTCACCAAACTCAGAAAGTACCTGAGTGATGATCCCCGGATAACATTGAAGAATATTCACGGCAGCGGATTTCAGCTTATTGTGGAGGAGTAAAGGACCGCAAGACCTGAAGTGCGATAAACCAAACTCTCAGATTATTTCCTTAGATTATTGCCAGTAAAGCTTAACGGCATCAGTGCCTGGCTGCTTTCGAGTACATAAGTGGCCGAGTGTCCTGCCAGGATGACTCTTATCGGCTTTCCGCCACGCTGTTCCTCCTCTATGAGCATCTGCCGGCAGTTGCCGCATGGAGGCACGGGCTCCTCTGTCATTTGTCCGTCTGACAATGCTGTTATTGCTATCGCCACCGCCTGCCTCTCGCCGTAGTTAGCCACCATATATGAGAGGGCTGTCTTCTCCGCGCAGCTGCCGGATGGGAAAGCCGCATTCTCAACATTGGCACCCCTGACCACCGTGCCGTCATCAAGCATTATGGCAGCTCCTACCCTGAAGCCGGAGTAGGGGGCATAGGCACCCGACGCGGCGTCAACAGCCTCTGCCACGAGTTTCTTATCTGCATCCGGCAACTCGTCGCTCTTCTGATACTCCGTGAAGGAAATATTCACTTCTCTCTTATTCATAAGGAATCTGCGGTGATTTATAGAGTGATAAAAGTAATAATATTTTTACCTCGGGAGTAAGTAATTGCAGAGGGTGAATACATTTTTATATTTTTGCCAAAAGCCTTTTGATGAAAAACAGTGCGCCATACGCGATCCTCATAATTATACTGTTACTTAATTCCTGCAGCGCAACGCGAAGGGCTGCAAAAAGCAGCGCCTCCTCGGGACCTGCGCCTGACTATGCCATTGAGTACCTTAACAGATACAGCGCACTGGCAGTAAGTGAGATGAGGAGGACCGGCATCCCGGCCAGCATTACCCTTGCACAGGGCATGCTTGAGTCAAACTACGGCCGTAGCAGACTGGCCACACAGGGTAACAACCACTTCGGCATAAAATGCCATAGCAGCTGGACCGGAAAGAAGATGTATCATGATGATAACAGGCGCAATGAGTGTTTCAGAGCCTACCGCTCAGCAGAAGAGTCATACAGGGACCATTCCGATTTTCTGGTCACCGGTTCCAGGTACAGGGATTTGTTCAGGCTGAGCAGCACTGATTATAAGGGATGGGCTCACGGCCTGAAAAAGGCCGGGTATGCCACCGATCCCAAATATCCGGAGCTTTTGATCCGCAAGATAGAAGAGTACCGTCTGTGGGCTTATGATACAGGTTCTGCGGGCCAGACAGTTACAGCCCGGGCAGACAAAAGTACTTCGCAGCCCTCTGCTGCTCCGGGGGTTCCGGCAACACCAGAGGATGCGCCATTACAGCCTGCAGAAAAGGATTCTGCATTGTCTGAGCCTGTTGCTGCCAGAACAGTCGTTTTACAGGAGACTGAAGAACCGATAGGTGTCGTGAGCCTCGGTACCGGCAAAAAAATAATGGAAAATAACAATGTGGAGTATATTATTATTGAAGAGGGAGATACCTATGAGTCTCTGGCAGAACGCCATCTGTTGCTCTCCTGGGAGATCTCGCGGTACAATGATCTTGCTCCCGGAACGCCCCTGAAGGCGGGGCAGGTCATCTACCTGCAGCCAAAACGTTCCAGGGCTGCCCGTGATTTTACAATCCATACTGTTGAAGCAGGTGAAACCATGCATGATGTCTCCCAGAAGTATGCTGTCAGGCTTTCATCACTATACAAGATGAACGTGATGGAAGAGGGCGAAGAGTGCAAGCCGGGACAAAAACTGAGGTTACGCTAGTGACACTGTTATGCCAGCTCCCAGCCTGAAGGGTCAAAACCCCGAAGAAATTCGGCCCCGCTCATCCTTTTTCTTCCCTCGGGAACCAGGGATAGAATCTCAATGCCTCCGGACACACAGGAGACGATCAGCCGTGATCCGTCTGTTTTGATTATAAAACCCGGTATCTCCCTTATATCCTCAATCAAGCTGCTTTCAAGGATCTTTAGCCTTAAGTTGCTGTCACCCCTGTGCAGCAGTGTCATGGCGCCGGGGTATGGGGAAAGGCCCCTGACCAGGTTATGGACTTTTGCCGCAGGTTCTCTCCAGTTGATTACCGTGTCAGCAGGAAAGATCCTCGGAGCAGGTTTGAGTCTGGTAACGGCGATCTTCTTCTGAGGCACCGGCTTCAGCTTCCCGGCAAACAATCCTGCGGCCGTCTCCACTGTCAGCCCGGCTCCGATCTCCATTAGTCTGTCATGCAGGCTGCCCGCGTTCTCGTCAGGATATATTTCCGTTTCCCGTGAGAGGAGTATCATTCCTGTGTCTATCTTACTGTCAATAAGGAATGTGGTTACTCCTGTCCGGGTCTCACCATTGATGATCGCGTGGTTTATAGGAGCGGCACCCCTGTATTGCGGAAGGAGAGAGGCATGCAGGTTGAACGTGCCATGGGGTGGGATTTTCCATACCGTTTCCGGAAGCATGCGGAAGGCCACAACCACGAACATATCAGCTTTCAAATTCTGCATTACGGCTATGAAGCCCGGGTCACGCAGCTTTTCCGGCTGCAGCAGGCGCAGGTCATGTTCAAGGGCATATTCCTTCACAGGGCTGAAGGTGATCTTACGGCCACGGCCGGCAGGCCTGTCAGGGACTGTAACCACTGCCGCAATATCACATCCCGCCTTGTGCAGAGCCCGCAGGCTGGCAACCGCGAATTCGGGGGTACCCATGAACACTATTCGCGGAAGGGGCTCAGTCATTTTCACCTTTCGTTGGTAATTTATAGCAAGCGAGGGTGTGGCCCATCTTAAGAGCCTTGGTCTCCAGGTAGAATGAATTATAAGGATTGGGCGGAATCTCAAGGGGTATGGTCTCTACTATGGTAATCCCGTAACCCTCAAGGCCTGCTCTCTTTACCGGGTTGTTGGAAATGAGCCTCACCTTTCCCAGTCCCAGGCTTCTCATGATGTTTGCACCTATACCATAATCGCGCTCATCTTCACGGAAACCCAATTCAATATTGGCCTCAACGGTATCGCGTCCCTGTTCCTGCAGCTTGTATGTCCTTATCTTGTTGATCAGTCCTATGCCCCTTCCTTCCTGGCTGAGATAGACTATGGCTCCTTTCCCTTCCGCCTCAACCATCTGCATCGCCTTATGCAGCTGTGGCCCGCAGTCGCATCTCTTGGATGCAAATATGTCGCCCGTGAAGCAAGATGAATGGACCCTGACAAGGACAGGCTCGTCCTTGGTCCAGGTTCCCTTAACAAGGGCAGCATGTTCAAGTCCGTTACTAGCCTGCCTGAAGGGAATAAAGTCGAAGTTGCCGTATTCAGTGGGTAGTTTGACCTGCTCTCCCATCTCTACGATTGATTCAATACCAAGGCGATACCTGATCAGGTCTTTTATTGAGATAATCCTGATGCCGAATTTTTGCGAAAGTTTAAGCAGATCAGGAAGACGTGCCATGGATCCGTCCTCATTCATTATCTCTACCAGTGCTCCTCCCGGCTGCAGTCCTGCCAGCCTTGTCAGGTCTACGGCAGCCTCGGTATGGCCTGCCCTGCGGAGGACCCCCTTGCTGCGCGATTTGAGCGGGAATATATGCCCCGGCCTGCCAAGCTGGTAGGGTTTGGTGCCGGGGTCAACTAGCGCCTTGATTGTCAGTGCTCTGTCTTTGGCCGAAATGCCGGTGGTAGTCTCGGGACTGAGAAGATCAACCGAGACGGTGAACGGCGTTTCGTGGAGCGAGGTGTTGTGCCCAACCATCATGTCAAGATCAAGCTCCTCACACCTCTCCTCAGGGAGTGGAACGCATATGAGGCCCCTCCCGTTGGTAGCCATGAAATTTACTATTTCCGGGGTGATCAACTCAGCTGCACAGATAAAATCGCCCTCGTTTTCCCTGTCTTCATCGTCCACAACAATCACAATCCTTCCCGCCCTGATCTCTTCGATGGCTTCATTGATGGTATTCAGCTTTGCTTCTTCACTCATTCTTCACTCGTTTGGTGGGTTCCCATATCCCTGTTTCAATCCCTCTTAATGCCTTCACAAACCCTGCTGCCAGTGCTGCATTCATCAGCAGGAACTGGGTAATGAACCTCTGGAATCTGATCATTTTTCCCTGCCTGTCAAGCACCAGGTCAAGCGCTGACAAAATTATGAAAATCAGCTGAACTGCTGTCAAACAAAAATAGAAATCAGACCTTCCTGAAAGAATGACGGTTGTCATGAAAAAGAGAAGGAGCAATAGAGGGGTTAACCATCTCATTATCTTGTGATAAAAGAAGGCGAAGCCGGCACTGCACCGCCTGAAGGGAAAAGGTCCGAAGCGGAACAGGTTCTGGAAGGAGCCTGCAGCTATCCTTACACGCCTTCTGAACTGTGCCATCATGTCTGGCTGGGTGTCTTCATATACAACGGCTTCAGGGATATTAACTGACCAGTACTCTTGTTTCAGGACTGAAAGGCCTACATAGAGGTCATCTACCAGGGTGTTGTCACTGAGCACGGGAAAAATCTTGCGGCGAACGGCGTAGCATCCTCCGTAGGGACCGGGCATTGTACCCCAGAGTTCTCCCTCAGCCCTCTTCAGTGCCGTTTCAAAGCGGCTGTAGATGTTTTCCTGCCTGGTAATCCCGGAATTGCCATGTGATAGGGGACGGGCGGTGGCGTCACATAACCCGGTGCGCGGGTCGGCAAACCCTTCTGCCAGCCTCCGGACAGTGTTTGGCGTAAACATCACATTTGCATCAGTCAGGACCAGTATCTCGCCTGTAGCCTTTGATACGAGATCATTGAGCATGGCTGATTTGCCTCGTCTTTCAGCGATATTGATGAATTGAATACGTGAATTTGTAACTGCAAGGGTGCCGATAATTGAGTTGGTGCCGTCCGTTGAACCGTCAGACCCTATGATGAAGTCCAGTAGCTCAGGCGGATAGTCAGAATCAAGCATGCTCCGTATCTTTGTTTCCACCACCTCCTTCTCATTGTACACTGACATCACCACCGTCACGGCCGGCAGCGATGCAGTTGTCAATGCCGCTGATGGTCCCTTTCCCGCTCTTTTCCGGAGGCCGGCTGCCGAGATCACGCATACCGGATAGAGGATATATGTCCATGCCAGCAGTGCTGCCGTTATTATCAGTATGGTTTCAGCTGCCATGGGTCAGTGTTCTGTAAAATTGAAGCAACCGGGCAGTGATTGCGCCGTTTTGATAGTGTTCGTTTACCAGTCTGACGGCATTAGTGCCCGTTAAGGTCCTTAATGATGGATCTTCAAGGAGTTTTATCAATGAAGCACTAAAGGATCTGGCATCCGGGGCAACGAACAGTTCCCTGCCGCTGGTTGCCGGCAATCCTTCCACAGCCACCGGTGTGGCAACAACGGGCCTGCCGGCAGACATTGCCTCAATGATCTTTATGCGAAGTCCGCTTCCTGCAAATAGCGGGACAATCATCACGTTGTTTGATCTGATAAAGCCAATGGCATCTTCAACCTCTCCTTCAATTGATATATTCTTTCCGGCAGGCAATATTGGGTCCTCTTTTTTCAGGGTCCTCCCAGCGATATGAAGGGTTGTTTCCGGCATCTTTTTCACCACCTCAGGCCATACCGAGGTAATGAACCAGTTCATTCCTTCAATGTTGGGTTGCCAGTTCATGGCACCGATAAAACCCACACGAAGATTGCCGGCCGCAGGCTCAGGCATACGCTTTGCCTCTTCCGTTCCTGTCTCTGCCAGGAAAACGGGTTTGTTACCTGATGCTCTGACGAACCAGGCATAGTCAGGCTCACTGATTGGCACTATGGCGTCAAACATCCGGGCTGCATTTTGTTCGAGGGTAAAGAGCCTTTGCGAGAGGTTGGAGAGGTATGCTCTTCTGGCAGGCGACCGCGCGGATAGGGCCATCATCTTCCTTATTTTGTGCTCGAGGTTATGCGCCCGCAGTATTACCGGCACATCAGTGACTCTTTTTATTTCATTGAGATAGAGTGCCATAGCGAGGCCCTCGCAATGGATGATGTCATAACGGTTGTTGTTGAGGTGTGAGCGTATCTCCTCTGAAAAGGCTACGGATCTGAAACGCGAGACATCGTAAGGCTCGTTAGAGAAGATCAGGTTGCGCATCATTGCTGTCATCCGGATGGATGTGTCAACATTGACAACACAGTAAGAGACCAGATTTTCGGGTTTTACAGTGGTGTGACCGTCACCGGTGTCACGATGCTTTTCCGTTTTCATCGCAATGACGGATACCTCCGCTCCGGCTGCGGCAAGTCCACTGGCACATCGTACCGTTGCCACCGTCCCTCCGTCGTGTTCAGGCCACAATGGTCTAGGCGACAGTACCAGTATCTTCATTATCCTGTTCTGGCTTGATGCCTGTAAAGAATGCTCCAATCTTCTTGAAGAAGAGCATATAGGTCTCGGCATTCATTATGGCGGCGTCAGTGGTTGCCTTGTATGTAAGGAAGATACCTATGGGGAGTAGTATGATTGTGGAAGCAAGTTTGCCCAGTGGTATGCTGATAATCAGCTCCTTGGCAAATTTATCGCCGGAGAGGTCAATGACGTAATAGAATACAAAGAAGAGTACGGAGATGACCGCAGGTGTGCCCAGTCCACCTTTCCTGATGATTGCGCCGAGAGGAGCGCCGATGAAGAAGAAGACCAGGCAGGCCAGCGGCAGTGTAAAGCGTCTGTATCTCTCGGCTTCATATCTCGCCAGGTTCCTGGCTTCGGCCACCAGAGACTCACTCTTTTCCATTGTAAAGGCTGTGGCCTCACGTGCAAAACTTAGGGCACGGCTTATGGCGGTATTTTTATCCATGAAGCTCAGTGTGTCAAAGGCAGCTTTTGTATTGAACTTCTGAGTCTTCCAAATTGCAGTGGAGTCAACCTGTTCCCTGAGCGGCGATTTATGGAGATGTGAACTGTAGAAGAGCCTCGTCTGGCTGAACTCTTTGAAATATGTGTTGGTCCTGCTGTCATACCTTGTGGATAGTGAATCAATGTAATAGGTCAGATCCGCTGTGTTGAGCATGGCGTAGTTGGACCGGTATATATCCATCGGGGAACGATTGAGGCCGAAGCCGGTCAGTTCGATCACCATGGTCTGTTCTGTGAATTTGTCACGCCGGAAGGGAAAGGTCCTCTTGTCCTGTGGAACGTTCTTTTCTTCTATATCCTTGTATGCATAGCCGTTATAGAGTGTCAGTATGAGGCCGCTCTCATCAGCCGTCACTCTCATGTAACCTGAATCGGCATGTATTACGGAGGTGTTGCCAATTCCTTCGCGGTGGTCGTAGATATATATTCCGTCGAGGCGGTTCGTTTCAGGGTCCTTGTCTGTGATTTTTATGCTGAAACCGTCAATACCGTTGTAGAATGACCCTGCCTGGATGTTCAGTTCAGGTCTCATACGGCGTATGTCCATAAGGAGTGTCCTCGCCTTGCGGGTGGAGATGGGCAGTACGTAGTCAGCAAAGAGGAATGATCCTACAGAGAGAAGGGCGGCGAATACGAATATGGGCAGCATTATTCTTTGCAGCGGCACGCCTGACGATTTAAGGGCAGTGAGTTCAAGGAACTCTCCCAGGTTGCCGAATGTCATCAGTGATGCCAGGAGGATTGCCAGGGGGAGTGAAAGGGGGACAAATGTAAGCGAGAACTGGAAGAGGAGTTCTCCGAGCACCTTTGGCTCCAGCCCTTTGCCGGCAAGCTCATCAACATACATCCAGAGGAACTGGAGGACGAAAATAATAAGCACGATGAAGAACGTCAGGATCAGCGGTCCTATAAACGATCTAATCATGAAAAGATCGATCTTCTTCATTGTCTCGGGTGTGGTGCAAACGTACGTTATTTTTGAGAAAGATGCAAAGCTCTTTCACT
>JAAZBN010000075.1 GCA_012513795.1 Bacteroidales bacterium | reverse complement strand
GTGATCCAGCTGGGGCTCGAACCGGACCGAGCGTTAAGAAATTGCCCGGTGGGCAATTTCAGCGAAGGTGCCAGCCTGCAGGGCGGGCGGGTTCGGGAGCAGAATAACGAATAAAGGCAGCTTTCGCTGCCTTGGTGATCCAGCTGGGGCTCGAACCCAGGACCCCATCCTTAAAAGGGATGTGCTCTACCAGCTGAGCTACTGAATCTCTACTTTTTTTGAGAGTGCAAATGTAGAGCAAAATATTTTGTCATCAAAAAAAAATCCGCACTTTTGCCGAAAATCTCAAAAAAACAATCCCTGACGGCAGTAACACCAAAATCTCATTATATTTATAATCCATCTGAGAGCAAATGAGACGCAATGTTTTCCGCGATAAAGTAGTGATTGTGACCGGGGCTTCTTCAGGCATCGGCAGGGCAACAGCCCTTGAATTTGCGCGAAATGCAAGCAAGGTTGTTATTGCAGCACGGAATGCCGAACGGCTCTCTTCCCTGGAACAGGAGATCACTGGTATGGGCGCAGAGACACTGGTATGTGTTACTGACGTCTCAAAGGAGGAAGATTGCCGGAGACTAATTGAAAAAACAGTGGAACGGTTCGGCACTGTTCATATCCTGATAAATAATGCCGGAATATCAATGAGAGCTTTATTTGATGATGTGGAAATATCAGTATTAAAGCGACTTATGGATGTAAATTTCTGGGGTACCGTCTATTGCACCAAGTATGCCCTTCCGCACCTCGTGGCAAACAGGGGATCAATAGTTGGTGTCTCATCCACGGCTGGGTTTCACGGACTCCCCGGCCGCACCGGCTATTCGGCCTCCAAATTTGCCATCCACGGTTTCCTGGAGACAGTAAGGATAGAGAACCTCAGGGAGAAGCTGCATGTGATGATCATTGCGCCGGGATTCACAACATCGGAGGTTCGCAGGCATGCGCTGCTTGCCGACGGCACGGAGCAGGGGAACTCACCCAGGCCGGAGAAGAAGCTGATGTCCGCTGAACATGTGGCACGGTGGATACTTAAGGGTATCCGTAAGAAGAAGAGAAATAAGATAATGACCTGGGCCGGCCGTTTTACGGCACTGCTGCAGAGGGTCGTGCCTGCATTGGTAGACTATGCTTATTATCTCGAGATGAAACGGGAACCCAATTCACCCCTCAAGTAAACAATATGGCTGAACTGGCAGCACAGATCCGCAGCAGGCAGAGCCTGGTGCTCAAGGCACTTCCTCCTCCCGTCTCCAATGATGACAGGAAAACCCTCAGTACCGCTGTCAACATCGCCCGGGAATACTATCAGGCTGATAAAAAGTATCTTGGCGAGTCATTGCCTCTCTATTACCTGGAACTGGCAAGGGTGACTGCAGCAGACATCGGACTGGGACTCCCGGCAGTAATAAGCGCCCTGCTCTCAGGTATCAGCGAAGAATCTGAAGCATGGGAAAAGATAGATAATTCTGGAGACAGGTCTGTCAGGGAGGTTGTCAGGGGTTTATCACGAGTTACGGCCCTGAGAGGCCGCGATTTTACAGGTCAGGCTGAGAATTTTCGAAAGCTGCTTCTTTCCCTGGCTGATGACGGCAGAGTCATTCTGATTGCTCTTGCTGAGCGACTCCTTATCATGCGGCGTCTCGACTGGCTGCCGGAGAAGGAACGCCTCCCGGTGGCTTCAGAAACTTACTTCCTCTTTGCTCCGCTGGCCCACAGGCTTGGCTACTATAACATTAAGTCAGAGATGGAGGATCTGGCAATGAGGATGATGGAGCCGGCTGAATACAATGAGATTGAAGCGCGACTTAAGCAGACGACCACCTCCAGAAACCGGTTGATAAGAGAGTTTTCCGGACCGGTAATGGAAAAACTCGATGCCATGGGCATCCGCTATAAACTCAAGAGCCGCACCAAATCCATTCATTCTATCTGGCAGAAAATGAAGAGGCAGGGAGTAGCCTTCGAAGAGGTCTTCGATATCTTCGCCATAAGGATAATTATTGATACTGACCCTGCCCACGAGAAATCATCATGCTGGCAGGTCTACTCCGTGGTGACCGACCTCTACCAGCCTGATCCCAGCAGGATGCGCGACTGGATCTCGGTGCCGAAGACAAACGGCTATGAATCGCTTCACACTACTGTGGTTACCCCTGCAGGCAAATGGGTGGAGGTGCAGATCCGCACCACACGCATGGATGAGATAGCCGAAAAGGGCCTTGCGGCTCACTTTCGCTACAAGGGTGTCAAGGGAGAAGGCGGCCTGGATGCCTGGATGGCCCAGATGAGGGAGGTACTTGGAGCATCGGAAAAAGAGGGAAGTGAGTTTCTTGGAGATATACGTCCGGGTCTGTATGCCGATGAAGTATTCGTCTTTACACCAAGGGGAGAGGTAAGACAGCTGCCTGTCGGCGCCACTCTGCTCGACTTTGCATTCGACATCCATACAGAGGTTGGTTCCAAATGCACCGGAGGGAAGGTTAACGGACGAAATGTACAGCTGAAACATGTACTGAGAAATGGCGATCATGTGTCAGTCATCACCTCCTCAAGGCAGAGCCCGAAACGTGACTGGCTGTCGTTTGTGGTGACCAACAAAGCCAGGACAAAGATCAAACAGGCTCTCAACGAGGAAAAATTCCGCCTGGCAGCCGAAGGCAAGGAGATGCTTACCCGGAGAATGAAAAACTGGAAGATACCCTATGGCGATGCCACCGTGGTCAGGCTGCTGACGGAATACGGTTTCAAAACTTCACAGGACCTTTATTTCAGTATCGCTATCGGTGAGATAGACCTGCTCCAGGTAAAAAAGGTTCTTCTCAGAAGCGATGAGCAGCCAGGGGAGAGCCCTCCCAGAACACCGGAGACACAGACCCAGGATGACGTGACTGTGAGCGGTGGGGATTATCTTATTATAGATGAAAAGGTTGAAGGACTGGACTACAAACTGGCGAAATGCTGTAATCCTGTCTTTGGCGACAGAATTTTCGGATTCGTGACAGTTCTTGAGGGAATAAAGATTCACCGTGCAACCTGTCCCAATGCCGACTTCATGATATCCAACTTCCCTTATAGGATCGTAAGGGCGCAATGGACCAGGCTCGACTCCTCGAGAGGTTTTCTCTCTTCAATTCGGATTACAGGAGTGGAAAATCTCGGAATAGTTGCAAGAATCTCTGAGATAGTATCTGAATACCGGGGAGTGGCAGTTAAAAACTTCAATTATACTATGAACAACGGCCTCTTTGAGGGCAGAATAGAACTGCTGGTTCCGAATATTAACGTCCTGTACAGTCTCATCAAGAAGATCCAGTCTGTCAAGGGTATCACCAGGGTCTCGAGGGTAGACAGGTGAATCAGGCAATAAAGGATTTCTGATTTTCGATTTCAGATTTTTTCGCAAATCACAAATCGCACATCGCACATCTCAAATCCTTCAGTACCTCGGATCAGGCTTAACCGGCAGCCTGGCCATTTTTTCCACTTCCAAGGAGGTATAGCCGAACTCATCAACTATCTTTCCCTGGATCAAATAGGTGCCGCTGCCGCGAAATGGCCACTCTTTCAGCGACTGCGGGAAGTGGGTAGTGTCAAAGAACTCTCCCTCATGGTCAATGAAGCAGCCGAAATTCATCCACTCATTCTTTACTGTTTTGATATACTTGACAGTTACAAGATGACCTACCATCCTTACCCTTCGCCCAATGACGCTTTTCATGCCGGCGGCGGTAACCTCGCCTCTGAATTTTGTCTGCAGCATATCAAACCAGGTCAACGTCACGGGAAAGCCGAGCAGTTCTATCTCATCGTAGGCATCTTCAAGCTCTGATTGCTCGAAAGGAGGCATCGTAAACTTTTTCGGCTCGGGATTGAACAGGGTGCGCGCCGTTTCACTCTTGCCCCTGTTGATGAGCATGTGAGCCTCCCACAGCAGCGTAGCCTTGCTCTTCCCGGTGAAGCGGAAGGCACCCGTTCGGATCAGTATGATGGTCTGTTCCAGACCCGGACCAATACGTGAGATAAAGTCCTCTATCCCCTTGAAATCCCCGTTTTTATTACGCTCGCTGATGATATTCCGGGCCAGGTTTGTCTCGAGTCCCTGGATGTGGATCAGCCCTATGAAAATAGTCCTGTCACTGATGGCGGTTTTATATGTGCTGTGGTTGATGCATGGAGCTTCTATGAAGGCTCCCTCGCGGAGTGCCTCCTGCACGTATACCCAGGTCCGGTAGAACCCGCCGAAGTTGTTGATGACGGCCACCATGAACTCCAGCGGATAGTGTGCTTTAAGCCAGAGGCTCTGGAAACTCTCCACGGCATAGGAGGCGGAGTGAGCCTTGGAGAAGGAATAACCGGCGAACGATTCTATCTGGCGCCATACCTCCTTCGTGATCTCATCAGGGTAGCCTTTGGCGCGACAGTTGTCAAAAAAACGTTCGGTGATCTTCTGCATCTCCTTCCTGGAGCGGTATTTGCCGCTCATCGCCCTGCGCAACGTGTCCGCGTCAGACAGGTCAAGGCCGGCGAAGTGATGACACACCTTCAGTACATCCTCCTGGTATACCATCACACCATATGTCTCGCTGAGAAGATCCTTCATCACCGGGTGGATATACTCAAACTTATCAGGGTTATGAAAACGATAGATGAACTGGCGCATCATCCCCGATCGTGCCACTCCGGGTCTGATGACCGAGCTGGCTGCCACAAGTGTCAGGTAATCATCGCATTTGAGCTTCTGGAGGAGGCCACGCATGGAAGGACTCTCAATGTAAAAACAGCCCCTGGCATCGCCGCGGCGCAGGTGATCCTTCACCAGGGGATCATTCTTGAAGTGCTGTATGGCATGCACGTCAACATCCACGCCGCGGTTGTAACGTATAACCTCCGCGCTCTCCCTTATGTGTCCAATACCCCTTTGACTAAGTATGTCAAGCTTCTCATAGCCAAGCTCTTCAGCTGTGTACATGTCCCACTGTGTTGTAGGAAATCCCTTTGGGGGCATGTCAAGGGCGGTATAGCAGCATAGCGGATCCTCCGATATGAGCACCCCGCCGGCATGGATGCTTCGCAGGTTGGGAAAGTCCGCAATCTTGTTCCCTGTTTCAAAGATAAGATCCTGTATATCACCGCGATTACTCTCGGCGGAGGGGTTGGCAATGAGGGCATCAATCTCATCCACGGGCAGTCCGTGTACTTTGCCCAGCTCGCGGACTATCGACTTGCCACGAAAGGTGTTGATAGTCCCCAGCAGGGCGGTGTGGCGGTGACCGTAGCGGCGGAAGATATACTCTGTAACGGTATCACGCTCCTTCCATGAATAGTCTATGTCAAAGTCGGGCGGCGAGGTGCGCTTGGGGTTGATGAACCGCTCGAAGTAAAGGTTCAGGTCAATGGGATCAACATTGGTGATCTTCAGGCAGTAAGCAACGACGGAGTTAGCTCCGCTGCCGCGCCCCACATGATAAAATCCGCAGGCCATAGAGTAGCGGATGATATCCCATGTTATGAGAAAGTATGCCGAGAAACCGAGACGGTCAATGATCTCCAGCTCATGCCTCACGCGTTCTTCAGCAACCTTGTTGCTGGCTCCGTAGCGGTATTTCATGCCGTCCCACGCCAGCTTTTCCAGCAACAGTTTGTCGTCATACCTGCTGGCTGAATATATCTTCTTGTTTTTTGGCGTGGTGAAGTCTATCTCCAGGGAACAGTCGTTCAGCAGCCTGCGGGTGTTTTCAGTCACCTGCGGCCACATGGAGAAAGGGCGGAGGGCATCTGCTTCCGGGATGATGTATTCGTCGGGTGCTGCGGTCATCTCCGGAGTGAGGCGGCTGAGGAGGATGTTGTTATCCACTGCGCGCAGGCTGCGGTGTACGGGGTAGTCGGCAGTCGACTCCATGGTGACGGGATGGAGAATGACACACTTTGCTATATCGCTCTTTTTCATGGAGATAAGGCGACCCGCTGCGGATGGGCGTATGCCAATGAACTCATTGTCGCGCAGCGCCGGCGGTGTAATAATGTTACCAGTCGCGGAGCCGGTCACGGCTCTGCCATTTCTGGCGGCATTTTCCCTGCTGCTGTTCATGCCTGCCACCGCGGAGCCGTTCCTTCCACCTGCAGGGGTGGCGGCGCCGGTCCCTCCGGTATTGCCATTTGCTCCGCCGCCGGCAGGGTAGATGACATATGCGTTGGGGAAGGAGGGAGGACGTGGAGGGAGAGGCTCACCGCTGATGTTGTGCAGAGTGAGGAACTCGTTCAGTTCGCGGAAGCCTTCGTTATTGCGGGCTAATCCTATGTAGAGCAGCCTGTTGCCGTCACGGAACTCTATCCCGGCCGCCGGGGTGATGTCGCGGCTGCGGCACTCACGGACGAAGTCGGGCACCCCAGTAGTATTGTTGATATCGGTCAGCACCATCCGCTCCACACCCGCAGCCGCGGCGAGCTCAGAAAGGCGCTCCACGGAAAGGGTGCCGTATCGCAGGCTGTTGTATGAGTGGCAGTTGATGTACATTGTCTGAAGGTCCCTTAGATTTGTCTCAGAGGACTAAATCCTAGGTTTGTTATTTATTAATTACCGTAATTTGCTTAAAAACCAACCGGTATGGGCGAATTATTGAAGGTCATAAGTTCCAAGACTTATCTTTAGATACAATCCCATACCGGTGTTTTGAACAAGCTTCAAATAGAAATTAAGGCTTTTGGCCTATCATCAGGGACTTGAACGTGTTCAAAACGTGGTTTTTATTTTTTATAAAGTTAATTAAAAAACAAAAATCATGTTTCAAAACTTCATTGGTATTGATGTCTCAAAAGCCAAGTTTGATCTGGCTTTGATCAAGGACTGTGATAAGGAGCATGTGATCCAGGCAGTTTTTGAAAACACTCAAAAAGGAATTAAGGCCATGACAAGATTCCTTGGAAAAGAGTGTCAGGTACAATTATCTGACGCTCTTTTCTGCATGGAGTTTACAGGTATTTATTGTCGCCCTCTGACCACTTTCCTGACAGAAAGGGAGTGTAACGTCTGGTTGGAAATGCCTGTGAACATCATACGGTCTCTTGGGCTGCAGAGAGGAAAGAATGACCGGGTGGATGCACGCCGGATAGCTCTTTATGCTTATAAGAACAAAGAAGATATTAAGCTTTGGAAACCTCAACGTGATATCATCTTAAAACTTCGGGATCTTCTGTCACTGCGGGAAAGATTAATCTCTTCCAGGAAGTCCCTTATGGCACCCATAGATGAACTAATTGCTATGGGTGATAAACAGGGAGCTGCAAGAGTAAAAAGAGGCTGTAAACTAACACTGACCTCAATCGAGAAAGAAATTGATCAGATAGACAAGGATCTTGATGATACAATAAAGAATGATCCTCAATTAAAAGAGCTTTATACCCTCGCAACGTCAGTTCCCGGTGTTGGAAAATACACAGCACTCCTGATGATTTGCTATACCAATGAATTTTCTATTTACAATAATCCCAAACAACTAGCCTGTTATTGCGGAGTAGCTCCTTTTGAATATACATCAGGATCAAGCGTCAAAGGGAAAACACGGGTAAGCCATATGGCTAACAAAGTTCTTAAAAGAATGCTTCATATGGGAGCACTGTCAGCGATAACCAGGGACCCGGAGCTTCGTGATTATTATCAAAGAAAAATTGCTCTGGGTAAAAACAAAATGCTTGTAATTAATGCAGTGAGAAACAAAATCATACATCGATTATGTGCCGTAATAAATCGTGGTTATGAATATCAACCAGAAAACCTTTTCAAAGAACATTTGGTTTTATCATAGAAATCTGAAGGTC
>JAAZBN010000074.1 GCA_012513795.1 Bacteroidales bacterium | reverse complement strand
ACCCTTGACCCTCCCGACACTGCGTGTCGGGATGCTCTGGCCAACTGAGCTAAATCTCCAATTGGATTGTGAATTGTCGATTGTCGACTAAAATCGAAAATCGGAATTCGCAAATCCTGTAGTCCCACCCAGAGTTGAACTGGGGACCTCTACATTATCAGTGTAGCGCTCTAACCAACTGAGCTATGGGACTGATAAGCGCACACTATAAAGAACGCCCCGTGATTTTGAATCATTTGGGGTGACAAAAGTAATGCTTCCATTCAAACATGCAAAATTTTTCAGAAAATATTTTAACCACTCGCAGCCTGAAAATTCTCCTGCTCTTCCCTGCCAGCTCAAAATAGTTAGCCAAAACCAAGGTTATAGCCCAAATGACGGAGCAAAGAAAGAAAAATGGTTAAATTCGCACTGTCAGCGGACCCATATGTCAAATCTTGTAATAGTACCCACATACAACGAGAAGGAAAACATTACTGATCTCGTAAGGGCTATCACCGCGTTGCCGGTTCCGTTTGACATACTTGTCATCGACGATAACTCACCTGACGGCACAGCCTCACTGGTAAAGGAGATGATCCCGTCATTCCCCAACCTTCATCTAATGGAAAGGGAAGGAAAAATGGGACTTGGACGCGCATACATAGCAGGATTCGACTGGGCGCTGCAGCGCGACTACAGGTATATCTGCGAGATGGATGCTGACTTTTCACACAATCCTGATGACCTTGTCAGGCTCTGGGATGCATGTGAGAACGGCGGTGCTGATCTGGCCATCGGATCAAGATACATCTCAGGGGTCAATGTGGTGAACTGGCCAATGGGCCGCGTACTCATGTCATATATTGCCTCCATGTACGTCAGGATGGTCACAGGCATGAAGATCATGGATACAACGGCAGGATTCAAATGCTACCGGCGCGAAGTGCTGCAAAATATCAATCCCGGACATATAAGGCTCATCGGTTATGGATTCCAGATAGAGATGAAATTCACTGCCTGGCTGCTGGGCTATAAGATTGTGGAAGTGCCAATCATCTTTACCGACAGGAAAGCCGGCACATCAAAGATGTCCGGAGGCATCTTCGGCGAAGCCATGTGGGGTGTTGTCCGTATGAAAATAGTCAGTATCTTCAGGAAGCCGCGCAGGATTGCAGCTTGATCGGATCAATATGCCGGAAGATTCAGAAAACAAAATAGTTATTCGTAATGCCCTGCTCATAAATGAAGAGAGCAGAAGAGTGGCTGACATAGCCATCTCCGGTGACCGCATCGAAGGCATCTTTGCTCCCGGAAAGGCCCCTATGGTTAAAGAAAGAACAAGGATCATTGAAGCTTCAGGATTGTGGCTGCTGCCGGGAGTTATTGATGACCATGTTCATTTTCGTGAGCCGGGACTGACACACAAGGCAGACATTGCAAGTGAGAGTGCCGCTGCCGCTGCCGGCGGGGTAACATCCTTCATGGAGATGCCGAACACCTTGCCGCAGACAATCACCATCAGGGAGTGGGAGAATAAGAACAGCATTGCTGCCAGCCGGTCAGTGATCAATTATTCATTTTACCTCGGCGCTACTGATAATAACATTGATGAACTGCGCAGGGCGAACCCTGAGATGGTCCCCGCAATCAAGCTCTTCCTCGGCGCATCCACCGGAAACATGCTGGTAAGCAACCAGGAGACCCTTGAGTCGATCTTCCGCCTCGGAAAAATGCCGGTTGCGTGTCATTGTGAGGATGAGAAGATCATCAGGTCCAATACCGAAGCTTACCGTGAAGAGTACGGAGACACCATCAGCCCTTCGTTTCACCCTTTAATAAGAAGTCGTGAGGCATGCCTTGCATCTTCCACCGCGGCTATCAGCCTTGCGCGCCGCACCGGCGCCAGGCTCCACCTGCTCCACCTGACCACGGCTGATGAGACGGCGTTGCCGGATGCAGGCGCCGATCCGGCTATCAAGCAGGTCATCGGGGAGGTCTGTGTGCACCACCTGTGGTTTGACGACACTGCATACGAAACAAAAGGCAACCTCATAAAATGGAATCCTCCTGTGCGCAGTGCCGCTGACAGGAAAGCGCTGGTGAGTGCTGTCCGTAAAGGTTTGATAGACATCATCGCTACCGATCATGCCCCTCACACGCTGGAAGAGAAGAGCGCACCATACTTCAGCGCACCCTCGGGCGGACCCACCATACAGCACTCACTGGTGATGATGCTGGAACTATGCCACCGTGGAGAGCTCACACCCGAACTGGTGGTCAGGAAGATGTGCCATAATCCCGCACTCATCTTCGGCATAACTGACCGCGGTTTCATCCGGGAGGGATGGAAGGCTGACATGGTGCTGGTTGATCCTGCAGCCCCGTGGACAGTCAGCAGGGAGACCATTCTGTACAAATGCGGATGGTCGCCGCTTGAGGGAACCACCTTCCGCAGCAGTATCATAACAACAATTGCAAACGGCGTTCCGGTGTTTGAGGAGGGCCGTCTGACAGGCCGCCGCGCTGCGGAGATGCTCCGGTTCAAAAGATGAAATGAGAAACAGAATAAAACCGGCTTGAGCAGAAACTCACAAACGTATATGATTGGCATTTTCTTACAGGTTCTATCATACCACAAACACAGATATCAGATAATCAAATGAAAAAGACTGCATTGCTGATTATCATAGCCGTCATGACCGCCTCGTGCGGTGAAAGGGCAAGCTCCAAAAGAGATTCAGATACCGGATCAGAACCGGGTAACGCTACCCTCTCCCCTCGGCCGCCTGCCGCCGAACTTCCTGCCGGAGCGGTGCTGGTGGCAACAGACATCGTTACAGAGATCATAGTCAGGCCTGATCCGGATGGTGATCCGTGGGATACGGAGAAGGTGGCAGGTTATCAGGGCGAGGCAATGGTTGATAATATCTTCAGCCGTATCTATGACGGAACCATGACAGTCTATGATTACCACAGCGGCGAGGCCCTCTCCCCGGCAGAGGTCAGAAAAATCGAAGAAGAATTCAAGAATGACCGTTCTAAAATAGGAAAGCTCTCATTTACTGAAGACTGGTATTATTACCCCGGTGAAAACAGGGTTGAAAAAAAGAGTAAGTCGGTCACCTTCGGATATGAGCTGTACAACAACCTGGGGAAGGTATATGCATACAGGGCAGCCTTCAGGGCTGACCTGAACTAAACAGTTAATAACCAAAACATCTGTCACGATGCCAAGCTATGATATAACCAGCCTGAATGACTTCATCATCAGGAAACAAAAAGATTTTCCTTACGCCACCGGAGAGCTCTCCAGCCTGCTCCACCATATAGGCACTGCCGCCAAGATGGTCAATGCCAAGATACGCAAGGCAGGCCTGGTGGAGATCCTCGGCAAAGCCGGCTCTGAAAATCCCCAGGGAGAAGAGCAGCAGAAGCTTGACCGTTATGCCGACGATGTCTTCATTGATGCACTCAAATCCTCCGGCCAGTGCGCCGGTGTGGCCTCTGAAGAAAACCAGCATGAGGTTATTTTCACCGGGGAGTTCGCCGGCAGGGGAAAATATGTTGTCTGCATGGATCCTCTTGACGGTTCATCCAATATTGACGTCAACGTATCGGTAGGGTCAGTCTTTTCAATCTACCGAAGGTTAACAGACAGAGACGCTGAAGCCACCCTGGTCGATTTCCTCCAGGAGGGAAACAGGCAGGTGGCTGCAGGATACGTTATCTACGGTTCATCAACCATGCTGGTATATACAACCGGCAACGGCGTTAACGGCTTTACCCTTGATCCGACCATTGGCGAGTTCTGTCTTTCACATCCAAATATGAAAACACCGGAGAGAGGAAGAATCTACTCTATCAATGAGGGTAACTATATCAAGTTCCCTGACGGGGTCAAGAAATATATCAAGTATTGCCAGGAGAATGACCCTTCCACCGGCAGACCATACATCTCCAGATATATAGGATCGCTGGTCTCTGACGTGCACCGCAATATGCTCACGGGAGGCATCTTCCTCTATCCTCCCTCAAGCAGTTATCCCTCCGGGAAGCTCAGGCTGGTCTATGAATGCAACCCGATAGCTTTCATTATTGAACAGGCCGGAGGTGTTGCCACTGACGGAACCCGGAGAATACTGTCTATCTCCCCGGATTCACTGCACCAGAGAACACCCTTCTATTGCGGCTCACCTGAGATGATCGGGAAGCTGGTAGGTCTTTGCTGCTGACAGAAGAGCCTCCTTCAACCGCCACCCGGGGCAATTGCCTCCCCGGAGACAGAATTACAGTCAAACCCGTATTGAGGCACTCTTTTCCTTTGCTGTGACCGCAGGCTTTGTTAATTTTGCACACTCACACAAAATCAATGGCCAGCACCCTCTTCAGAGACATTTACAGGGCTCACCCCTCTTTCAACAGGCTGGAATCCCTGCTGGCCGCCGATACCGATGAGCCGGTAACCATCCATGGCCTGACAGGGTCATCCCGTGCTGTGGTCATGGCCGGGGCGCTGTCGCAGCAACCAACAACCCATGTGGTTCTGCTGCCTGAAAAAGAAGACGCAGCCTATTTCTACAATGATCTCACATCGCTGCTTGGCGATGACAATATTTTCTTTTTCCCCGGCACCTACAAGCGGTCAGTGATGTATGACCAGACTGAGCCCGCCAACATAATACTGAGGGCAGAGGTACTCAACTTCCTCAGCTCAGGCAGGAGGAAGTGCATCATTGTAACCTACCCGGAGTCGGTCATGGAGAAGGTTGTCAGCAAGAGCAGCCTGAAGAAGAATACCTTCATTATTCAAAAGGGGGCCAGGCTCTCCATAGAATTTCTGGAAGAGGTACTCCGTGAATACAATTTCCGGCGGACCGATTTCGTCTACGAACCGGGGCAATACTCGGTCAGGGGCAGTATTACGGACCTGTTCTCCTACTCTGCTGACAAGCCCTACCGTATTGACTTTTTTGGTGAAGAGGTTGATTCCATCCGGTCATTCAATCCTGACGACCAGCTCTCACTGCAGCTTCATGATGAGATCCAGGTCATACCTGACATACAGGAGCTTGCCTTCCAGGAGAGCTCTGACAGCTTCATTGACTTCATCCCCCCATCATCCATCATCTGGAGTGACAACTTTGACTATATCATTGAAAAGACTGACAGCATATGGTCACAGGCCAGAACACGCAGCTCCAGGGGGGAGATCTCCGACAGGCGAGATATAATCATAACCGGCCGGCACCTTGAAGAACTCTGCTCACGTCACCGCAGGATCTTTTTCGGCAGGGGAAGACAGTATCCGGGAACAGTCAACATTGAGTTCCGCACAGAACCACAACCCGCATTCAACAAGAATTTTGAACTGCTCACATCACGACTGGTTGCCAATACGCAGGAGGGCTACCGCAACTTCATCATCTCAGAGAGTGACATCCAGGAGCAGCGTCTCAAAGAGATTTTTGCCGAGACTGATCCATCATTGCATTACACCCCTCTTTTGCTCAACCTGCACCAGGGTTTCACTGACCATGACCTGCGGATAGCTGTTTACACCGATCACCAGATTTTTGACCGGTATCACAAGTTCCGCATCAGGGGCTTCTTCACGCGCCGTGACAGCATGACTGTCCGTCAGCTGACCGATCTTAATCCGGGCGACTATGTGGTTCATTCTGACCACGGCATAGGCCGTTTCGGAGGGCTGGAGAAGATTGAGGTTAACGGCAGGATGCAAGAGGCTATAAAGCTTGTATTCAAGGATAATGATATTCTTTATGTTGGCATTCACGCACTGCACCGGATCTCCAAATACAAGGGCAGGGATGACACTCCCCCGCGAATAAACAAGCTGGGCACCGGTGCATGGCAAAAGATGAAGCAATCGACCAAGAAAAAGGTCAAGGATATTGCCAGGGATCTCATCATCCTCTACGCAAAGCGAAAAGCCTCCGGCGGTTTTGCCTACTCGCCGGACTCATACCTGCAGCGTGAGCTGGAGGCATCATTCATCTGGGAAGATACTCCTGACCAGCTTGCAAGCACCATGGCCGTAAAGGAAGACATGGAGTCGTCAACCCCGATGGACAGGCTTATCTGCGGCGATGTGGGCTTCGGCAAGACCGAGATTGCCATCAGGGCAGCCTTCAAGGCCGCCACTGACGGCAAACAGACAGCAGTGCTGGTACCCACAACCATACTGGCCCTGCAGCATTACAAAACCTTCTCGTCACGCCTTGAGAACTTCCCCTGCAAGGTTGATTACATCAGCAGGCACAGGAAGCCGGCAGAGCAGAAGAAGCTACTCAAACAGCTCGCCGGCGGAGAGATAGACATTATAGTTGGAACACATAAGCTGACTGGTAAAGAGGTTAAGTTCAAAGATCTGGGTCTCCTGGTCATTGATGAGGAGCAACGTTTCGGAGTGGCAGTGAAGGAACGGCTGAAGACGCTGAAGGCGGGGGTTGACACCCTGACCCTCACCGCCACCCCCATCCCGCGGACGCTGCAGTTCTCCCTCATGGGTGCACGTGACCTCTCTGTCATAAATACCCCTCCCCCAAACCGTATGCCCATTATCACAGAACTTCACGGCTTCAATGAGGAGATCATACGTGAGGGAATTATCTATGAGGTGAGCCGCAACGGCCAGGTCTTCTTCATTAACAACCGGATTGAGAACATAATGGAGGTGAAGGCCACCATATCAGGTATATGCCCTGATGTGAGGATAGCCGTTGTTCATGGCCGGATGGAAGGCACAGAGATAGAGAATGTGATGTTTGATTTCATCCGTGGCGACTATGATGTCCTGCTTGCCACCACCATCATCGAGTCCGGTCTTGACATACCCAACGCCAATACCATCTTCATCAATGACGCACACAATTTCGGCCTCTCCGAACTGCACCAGCTGCGAGGGAGGGTAGGCCGGTCAAACAGGAAGGCCTTCTGTTACCTGCTCACTCCCCCTCTCTCCGTCATCACTGGTGACGCCCGAAGAAGATTTAAAGCGATAGAAGAGAACTACGAGCTTGGCAGCGGATTCAATATCGCGCTGCAGGACCTTGACATACGTGGTGCGGGTAACCTGCTCGGCGGAGAGCAGAGCGGCTTCATCGCTGACGTGGGTTATGAAACCTATCAGAAGATCCTCAATGAAGCAGTCAGGGAACTGAAAGATGAGGAGTTCAGGGAGCTCTTCCCCGAACCTGCACCGGGAAAAGAGAAGAAGAGTGAAGAAAAACCTGAAAAGATTGTTGAGGATGTAACAGTGGAGACGGACCTTGAGATTATGTTCCCCGATGATTACGTATCAAATATCCCTGAAAGAATCAGGCTCTACAAGGAGCTCAATGAGATAAGGGATGATGAGGGACTTAAAGCCTACGAGTCACATCTCACAGACAGGTTCGGACCACCCCCGCCACCGGCCAAAGCGTTGCTTAAGCTGGTAAAACTCAGGTGGGCAGCGTCAAAAACAGGAATCGAAAAAGTAATACTGAAAAATAACACACTGATTGCTAACTTTGTGGCGGATCAGTCAGCACAGTTCTACCGGTCGCCTCTCTTTGTGTCGGTGATGAACTATGTAAACAAAAGACAGGGCACCATGACGGTGAAACAGACCAACAACAAACTGAGCCTCACAGTGAAGGGCACATCCGGCGTGGATAAGGCCATTGACCTTTTTTCCGGGATACTGGCATATCATGAATCAACCATTGCGCCTGGGGCAGACAGATGAAACTGGCAGTTGACATAGGGAACACTTCAGTAAAGGCAGCCCTGGTAAAAAACGAAGTGATTGTCAGGCGCGAGCGACTTCCAAACGCCAGCCCTGAGATTATTGCCAGGTTCGTTGGCCGCCGCAGGCTGGAAGGCGCCATAGTCTCAAGTGTGGGCGATGATCCGGCCCCGCTGTTGTCATGGCTGAAGTCCAGAACCTCCCGGGTTCATCATCTGAGCTGCTCATCACGCTATCCTTTCGCTATTGACTATGAGACGCCTGAGACGCTGGGCAGTGACCGTCTTGCAGCGGCAGCAGGGGCATGTTTTCATCATCCCGGATCTGACCTGCTGATCATTGATGCCGGTAGTGCCCTTACTGTTGACCAGGTGTACGGAGGAGCATTCAGGGGAGGCAGTATCTCTCCCGGAATAGCCATGAGATTCAGGGCACTGCATGAACACACGGGCAGGCTTCCACTGGTAACGAAAAGGTCCGGCTTCACCTTCCCCGGAAAAACGACGGAAGATGCCATTGCCGGAGGAGTTATCATGGGGTTGGCGTATGAAATAATTGAGTATATTCGCACATTCGGGAAAAAGCACCATAATTCCGTGACAGTCATAACAGGAGGTGACGGTGAAATCATCACATCCCTCACCGGTGGCAAAGCGCTCTACTATCCTGACCTGGTTACGGAAGGTTTGATATATTTACTGGAAACAAATGTATAAGAACATAAAATTCAGCCTGGTATGCCTTCTGGCTCTCCTGACAACAGGGGTGACAGGTCAGAAGAATGTCAATTCACCCTTCGCGAGGTACGGCTTAGGGAACCTCGAGCAACAGGGTCCTTTCAGGATGCGTGCCATGGGAGGCATAAGCAGCGGCATAAGGGATAATCTTTCCCTGAACTTCCTGACTCCGGCATCATACAGCAGCATTGACACAGCCTCTTTTATCTTTGATTTTGGTATAGATTACGGTTTGAACCAGTTGAAAGGTGACGGCCTTAAGCATACATCACAGGACATGACCTTTTCACACCTGATGATGGGGTTTCCCATCATGAAGGGCTGGGGAGTGACCGCCGCAATCCTGCCTTATGCCAACGGGACTTACGACATCGGCTTTGAGTCGGAGGGTGATGGAGTCACGGGGACCATTTACGAACACCATAATGGTAGCGGGGGATACAACAGGGCCCTGCTGGGAACGGGCTTCAGGCCCATGCCCTTCATGTCGGTGGGCGTTAATGGCTTCTTTATGTTCGGTGAAGTCACAAGGATCAACGACTTCCTTTTCACCGATGACAACAACCATTTCAACACCAGGAAACAGGGCAGCTCGGCACTAAGCGGGCTGGGTTACGAGGCATCTGTTCAGTTTATGATCTCTTTCCAGGAGGGCCGGTTTATCAATGCAGGGATCACTTACACCCCAGCATATGACCTCAAAACGAGCAATGATGATCTGATCATCCGGTATTCAAATATACAGACTACAACAATGGGGTTTGATACCCTCTCACACGCCACGCTTTCAACCACCAGCAGGATGCCCGGATCAATCAGGGCAGGCTTCTCCATGGGACAGACAGACAAGCTTACTGCAGGTGCTGACCTGGTATACACCCGGTGGAGCAAAGCAACCATACCCGGCAGCTATGGAGAATTCACTGATGCATTGTCACTTCATGCCGGAGCAGAATACATACCTGACAGGTATTCAAATTACAGTTTTTTTGATCGAATGGAATACCGCATGGGATGCCGCTATGGGGAGAGTTATACCCTCTTCGGGGGAGAGCAGGTGAAAGAGTACGGCATAACTTTTGGAACAGGTATACCGATGAGAAGATCGAGATCCCGGATCACGCTGGTTGTTGATCTGTCAACCAAGGGGAAGGGCAGCGGAGAAATCCCCAAAGAATCAAGGATATCGGTCGGAGCAAGCCTGAATCTGTATGATTACTGGTTCATTAAAAGGCAATATGATTAATAACAGAATAAGAAAGAGATGAAAAGAAGAACAAGCATGATTTTGACCGGATTGATTCTGTCACTGTTCTCATTTGCCCTGCAGGCTCAGCAGGGAGTTGATACGGGAACTCCGTTCGGAAGAGGCGAAGACAGCACCAGGTGCCTTCGGAATACTTCGCTCTATTCAACATATTATGAGAACAAGGACTATAACATGGCCGTTCAGTTCTGGAGACCAGTATTCTATGAGTGTCCCGGATCATCAAAGAATACTTATATCAAGGGCGAGGCCATGTTCAAGGAGTTTTTCCGCAAGACAGGCAACAAAGCCTATATTGACACAGTGATGATGATCCTTGATCAGCGCACCAAATACTTCAACGAAGAGCATTCAAACAGCTTGCGCAAGGCTTTTGCACTATACGAGTTCGGTGGCAATGACCCCGATTTCGCAAAGCAGTGCTATGATCTTATCAGGAATGTCATGAACGTATCACCCCAGAGTTTTGATCACACCTACTCCAGCCTCTATATGGCCATCACCGCAAAATGCTATGCACTTAAGCTCATTGAAGCGCCTGAGGTCATCACTGCGTATTCTCAGTCAATGAAGGTGGTTGACAATCAACTCTCACGGAAGCCTGACAATGGCCGTTACCTGGAAGCCCGCAAGAACATTGACGCAGTGTTCCGTTCAAGCGGTGCCGCCTCATGCGAGAATCTGGAACATCTCTTCACCGCTGATGTAGACAACAACCCCGGTGATACTGCAATGCTGAGGAAGGTCATCACCCTTCTTACGGAGACAGGTTGCAAGGATTCGGAGCTGTATTACAAGACTGCCACCAATCTCTACAAGTCAGACCCCAGCGCCGCCTCAGCGGCACAGCTTGCCGAGATGAATGTTGCCAGGAAGAAATATAACGAAGCAGAGAAATATTATACTGAGGCAATTGAACTTGAAACAGACAACCTGGTCAAATCAGGCCTGCTGACCAAGCTTGCCACCCTGGAACTGGCTTCTGACAGTAAGCAGGCAGCACGTGATTTTGCCAGGGCAGCCTACTCTCTTGATCCTACAAACGGCAACGCTCTCTTTATAATAGCTGAATCATATGCAGGCTCCAGGATAGGTGATACCTTCGAGAACCAGACGGTATACTGGGTGGTAGTGGATTACCTGGTCAGGGCAAGAAATACAGACCCGACCCTCAGGGAGCAGATTGATGAGCGTATTGCCATCTATTCCAGGCTCTTCCCCTCAAAGGAGGAGGCCTTCTTCCGTAGTCTTGTGGAGGAGGGAGCTCCATACCAGGTGGGAGGATGGATAAACGAATCCACCACTGTCAGGTTCAAGAAGGAATAACAGCGGTGAAAGCCGGCAAAACATACTTAATCCTTACAGCAGTCCTGATTGCCGGGACTGCTTTTATTTCATCATGTGACAGGAAGGAGGAGGCGCTGAAGGACCTTCAGATAAAGGGACTGCCCACCCTTGCCGCAAGAAATGTGGAAACCCAGTATACTGATTCAGGCAAGGTGACTATGCTGGTGCGCACTCCCCTGATACAGCAGTACTCCTCTGATGAGAACCCCTACACCCTCTTCCCCGAAGGGCTGAAGGTGATGTTCTATGACAAGCAGGACAAGCCTCAGGGCAGCATCACATCAAAGTATGCACGTTATACAGAAAAGGAGGAGGTCTGGGAACTGCGTGACAGCGTGGTTGCCGTTAGCAATAAGGGAGAGGTGCTGGAGAGCGAACTGCTCTTCTGGAGCCAGCCAAGGGATAAGATCTGGTCTGACCGGTTCGTCAGATTCACCCATGATGACCAGATTGTAATGGGTACTGGATTCGACTCTGACTCGCGCTTCTCAAACTGGACAATAAAGAATGTAACCGGCACAATTTATATCAGAGATGAACAAAAGGTCGCTACTCCTGATTGAAATCATCTGGATCATCCTGGGGCTGATGTGCCTTGGCATTGCCATACGGGAAACAGTCAACAACGGCTTTGGCCGGGCATGGCTTTTCTACCTGATGGCTGCCGGAGCACTGGTTCTTGCATGGGTTCGTGATTCACAGAGAAAAAAGCTGTAAATTTGGGTGATGAACCCGTTTGTTCTCATCCCGCTCTCCATCCTGCTTGCCGCTTTTTTTTCGGCAATGGAGCTTGCATTTATTGCCTCCAACAAACTCCGTATTGAGCTTGACCGTAAGCACGGCTTCTTCGGTTCGGGCGTCATAGCCCTCTTCACCCGCAACCCGGGCCTGTATATCTCCACAATGCTGATAGGAGTCAATATTGCCACGGTGATGTTCAGTATGCTTGCTGCAGACCTCATAGAATCATGGCTGCAAAACCTCATCCCATCCGAGGTTATAATCTTCATTATTCAGACAATAATCACTGCCATAATCATACTGGTAGTTGCAGATTTCCTTCCCAAATCCGTCGTCCGGATAAGCCCGAACTTCTTCCTTAATATCCTGGCTATCCCTACAGCTATCTTCTATTTTCTTTTTTATCCTGTCAGCAAATTCAGTCTCTGGCTGGCCAATATCATTATGAGACTATTCTTTGGCATCAGGACCGAAAGGAAGGAACAGGAGAACCGCATCTTCACCCGTATTGATCTTGATCACTTTGTGAATGACCTTGTGGAGACCGAAGAGGAGAAACAGGACGAGAACAGCAGCCTGAAGATATTCCAGAACGTTCTTGATTTCTCATCGGTCAAGGCCCGTGAGTGCATGGTCCCGAGGACTGAGATTGTCGCTCTGCCTGTGGAGTCGTCACCCGACGAACTCAGGCAACAGTTCATTGAATCCGGCCATTCAAAGATCCTTCTCTACAGGGATAACATTGACAATATGGTGGGCTACTATGAACTGAAAGACATTTTGCACGGCCCGCCTGACATCTCTTCAGGAATACGCAAACTGTCCGTTGTTCCCGAAACCATGACAGCCAACAAGGTGTTGAGAATGCTCTCTGACGCCAAGAAGAGCATAGCCCTGGTGGTTGACGAGTTCGGCGGTACGGCCGGAGTGATCACCATCGAGGATGTACTGGAGGAGATCGTCGGCGACATAGAGGATGAGCATGACATCAGTGACCTGGTGGAGAAGAAGATCAATGACAAGGAGTATGTCCTCTCCGGACGGCTCGATATTGACTACCTCAATGAGGAGTATGACCTTGATCTGCCCGAGAATGATGAGTACACAACCCTTGCCGGCCTGATATTATTTGTGCATGGCAATATCCCAAGGCAACAGGAGAAGATACGGGTGGGTGCCAACCTCTTCACCGTACTGAGAAGCAGTTCCACCAGGGTGGAACTGCTTAAGCTGAAGATCGACTGACAGGTTCTCTCAGCCCTGTTTCTTTAACTCCGTATAATACTTGTAATAAAGTGGTATTGCCCTCATACCTGCGAACAGGTTTTCCAGAGGGTAATTCTCATTGGGTGAATGAATTGCATCTGACTCCAGTCCGAATCCCATCAGTATGGACTTCACCCCCAGTATCTTTTCAAATGTGGATATGATAGGGATGCTGCCGCCGCTGCGTATTGGTATGGGTTTCTTCCCAAATATCTCCTCACAGGCCATCTCCGCTGCGAGGTACTCAGGTGTATCGATGGGGCTCACGTAAGCCTCACCGCCATGCAGGTACTCAGCCTTCAACTTCACTCCTGCAGGTGCAATTGCCCTGATATGATCTATAGCCAGTTTTGCTATCTCCTCTGCCTTCTGGCAGGGCACAAGCCTCATGGATATCTTTGCGGAGGCTTTGGAGGGAAGGATGGTCTTGGCTCCCTCACCGATGTATCCGCCCCATATACCATTAACATCAAGTGTGGGACGAATGCCTGTGCTCTCCAGGGTGGAGAAACCCTTCTCCCCTGCAAGGGCATCAACACCAACCGATTTCTTATACTCTTCCGGGTCAAACGGTCTCTCCGCCATCTTGGCTCTTTCAGCATCTGACGGGACAGAGACAGCATCATAAAAGCCTGGTATGGTTATCCGTCCGTCACTGTCCTTCAACCTGGAGATTATATCACAGATGGCATTACAGGGGTTTACAACGGCACCCCCGTAGATGCCCGAGTGGAGGTCGCGGTTGGGACCCTCCACCTCTATCTGGATGTATGATAGTCCCCTTAGTCCTGAGGTGATGGAGGGAATTTCTGAAGAGATCATGGTGGTGTCAGAGACGAGTATCACGTCACAGCTCAGCATATCACGGTATTCAGAACAGAATCCGCCAATGCTTTCCGAACCGGCTTCCTCCTCACCTTCTATCATGAACTTAACATTGCAGGGCAGACTGCCGGTGGCATTCATCATCTCAAAAGCCTTCAGGTGCATGAAGAGCTGACCCTTGTCGTCATCAGCACCGCGGGCCCAGATCTTCCCGTCACGTATCTCCGGCTCAAAAGGAGGTGAATCCCATTTCTCAAGAGGCTCGGCCGGCATCACGTCATAATGGCCGTAAACGAGAATGGTGGGAAGTGACGGGTCAATAATCTTTTCTCCGTACACTATCGGATTACCGGGGGTGGGATAGACCTCTGCCCGGTCTGCTCCGTTAGCATCTATCAGTTCACGGATGTATTCAGCCGCCCTGATCATGTCAGCCTTGTTGGCTTCTGAGGCGCTGACCGAGGGTATCCTGATCAGCCCGAAGAGTTCCTCAAGGAACCTCTCTCTGTTTGTTTCGATGTAATTCTTAATGTTTTCCATTATCATTGTATTTAACATATTCCCCTGCTGCCCACTGCAGTTTATCATACCACTCCTGCCCGAAAGCCCTTATCAGAGGCTCACGCAGGAAGATAAAGAGTTCCATGTTCTCTTTCCTGCCGCAGGCAACACCGGGCTTACAGATTGACCACTCCTCGTAGTTGACAGCCCGGAAGTTACGGTATTGTTTTATCCTTACCGGGAAGAGATGGCAAGATACGGGTTTTCTGAAACTGACCGCCCCTGCATCGAATGCCGCCTCTATACCACATTTGTAAATATCACCATCCATTATGGTATAGGCACACTCCTCATTGTTGATCAACGGGGTGACCAGCTCGCCCTCGATATCGGTGACGCTGGTACCGTTCTTCTCTATTGCCCTGATACCCTCAGGACGAAGAAAAGGCCACAGATCAGGCCAGATGCGGTCAAGCAGAGATGCCTCTTCAGCAGTGAGTGGCGCGCCGGTATCACCGTAACGGCAACAGTTGCCCTTGCAGGCGGAGAGATCACATAGAAATCTCTTCTCTATTAGTGCCAGTGATACTATGGTGTCATCAATCTGGAGCATTGTTTCTTTCACACCAGCGATTTGCCTGTCATCTCCGGCGGAATGGAGATACCCATCATGGTGAGTATGGTAGGAGCCACATCAGCGAGGATACCATCACTCACTTCCCTGTACCTGGTGCTGATAAGATAAAGAGGCACAGGATTGAGTGAATGCGCAGTATTGGGTGATCCGTCAGGATTAACCGCATAATCAGCATTTCCGTGATCGGCAATGATCACCACCTCATACCCGTTGGCTCTTGCAGCCCGCACCACATCACCCGCACATTCGTCCACAGCCCTGACAGCCTTCCGAATGGCTTCATAAATCCCTGTATGACCAACCATGTCTCCATTGGCAAAATTAAGGCATATGAAGTCATGCTTCTTTTTGGCAAGCTCGGCAACAACCGCATCTCTCACCTTGTATGCGCTCATCTCCGGCTGAAGGTCATATGTGGCCACCCTGGGAGAGGGAATCAGTATCCTTTCCTCGCCCGGGAATTCCTTCTCCCTTCCACCGGAGAAGAAAAAAGTAACATGTGCATACTTCTCGGTCTCTGCTATGCGCAACTGTCTTTTACCCTTCTCTGACAGTATCTCGCCAATGGTCCTGTCCACATTGTCCTTCGGAAAAATGACATGCAGGCCCCTGAACTTGTCATCATAGGGGGTCATGGTAAGGTAATGCAGCGGAATGGTCTTCATCCCTGCCTCAGGCATATCCTGCTGGGTAAGCACAATAGTAAGCTCCCTGGCCCTGTCATTCCTGAAGTTTATGAATACCACCACATCTCCTTCGGATATTGTTGCCATCGGCCTGCCATCATTTCCGGTGACAACAATCGGTTTCATGAACTCGTCAGTCACCCCGGCATCATAGGAATCCTGCATGGTACGCAGGATGTCAGTGGTCATTGTTCCCTTTCCGCTGACCAGCATATCATATGCCTCCTTTATCCTCTCCCACCGCTTGTCGCGGTCCATTGCATAGTAACGCCCGACGAACGAGGCTACCCGGCCGTTACTCTTCTCAAGATGCCCGAGCAGTTCAGCCATGTATCCCTTCCCGCTCCTGGGGTCAGTATCACGACCGTCACCGAAACCATGGATAAAAACATTCTTCAGCCCGTAATCCATTGTCATGTCACAAAGAGCGTACAGGTGGCTGTTGAGTGAGTGCACACCCCCATCGGAGAGCAGGCCCATGAAATGTACACTTACACCCTTGTCACGGGCATAGGTGAACGCCTGGCGGAGGGTCTCGTTTGACCGTATCTCCCCGCTCCTGCACGCTTTGTTTATCTTTACAAGGTCCTGGTAGACTATGCGTCCGGCTCCAATGTTCAGGTGCCCAACCTCCGAGTTGCCCATCTGACCTTCAGGCAGCCCTACATCCTCCCCGGAGGTGAGAAGCGTGGATGAGGGATATATTTTTTTTAGTTCATCGATATTGGGTGTGCCGGCAGTGCTTATCACATCACTGTGCGAACCGTCACCTTTGCCCCATCCGTCGAGGATCATCAGTAATACTCTGTTTTCTTTCATTTAGTCAACTGCTCATTATTATGTACAGGATGCAAAAATAGGCATTAAACCGTAACCACAACCCGGGTAACGGAATAACACTTCAGCAACCTGATAGTTTGAATCAACGGGCTCCTCTTATTTCCCTGACCCTGATCCTGTATTCCCTGTTGGGGCAGGTAGGCTCATATTCAATGTCCTGACCCACGAATGCTTTCCACTCCTGTTCGGTAAGGTTTCTTGAGACCTTATCACATAATCCTTCAGCCATACACCGGATATGTGCCGGACGCCTGAGGACATCACTCTCTGTGGCAGAGAGAAATGCATCTCCCCCGTCGCTGAAGGCGAGGCGGAGTACATTATCTCCTCCGTCATTAAATACCACCGGCGGCTGGGTCAGGTCAGCCAATGTCCAGAGTCTTATCTCTCCGGAGTTATCAGCTGTTACCATCTGTCCGTCCGAATTGTCATAAGCAATGCTGATGACTGCTGATGCATGCCCGTCAGCAGTGCTTTCTGCCTCTCCTGTTTCCGTGTTCCAGATGTCTATCATCCCTGTCTGGTCTCCTGTTGCTATACGGTCGTCCCCGCCCACGAACCGGTGTGCCGTGATCACCCTCTCCGCTGTCTCAAGGGATATGACCTGTTCCGGCGAGCCGTTCTGCCAGCAGAGAACCCTGCCGTCGGCCGTCAGGGCTGCAAGCATTGAGCCTGCTGCCGATCTCTCCAGTGCCATTATTCCTGATCCGTAACTGATTACCTGTCTAGACCTGCGGGTCTTCAGATCCCATTCAATCACCTCTCCCCCTGATGAAGCAGAACACAGGTGGTCATGGTCAGAGAAGAGGAGAGCGGTAATGCCGCCTGACGAGCCTTGCAGCTCGTAGCCGGCCGAATCATCAATGATTGGTATCATCATTATCCCGGCATTGTCAGTGCCACAGGCCAGCCAGGAGGCATCTGGACTGACGGTCATTGATCTTATCATCCTGTTGCCGGACCATATCATTGTATATCCCTTTGATGGCTGGTCTGCCTGCCAGCTCAGGACCCTGCCTCTGGCATCGGCTGTGAAGAACTCCCCTTCAGCGCCCTCGGTCATTGCCGTGAACTCTGCCCCGTCAGGTGCAAACCTGGCACAAAACCTGTTACCGTATCTTTTGCTGACATCATAAAGACCTGCAAACACATCGGGGTCTTCCGTCAGTCCTGAATATTTCTGATTGAAAAGGTAAGACTGCCATGCCAGCAATAACTGGAGATCCTTGTTGCCTGCCTGGTTAAGTGATCTCATGGCCAGTGATTTTGCCACTGATATCATTCTGAACCTGTTCACCTCAGAGACCCTTCTCAGTATTTCAGCCCTCTGGGAGCTGAGTTTTTTTGCCTCATCCTCGGCGCTTCTGGCTCTGATCTCAGCTTTTTCTGCCCTCTCTTCCGCCGATGAAAGCTCACTCTCTGCCTGGCCGGCAGTCATTGATACGGAGGTAAGCGTCTCCAGGCTGTCACTGAGCCTGTCATTCAATGCGATGGCCTCATCCTTCATCTGGATGGCAATGGATTTTTGTTTCTCCGCTTTGTTTCTCATAGCAAAGACAGCTCCCAGGGCTATCAGTGATATCAAAGTAAGCAGTCCAAGCAGTGCTGCCACCAGGCGTGAGCGCCTGATACTCTCCGTGCCGCTCCTTCTGCCGTACTCTTCCTGTATATGGTGCTCCTCCTCTGAGTTTTTGAGAAAAAGCATGGCTCTTTCAAATGAGGGGTCTATTTTTTCTGCCCAGGCCAGTGTTGGTTTGTTCTCCTCCTTCCATCTGAGAGCAACCATCAGGTCAGGAGGTGTCCAAAGCCGTCCGTTACCCTCCTGGTACTGTTCAGCGGCTGCCGCCAGCTGGCTGTAGAGTTTTACTGAAGCCTCCTCATCATCCATCCACTGCCGGAGAGTACCCCATAACCTGATGATACTCTCATGTGTGAGATCAAGGATGCTCTCGCCGGTGAGGTGAACCTCCTTTGAAGGGGAGAGGAATGAATATTCAGGTGCCCTGAATACCTCGGCCACACCAATTATCTCGTGCTCCGCGCAGCCTGTCTGAGCAGCTATTGTTGATATACGCTCCGGCTTACGGAGCTCCCTTCCGTCATCTGTGCGTGTTGTTATGGCCCTGAACAGTCGGGAGCAGACGTACCGATGCCTCTCATCAAGCGACTCCAACGCCTGGCCGGCATGCTGTGATATTGCACCGCTGAGACGGCCCACAGCCTCATAATCGGAGATGGTTATCGGGCGACTCAGATCCCCCAGCCTGCTCCAGTGGTCCCATAGCCTCATCATCAGATGCTGCAACACCGGCAGCTGACCGGGCTTCTCATCCAGGTCACCCAGGATGAGCTTTATCAGCGAACGGTCAATTGATCCTCCTGACAGCTTGACCGGCTCTTCAATTAATGCTCCGAGAAAATCATTGGGTATATGTGGCAACAGGTAACTGCTGCCGTTCATCAGGTTGGTCAGGGCATTGAATCTGGCGCACTCTGATACATATTCAGACCTCACGGTAAGGACTATGAACAGTCCATGGTCAGGCTTTTGCACAGCATTGACCACCAGGTCGATAAACTGGGTCGCATCATCGCAGGGAGTGCCGGTGCCGGCGGCAGGGCTGAACCGGAACAGTTCCTCAAACTGGTCTATGACAACCACAATCTGCTGGCGTGGGTTCTTTCTCAGCCTGTTTATCACATCAACAAGTCCCTCTGCACTGTTGTGCAGTGAGGTGGCCACACCGGCTTCAGTAAGCTGGTTGAATCCTGCGCCGGCGGAGAGGGCTGCAAGCTCCGCAGCCAGATGGTCAACCGGATTCAGGGCAGGTCTGATCACAAGGTATGACCATGATTTTTTCCCTTCTAAATTCTCTTTCAGCAGCGCAGGGATCACTCCCGACATGACGAGTGATGATTTGCCGCTTCCGGAGGCACCCAGAACTGCAACAAACCTGTTTTCCCTGAGCTTTGAAACCACCTTCAGGGTACTCTCCATGCGGCCGAAAAACAAATGCCCTTCATCCGGTCTGAATGGTCTCAGCCCGGGAAATGGATTGGGTCTGATTATTATATTCCTGTCAGACATAGAATGATAATTTAGGATACAGCCAAACCCCCTTGCTTGTCTATATAGTTTACAAAGATATCAGTGAATTCGGAATAGTAAAACAGATAGCTGGCAATATCATCAACCGGTAATGAATAAAGCCCCGTCTTCCCTTCGCCTGAGGGTACGATCCATGAGATCACTCCGGGTATAGATGTGGCGTCATAGGATTCCGAGAAGCGCATTCCGGTGGCCAGCATGATCATCTTTTCTTCCGGGATATTATTGAAACAGAGGCTTAAAAACCTTGTTTTCTCAAATATTGTTGCCGCCATGGGAAGAGTGCCGCTGACCAGTGCAGATATCCTGCTTCTGGCAGGCTCCTTCAGCCGTGCTTCAGTCTCACTGTACCACTCCGGATTGAGGACGCGGATAACCGAGGCACTCTCCTCCTGCAGTAACATACTGTTGCTGAAGAGATATGAAACAACCTGCTCCCTGTCAAGACCCTTTCCTTCCATTGCTGCCTTGTGCAGGGCACAGGCCTTGGTCCAGGTGCCGGTGATGGTCTGCTCAGAAGAGAGGATCAGTGAAGCAAGCGACCGGCCCCTGGGGCTCCTGACGGGATATAACAGAGAAAGCTCTGCAAGTCTGTCATGGTCATTATGGTTTCCCAGCAGCGCTCTGAGAGGTCTGCGTACCGAAGGATCAATCACTGTTTCAATAGCCTCGGAAGCAATGCCTGCCCGGTATGAATCATCATTGCCGGAGGGGTTCATGATAACGGTGGCAGCATCTCTACCTGCCACCAGAACGAGTAGTGAAAAGAGGAAGTCAGTAAATGCCTGCCTTTCGTCTTTGAGGCTGGCAGCAAGGAGGAAGCTCTTGTTCCTTCCTGCCTCACTCTGCATTGCCATAATCCTTGCAATGGCATGCAGGGTCTCACTCAAAATCTCTTCTATTCTCTGCCTGTTCTTGCCCTGGGGCTTCCAGCCACGATCACAAAGCATCCGTGCTGCCTTCAGGCGCACACCCATTGTACTCCTTCCCACAAAATTGCTGAGCCACGGCAGCGCCTCCATCAGTGGCATGTCATTCAGCAACTCCAGTATCATGTTGTTCTCTGCCTCACGGTTGCCGGGCCTTATGGCGGTTCCAATAACCTCACCGTATACCTCATGTCCGAATTGTCTTAGAGTATAGAATGCCTCCCTGTCCGTCTCCGGATTACTGAGCGCCCTGATCACTTCGGTCTTAAGTCCCGTCATGTTATATCTGCCCGCCGCTATAAGACCGGTTCTCCGTATCTCAGCACTGGGATCGCCAAGGAGCTTGATGATATCCTGTTCGTACGGCCTGCCCTTGCCCAGCATAATGCTCCTGGCAACAACTGTCTTCTCCGGGATCCCGGGCAGACGCAACAGGTCACGATTCCTTACCGGATCTGAATAATATTTCTCCAGCACAGTTGCTCCTGCCTCTGCCTCCTTTCGTGTCTTGCTGCTGAAGCGTGGTTCGTCAGAGATTACTTTCAGTGCCGCGATCAGTGCCGGGTCAAATGTTCTGGCTGCAACAGCAATAATCTCGGCAGCATAACCATCACCAGCGTGGTTTGTCAGGTAATCAAGCCGTCCGCTGATAAGGTCAAGGTAATGATCCTCAACAAGCATTACATTTCTGAATCCCTCCACCGTGCCTGATAAAGCCCGATCTTGCCTCTCCGGCATGCCTGCGGTCTGTTTGCCGTTGGCAAGTGCGTCCCTGGTATGGGGTGGTGACAGAAGGTCAGTCATCCTGTCACGGAAGTCAGCAACAATAACTATATCAAGCAGCATCATTGCAATAGCCGCCAGGGGCAACATGATTACCGCGCCTGTCAGGCTGAAGCCTGCCAGCCGCGAAGCAGCCACAAGCAAAACAGCCAGACCAACTGCGGAGGTGATAACCTGTTTCCATGGATCACCTGCCATGATCCTGGCTGCCATCCCGGTTCTCTCCGGGACAAGTGAGAGAACCGATCCCATGGCGGGAAGGGATACAACTGCCAGTGAGGAGAGAAAAAATGCGGCGCCGAAGGAGGTGAATAGACCTGAAAGAAGAAGGAGTGATTCGTTTCCAGTAAGGTCATAATAGATGTAAATGATTGCTGCAGGAACAGTCAGTGCCAACAGCACGAGCGGGGCCATGAGGAGCTTGCCTGAGAACCTCAGGTTCCGTAGTACCGGCAGATAGTAGCGGTTCCTGATCATCAATCCTGACCCCGTAACAATCCCGGCAAGTATCAGGATAAAGAGCAAGGGTGAAGACCGGAAAAAGGACAGGTCAGTCAATATGGCAATCATGGCGGAAGCTGTTAAAGCCATCAGCGCCAGTGCTGACCAGAATGCCCACTTGAAACCGGTTCTCATTCCCTTTAGATATTGATGTACTCTGGACCAGTTACAGACTTACTTATCCAAGATAAGAAATAAATCTGGATTTCCAAGCGGAGTTATCCTGTTCGAATCTTCTCTGCAATTAGGGCAGCCATCTCCTCCTCATCAACTGCCTCAGCGTTAATGATCAGATCAGCCTGTTCATACCAGTGGCTCCTGGCGTCAAGCATCTGAGCTATTCGTGACCTGAGTTCAGACGGCCCGGCATCATGCAAGAGGGGACGGTCAGTTCTGGAGAGCATCAGGCGTGACGCCAATGACTCAGGTGAGATCTTTAGCCATACAGTGACCCCGGTAGACTTCATCAGGGCCAGGTTTTCATTGTAACAGGGCGTTCCTCCCCCGCAGGCAATCACCGTCCGGTTCTTTGCGGCTACCTCGCGGAGGATTTCTGCCTCCATGCTGCGGAAGTATTCTTCTCCCCTGGAGGCAAAGATCTCAGTGACAGTCATCCCCTCCTTCTTTTCTATAAGTCTGTCTGTGTCAATGAATTTCCAGTGAAGCAGGGTGGCTATCCTCTTGCCGGCATGACTCTTGCCACTGCCCATGAACCCTATCAGATAGATGTTCATTATGATCTACAGGTCCAGTTTCATCTGTGCGGGGTCAGCTTCTCCGGCTCCATGCACTGAGCCTCTCTCCTCATCATCATTAGCCTCTTCCTCTCTGCCAGGGGCAGCCTCACTCCTGATGACAGGCTCAAGCTCACGTATATCTGCAACACTGTAGTTTGACAGCCTTCTGCCCTTGGCGCGGAAGCTCTTTACCCCTATGAACTCGGCTACCTCAATGATCTCCTGTTTCCTGCCCTCATTCTTGCCTCCAAACTTTATCTCCAGTCTGGGGTACTCCACCTCGGTGAGGCTCACAAGCCTTGACCCTTCACTGTCAGCAATAAAACACTGCAGCCTGTCAGACTCCTCGAAGGCAAACCGTTTGACATAGTAATACTCCTGCTCCTGGTCCCAGTAAACGGCTGAGAAGATCTTCGTCTCGCGGTATTTTTCCAGAAGCAACAGGTCATCCTCAAAATGTGATGAGAGGTCTGTTCCTGAGGTGCGGAACCATCCTCCCTTAGTGATAACAAGCAACAGCTCGTCTGACGCAAACTCACCCAGGAACCTGCCCCTGCCATCGGCATTAAGTCTCATAACCGCCTCATCATACCACAGCTTGCGCCCTCCCAGGGTGGAGAGGCCCTTCTCCTTCAGAGTGATCTTATGAACAGGGTTCTTGGTAAGGATATTTCCCATTGACCCCCGTCCCTTGATGGCCAGCTCCCCGAAATCGAAATCAAAAGTCAGCTTTTTCAGGCGGGCCTTGGGCTTGTGATAAACCCTTATCACTTCAGCCTCACCATTGGGATTGGCGCTGAGATAAAGGATCCGTGTTCCAGGTGTGCCCTTTCCAAGATTGTAATCCTTGTCACGCGTGAGTCCGGTGAGGGCACATCGCTTAACATAGTAAGGGCCTGTACGGCCATCCTGGTATGCAATATTGTAGATAGTTCGCGTGTCATTCCTCAGGAATACCTGTACGTGAATGACATCCTTCCCCACAAACTGTTTTTCGGCGACCCTTGTAATGAGATAAGAACCATCTTTCCGGATCACAATGATATCATCAATGTCAGAACAGTCACATACATATTCATCCTTCTTCAGGCTGGTGCCAATGAAACCCTCCTGACGATTGACATAGAGCTTGGCATTGGCGGCCACCACCTTTGTGGCTTCAATGGTTTCAAAGCTCCTTATCTCGGTACGGCGCTCCTTATCCTTTCCGTACTTTTTCTTTATCTGGCGGTAATAATTGATAGCAAAAGGCACTATATTGGCCAGGTGGTTTGCCACCTCCTCAAGCTCGTTTTCAATGCCCCTGATATGTTCATCGGCACGGGAAGAGTCATATTTTGAGATCCGCTTGATCTTTATCTCAGTAAGTTTTATTATGTCTTCACGTGTGATCTCGCGCCTGAAGAGCTTCCTGTACGGTTTGAGTCCCTTGTCAATGGCGCTGAGTACTGCCTCCCATGTCTCACACTCCTCGATATCACGGTATATCCTCTTTTCAATGAAGATCTTTTCAAGTGATGAGAAATGCCACTCCTCGTCCAGCTCCGCCTTTCTTATCTCCAGCTCACGGGTTAGGAGCTTCACCGTCTGGTCAGCCGAGTGCCTTAGGATATCACTTACTCCAATGAAGGCAGGCTTGTTTTCGTCAGTAATGACGCATGCATTGGGTGAAATGGATAGTT
>JAAZBN010000073.1 GCA_012513795.1 Bacteroidales bacterium | reverse complement strand
GAACCCATAGCCTTTGAGCTGCTGCCTGACTACTTCACCATCTCTCAGCTGCAGAAACTCTATGAGGCCCTCCTGGGAACATCATTTGACAAAAGAAACTTCAGGAAAAAGGTGGCTCAGATGCATTATGTGATCCCGCTCAGAAAAAAGCAACAGGGAGTACCTCATAAACCCGCACAATATTACCTCTTCAGCCGCGAAGTGTATGAGAAGACACGCAAAGGCCGCATCTCTTTCATTATCTGAAATTTATCCAACTAACCAATCACAACCATGAATGTGCATTTCATTGACCTGGGAATAGTCATCCTCTACCTGGTGGCTACCATCTTCATCGGAAACTGGGTCTCAAAGAGAGCTTCGAGAAACATACAGTCATACTTCCTGGGCGGCAATACCCTTCCCTGGTACTTCCTGGGCATCTCCAATGCCTCCGGGATGTTTGACATAGCCGGCACCATGCTGCTGGTCTACTGGCTCTCTGTATACGGACTGAAGAGCCTCTGGATACCCTGGCTGTGGCCGGTATTCAACCAGATAGTCCTCATGGTCTTCCTCTCAGCCTGGCTCAGACGCTCCAACGTGATGACAGGCGCCGAGTGGATCAAGACCCGCTTCGGCGACGGCCGGGCATCAAACCTGTCGCATATCATAGTGGTGATCTTCGCCATCGTAAGCGTGATCGGGTTCCTCTCATACGGTTTCAAAGGTATAGGTAAATTTGTGGCTGCATTCCTTCCGCCGCTGGTGTCAAACCCTGAATACCTGGCCGCCCACCCGCAGATTAACGTCAACCTGTACGCCCTGATCCTGATGGCTATTACAACATTCTACGTCGTTAAAGGAGGTATGTTCAGCGTGGTCATCACCGAGGTCATACAGTACGGCATACTGACCATTGCCTCTATAGCGGTGGGTATCATAGCTATCAACCAGATCGCCCCCGACGCTCTCAACGCAGTCATCCCTGAAGGGTGGAAGACAATGTGGTTCGGCCGGACAACAGGGCTCGACTGGCATGCCATCTCCTCCGCGGCTTCGCCGAAGCTGCACTCATTCAATGACTGGATAAAGACTGACGGCTACGAGCTCTTCGGGCTCTTCTTTGTGATGATGCTCTTCAAGGGTATCCTCGTCTCAGCTGCCGGCCCGGCACCCAACTATGACATGCAACGTATCCTGGCAACCAAAAACCCTAAGGAAGCTTCCAAGATGAGCTCACTGGTGAGCGTGGTGCTCAATCCCACACGCTACTTCATGGTAGCCGGACTGACTATCCTCGCCCTGGTGAATTTTGACAAGCTCTACACCGGCTCACTCACCGATCCCGACTTTGAGAGCATCCTCCCCGAGGTGCTGGCGACATACGTGCCCGTGGGGCTTCTGGGGTTCCTGCTGGCAGGTCTGATAGCCGCCTTCATGAGCAACTTCGCTGCCACGGTTAACGCGGCCCCGGCTTACCTGGTGAATGACATCTACAAACGGTACATCAACCCTCATGCCAGTGAGAAGACCTACGTGCGGATGAGCTACGCCGCCTCACTGCTGATAGTGGTGATTGGCATAGTGGTGGGCTTCCTGGTCACCTCCATCAATGACGTTGTGCTCTGGATCACCGCCGCCCTGTGGGGCGGGTATACAGCTCCCAACTTCCTGAAATGGTACTGGTGGAGATTCAACGGATATGGTTACTTCTGGGGTATGCTCTCAGGCATCGGGGCAGCCCTCCTGCTGCCTGCGATGAACCTTGAACTGCTTCAGAACTGGCCCCTGACCGAGAACTTCAGTATGAACGCCTTCCCTGTCATCTTCCTCATTTCTCTTCTGGGCAGCATCCTGGGATCACTCCTGACAAAGAAGGAAGATGACAAAACCCTGAAGAAATTCTACCGGCAGGTGAGACCCTGGGGCTTCTGGAAACCGGTGGAGAGAATGGTTATGGCTGAGGACCCATCCTTCAAACCAAACCGCGATTTCTGGCGCGACATGTTCAACATAGTGGTGGGCATCATCTGGCAGCTCTCACTGATGGCATTCCCGGTCTTCCTTGTAATAAGGGAATGGAAACAGTTTTACGTGGCTGTGGCAGTAATGATTGTCACTACCATCATCCTTAAATTTACCTGGTGGGATAAACTCAAAGACTGACATGATCCGGCAACCAGCGAAAAGTAACCGGTACAGCCGGGCCCGATTGACTGAATGAACTCAAAACTGACCTGACAATGAAATACGGATACTTCGATGACTCCGCGAGAGAGTATGTAATAACAGATTACAGAACCCCGTGGCCATGGATAAACTACCTGGGCAACAGGGATTTTTTTTCGATAGTCTCCAACACGGCAGGAGGCTACAGCTTCTACCGTGATGCCCGGCTCCGGAGAATCACCCGCTACCGGTACAACAACGTTCCGGTGGATGATGGCGGCAAGTATTTCTATATCAATGATAACGGTTCGGTATGGTCACCCGGATGGAAGCCTGTTAAGGCTGACATTGAAGATTACTCATGCCGTCACGGGATGAGCTATACGCGTATAGGAGCGGAGAAGAACGGTCTGAGAGCAGATGTACTGTTCTTCGTACCCGTGGGCGATACCTGCGAGGTGCAACGCGTCACCCTGCGCAACAACAGCAGGCTGCATAAACGCATCCGCCTCTTCTCCTTCGTGGAGTGGTGCCTGTGGAATGCCCTGGATGACCAGACCAACTTCCAGCGTAACCTCTCTACCGGTGAGGTGGAGGTGGAAGAGGGAGTCATCTACCACAAGACTGAGTACCGTGAGCGCCGGAACCACTATGCATTTCACTCGGTCAACCAGCCCGCGGTTGGATTTGATACTGACCGGGAGACGTTCCTTGGTCTTTACAATGGCTTTGACCACCCTGATACTGTCTTTGCCGGAAGGCCGCAGAACAGTATCGCCCACGGCTGGTCACCGGTGGCCTCACACTGTCTTGAGACAAACCTTGAACCGGGAGAAACGAAGGATCTTATCTTCGTCCTTGGCTATATTGAAAACCCGGACGAAGAGAAATTCATTGCCCCGAAGGTGATTAACAAAACAAAAGCCAGGGCCATGATTGCCAGGTATGATACTGTTGCAAAGGTTGACGCTGCCTTCGCAGAGCTCAGAAAACACTGGAGCAACCACCTGTCAGTCATGAAACTCACCCATCCTGATCCACGTCTGGAAAGAATGGTCAACATCTGGAACCCGTACCAGTGCATGGCTACTTACAATTTCTCGCGCAGTGCCTCTTATTTCGAATCAGGTATCGGGCGGGGGATGGGGTTCCGCGACTCCAACCAGGATCTTGCGGGGTATGTTCAGATGATCGCGCCCCAGGCGCGAGAGAGGATAACAGACATCGCCGCCACCCAGCTGCCCGACGGCAGCGCATACCATCAGTACCAGCCGCTTACTAAACGTGGCAACGCGGAGATAGGCGGCAACTTCAACGATGACCCGCTCTGGCTCATCTTCGGGGTGGCCACATACCTCAAGGAGACGGGTGACTGGTCAATCCTTGACGAGACAGTGCCATTCAACAATGACCCGAATGATATGGCCAGCCTGTTCGAGCACCTGCGCCGCTCATTCATGCACGTGGTGAATAACCTCGGGCCTCACGGACTGCCGCTGATAGGGCGGGCCGACTGGAATGACTGCCTCAATCTCAACTGCTTCTCCTCTAATCCCGACGAGAGCTTCCAGACAACGGAGAACCAGAAGGGAGGGGTTGCTGAGTCAATCTTTATAGCTGCAATGTTCATTCTCTATGGAGCTGATTTCGTGGCCATTGCCAGCCGCAGGGGTGAAATGCAGATGGCTGAAGAAGCTTCCGGGCACATCAGGGCTATGGTTGAAGCGGTCAATAAGTACGGATGGGACGGCGAGTGGTTCCTGCGCGCATATGATTATTACGGCAGGAAGGTTGGAAGCAGGGAAAACGAAGAGGGCAAAATCTTTATTGAATCGCAGGGAATGTGCATCATGGCAGGCCTCGGGCTTGAAGACGGCAGGGCCCTGAAGGCGCTGACATCGGTCAACAAATACCTGGCCTGCGAGTACGGGATAGTCCTGAACAACCCTGCCTTCACCAGGTACCTCATTCACCTGGGTGAGATTTCAAGCTACCCCGAGGGGTACAAGGAAAATGCAGGCATCTTCTGCCATAACAACCCGTGGATCATCATTGCCGAGACCATCGCCGGCAACGGCCACAGGGCATTTGATTATTACAGCAGGATCACACCATCCTACCTCGAGGAGATAAGTGACCTCCACAAAACGGAACCCTATGTTTACTCGCAGATGATAGCAGGCAAAGATGCCTTCGTTCCCGGCGAGGCCAAGAACAGCTGGCTCACCGGCACTGCGGCATGGTGCTATTACGCTGTCACACAATATATTCTGGGCATTCGTCCCGACTATGACGGATTGGCAGTAGACCCATGCATCCCGCCTGAATGGAGCGGATTCAGCGTCCGCCGCACGTTCAGGGGAGCCATATACAATATAGAGGTGGTCAACCCGGAGCGCAAGTCCAAGGGAGCCTGGGAAATAACCGTTGACGGTAAGAAAATTGATTCATGTGTGCTGCCGGTCTTCCCTGAAGGAACAGAACACAACATAAAAGTAACAATGTGACAAGATGAAAAAGGTACTATCAATTGTATTGGCATCAGCTGCGGCCCTTGCCCTCCTTGCAGGCTGCGGAAATGCGACGATGAAAAAGGCAAGGGCCGAATCTCAGCCGGCAACCGGTGCCATACTGCTGAACCAGGCCGGATATCTTCCGGACGCAACCAAGGTTGCTTTGATCAGGAGTGATGCCGCCGGGTTTGAGGTTATTGATGCCGCCACCGGTAAAACAGTATTTGACGGTGCTGCGGGTGAGCCCGGATACTGGGAGCTCTCGGGTGACACGGTACGTGAAGCTGACTTCTCAGATCTGGAGACAAAAGGCACCTACAGGATATGCCTCGCAGGAACCGATGTCTGCTCAGCCCCGTTCCGCATTGGCGATGATGTGTATCATGAGATCACAAAGGCATCCGTCAGATCCTACTACCTCAACCGTACCGGTATTGAGATCACGGAGGAGTTCGGCGGTAAATGGGCCCGTCCCGCCGGCCACCCTGACACGGTGGTTATCATACACGCCTCTGCTGCTTCGCCAGACAGGCCTGCAGGGTCAGTCATCTCAAGCCCGGGAGGATGGTATGATGCAGGCGATTACAACAAGTACATCGTTAACAGCAGTATAACCAATTACACCCTGCTCCTCTTCTACCATTTGTTTCCGGAGTATTGCCGGTCTCTGGAACTGAATATTCCCGAAAGCGGCAATGATATCCCTGACCTGGTTGATGAGCTGCTCTGGAACCTCAGATGGTACCTCACCATGCAGGATCCTGCTGACGGCGGGGTTTATCATAAGCTGACCAACCTGCAGTTCGGCGGGTTCGTCATGCCGCACGAAGCAACCGATCCCAGGTATGTGGTTATGAAAAGCACCGCCGCCACTCTTGACTTCGCGGCTGTCACGGCAATGGCTTACCGCGTTTTTGCCGGTGATCCCTCACAGGAGCTACGGACCCTTGCCACCACCTGCCTCGAGGCCTCAGAAAGGGCGATGAAGTGGGCAGATGCTCATCCTGATGTGATCTACCGCCAGCCTGATGATGTAAGCACCGGCGCCTATGGCGATGGCAACCTCGCTGATGAGCTCTTCTGGGCTAAGGCTGAGACAGCACTGGCACACGGAACAGTACCCGCCGAGGGCTTCCTTGAAGGTATCAGTACCGTGACACCCACCTGGAACCAGTCGGCCACGCTGGGACTGATATCACTGGCTCTGGCCGAAGAGGAGTCATTCGCCGGCATCAGCGAGCAAGCAAAGACACTGATCACTGCCTTTGCAGATGAGTTGCTTGAGAAATCCGCTGCCTGCCCCTACCGTATCAGTCTTGACTGGTTTGCATGGGGAAGCACCTCAGACGTGGCAAACCAGGCCATGATCAAATTGGTGGCCATGAGACTGACCGGCAGCAACAGGTTCATGCCCTCCATACAGGCTGACCTCGACTGGCTGCTGGGAGCCAATCCCACCGGATACTGTTTTGTGACAGGGTACGGAACCCTTTCGCCCATGCATATCCATCACCGCCCGTCAGGCGCCGACGGAGTGCCGGAGCCGGTACCCGGATTCCTTGTGGGAGGGCCGAACACGGTAGTGATGGATGACTGCCAGCCACCGGTTCAGAGATCAGCTTTCCCGGCAAAGTCATACTCGGATGTTGAGTGCAGCTACTCAACCAATGAGATTGCCATCAACTGGAATGCCCCGCTGGTTTTCCTGCTGGGCGCCATGGATCACATGAGGCCATAGTCGACAAATGTCGTTAAACATAACCTGATTCCTTGAAATTATCCGATCCAAATATGTAGATTAGTGGATCAAAGGAACCAGGCAATGACTACCCGAAGGAACTTTATCAAACAGAGCGGACTGACCGCAGGCGGCTTCGCTGCCGCCACTGCCCTTGGAGCATCAGCTCTACCGGCCGGAGAGGTGAATGGCAGAAAGAAGGAAGGCTTGAAAAGCCTTAAGATCAGTAAGATGATCATTGAGCCCATCAATATTGAGATGGAGCCCTTCCCTATCGCCCTTGGCGTGATGACCAAACTTGACAATGCCCTTGTCACTATCGTTCTTGAGAACGGAATTGAAGGTTTCGGCGAAGCCGCGCCAATAATGACAATCAGCGGCGAGAACCAGCAGACCATACTTGGTACCCTCAACAGCTGCCGTGAATTTATTGTTGGTCAGGATATAAACAACTACAGGTCTCTCGCGTACACCCTGAAGAGTGCTTTCTGGGCACAGTCTACAGCCAGGTGCGCCATTGAGATGGCCCTGCTTGATGCCTACACAAAAACCCTGAATATCCCGTTCTACAGGTTCCTGGGGGGAACAGACAACAGGGTTGAGACGGATTACACCATAGCCATTGTGCCGGCTCTCCAGGCAAAGAAGGAGGCTGTGGAGCTTGCTGCCATGGGATTCAGGGTGATAAAGACAAAGGTGGGCATCAACCTGAAGGAGGATGTTGAAAGGGTACTTGCCATACATGACGGCGCCCCTGACTGCGGTATACTCATAGACGCCAACCAGGGTTACTCGCCGAAAACGGCACTGCGCTTCATCAATGAGGTGGTGAATCATGGAATCTATCCGGTCATGTTTGAACAGCCGGTTCACAAGAATGACCTGGCCGGGATGAAGCATGTACGTGACAACACTGAGATACTTGTTGGTGCAGATGAATCTGTATTCACCAGGGCTGATGCTATCAATATCGTGCGGACCGGCTGTGCCGATGCCATCAACATCAAGCTTATGAAGTCATGCATTATAGAGGCGCTGGACATCGCTGCTGTTGCACGCAGCGCCAACCTCAAGCTTATGATCGGCTGCATGGTTGAAACCAACCTGGCGCTGGGATGCGCCGTTCATTTTGCTGCCGGCGTCGGAGGTTTTGAATTTATTGATCTTGATCCCTCATTTGAGGCTTCAGAGTGTCCCGTCAAGGGAGGACCCGTCTTCAAGGCCCCCCACTGGACAATAGGCCCGGAGCCGGGATTGGGATTTTCATCCAGGCAATAGGCAGGAGGCAGGAGGCAGGAGTGTTGACAACCTATGCCTGTAGGTCATAAAGAATTGTTGAACAGGCAGGAGGCAATAGGCAGTAGTGTTGACAACCTATGCCTGTAGGGCATAAAGAATTGTAGACAGGCAGGAGGCAGGAGGCAGGAG
>JAAZBN010000072.1 GCA_012513795.1 Bacteroidales bacterium | reverse complement strand
TGTATATCAGTGGAGTTGATTCAACGTTGTAGAAATAGTCGAACCTGCTCATCCGCTGAGGATCCCAGCCATTGATCCAGGTCAGACCGTGGTCAATGATATATTTTTCCCATTTCTCCTTGTCATGATTTGTACATACTGCAAAGATTTCAACACCCGCAGACTTGTTCCTGTCATAGTACTCCTTGAGCATCGGAGTGGCCTCCTTGCAATGGCCGCAGTCAGGTTCCCAGAAATAGACTATTGTGAACTCAGCTTCAATATCATACAGAGATACATGGTATCCTGCAAATGATCCCATGAGAAGCTCGGATGCCTTCATTCCTATCAGGTTATGCCTGAGCCGGCTGACTCTTTTTTCAAGATCGGCCAGGTACTCCTTCGAGGCCCAGGGCGCCCTGCCTGCCAGGTAAACCTTGTCAGCCATGTGCACCACAACGGCATCATGGCCCATGATTTCGCTGGAGGCATACCTGTTCATGATCCAGACAGCAACATACTGAAATACATCGTCATTGACAGAGCTCCTGGCCAACAGCCTGTCGGCCTCACTGATAACTGAGTCAGGCATCTGAATTACCACCTGTTTGAAGAACTGCTCCATTCTGCCCCCAAGAACCGGGCTGCGTATCAGTCCGGGTTCATTGAAGTCGATATTATCAAAAAAGTGGTCTTTGTAACTGATATAAGACAAAAGTCGTCTTACGGAGTCAGCATTGTGGGTTCCCGGAGGTAATTCAGGTTCAGGCGTCTCTACCGGAATAACAGATCTTGCAATGGCTCCGAGAAGGGTGCCTCTGTTTGCCTCAGCAGTCTGGCGGAGGAATTGCTTCATGGCAGTTTCCTGTGCCGTGAGCTCCTTTCTTATTCTAATGGCCTCGGGACTTCCTTCTTCGAGACCGTTCAGTCTCTTGCTGATGCTCATTGCCTCCTCCTGAAGCGCCTTCCACCTTTTCTGGTAAGCCAGAAAGCGGGTGTTCTCTTCTGAACCTGAAAACGAAAGAGTGGACAGTGGATCACTTTTGTCAAACTGAATTTCGAAATGTTGGTCTTCTCCAACCAGGAACTCAAAGAAACGGTTGTCCGGCAGGACGATCATATAAACACCTTCAGGAAGGCTCTCCTCACCGGAGAAACCAGCCTTGCCGCCTTTGTCAGTGACCAGGCTGTCTCTTACATATTGCTGGTTGCCAACATGGTAGGCGAGTCTGATAGTTGTTGCAGGCGCAGTCTTTGCGGAAATGTGTATATTATAACCTGCCTGTCCGTTTATCTTCAGTGGAAGCCAGGCGACGATGAAGATGCAAATGAGTGCAATTTTTATAAACTTCATAAATTATTTTGTTACGAAATTTCGCTGTGCAATTTTCCTGCCAACCGGTCAGAACTGTCTTGCAGAAGTAACTGATTTCCTCTGATCCCTATTGTTAGTCGACGGCAAAAACTATGCATCAAGTCAATGATCCATATCAAATCTAAGTATCTCGGCATAACCGGCAGTAGTAATTACTGCCCTGAGAACGTAATTGAAACGGTTGAGATCGGTACAGAGGAAGAAGTCGGTCGGAGGACTGAAGCCCAGGTTCTCATGTCTGAAGAATCTGCTACCGGATCCGGTTCTAAGTGCTTCTGCCTCATCTGATATATCGGGGTCTTTCCCCTGGAGAAGGTCAGCAATATATTGTGCACACAGCATATCTTCCCGGGCTCTTTCCGTTGCCCTGTAGCCCATTGCCACAAGGGTTACCTTCGGAGGGTTGAGTGTTGAGATATAGGAGGCTACAGCACCAGCATTGACCAGTCCCGCCCCGATCAGTTCTGTGGCGCCTGTGGCATTAAGCAGCCCCCTTGTACCTGCTGTGGTGCAATGGATCATAGTCTTTCCCGCAAGTTTGCCTGTCAGCATTTCTGTGGGGCTGTTGCCATAATCAAATCCTGGAGATATTTTTTCATCCTGTTCACCGGCAATAATTACGTCTGCCTTAAGTTTATCCCTGAGGGCAAATGCCTCTGCGGGGGTAGCAACGGCCAGAAGGCGGCTGATACCGTTGTCGAAGGCATAGCAGGCGGTACTGAACGCGCGGAAGACGTCTATTATAACTGTCACTCCCTGAGCTTCCTGTGCCCCCTTTATGAACTCCTTGATGGTAATGTCCATGTCTTATGTTTCAAAATGTGAAGATAATAATAGTGTTTGAAGATCATTTCTTAAATTTGTGTTCCTAAAAGAATCAGGAAGTCTGATGAGACCGATGTCAACAATAAGTCAGGCAATTATGAGCCGTGC
>JAAZBN010000071.1 GCA_012513795.1 Bacteroidales bacterium | reverse complement strand
TACAGGAGGGATTCCGGTCTGAAGTAAATGGGCCGGTAATGCTCTTGCAGATTTTCCACAGGACTTTCATACCTTTGTTTATGACATCCGCACATGAACTGACGTGCTGAATGGTTGTTGTAAAGGAGAAGAACGAAAAAGAAATGTCCTATGAAAAAGATCCTGTTCCTGCTGTTGCCCGTCACTCTGATGCTGGCAGCCTCCTGTGGTAAAGAAAAAACTTCAGAACGGTTTCGGCTCCTGACAGCCCACGAATGGACCAGTGACAGCCTGCTGGCTGACGGCGTTGAAGCCGGGGGACCGGGCCAGATTCTGGAAAAATTCAAGGGAGATGTGATCTTCAGGGAGGATGGTACGGGGACCTTCGGTCAGTATTCGGGAACCTGGGTGTTCACCGACAATGAGACCACTCTGGCGATCGATTCGCCTGACCTGCTTATTACCGTGCCGGCACACATAGTTGAGTTGACTGAAAACTCACTAAAAGTGACATTTCCCTTTCCAGCGGAAACGATCATAAATGTCAGGATGACATTCAAGCCTAAATGATCTTTGTTCGCACTTCACTGGTTGCTTGCCTTTACCTGCTTATTGCTGCAGGTTTGCAGGCGCAGACGGTGGTCAGTGGGAGGGTGACCGACAGGCAGAGCGGTGAGCCCCTGACAGGAGTGTATGTGATCTGGGGAAAGAGCTCCGGCACAAGCACTGACGCCACCGGACACTTCTCCTTCACGGCTTCACCCGGCACTCTGACGGTTGAGTTCAGGTACATCGGATACAGATCGGCACAGGTAACTATCATAGTTACAGCTGATAAAGCCCTGGAGCTGATGATGGAGATGGATTCAGAAGCACAGTCGCTTGACCAGGTGGTTGTCAGTGCTGACAGGATGGAGCAGAAGAGGTCAGACCTTACGGTCTCTATGGAGGTTATAAAGCAGGATTACCTCTACAGGACTCACATCACCGATGCACAGGAGCTGGTAACCAGGATTCAGGGCATAGAGGTGCTAGACGGACAGGCCTCCATCAGGGGAGGGAGCGGGTTCAGCTATGGTGCCGGCAGCCGTGTGCTGGCACTCATTGACGGCCTTCCCTTGATGTCAGCCGATGCGGGAAATATCAAATGGCACTTCCTGCCCCTGGAGAACCTATCCCAGGTAGAGATTATCAAAGGCGCCTCTTCTGTTCTTTATGGCTCTTCTGCTCTCAACGGGGTGATCAACTTCAGGACTGCAGATGCTTCCAACATTCCTGTCACCAGTTTCTTCACTGAAGCCGGGATATATGGTTCTCCTGCAAACAGCGACTGGAAATGGTGGGATACGCCCCGGCTCTTTGGCAGTGCCTCTTTCTCCCACCTGCAGAAGATTCGTCAGACAGATCTGGGCCTTGGAGTGAACCTTTCAACTGACAGGGGGTACAGGAAGTATAATGATGAGACTCTGGGCAGGGTCAGCCTGAGGCTTAAACATCACAGTGCCAGGGTTGAGGGATTGAAATATGGTCTGAACCTGAGCGGGGGAAAAAGCTACAAGACCGATTTCGTGCTGTGGGAGGATGCCCTGACGGGCGGTCTCAAACAGGATACATCCACAGTATCAAGGTTGCACGGCTACTACATTGCGGCTGATCCTTATATCACCCTGAGCAAACGTGGCCGGATAAAGCATGATATAAGGATGAGGATGCAGGCCTCTGAAAACAGGTTTCCCGTCAGGACGGCAAACAATGCCGGATCTGTTTCCCTTTACGGAGAGTACCAGTTCTGGTACAGCTTTTCCGACCATCTCAGTCTTACGGCGGGACTGTCGGAGACATGGAGTGTCATCAGTTCAAACTTCTATGGTGATCATCGAGGGCTTAATCTGGCTGGCTTTGCACAGGCAGAGGTAAGGCCTGTAAACCGGATGAAGATAACCGGTGGAGTTCGTATTGAACAGAATTACCTGGATAAGGAGCCAGACAAACTGGTGCCTGTCTTTCGTGCCGGACTGAATTTTCAGGCCGCACAGTACACTTTCCTGAGGGCATCATTCGGCCAGGGTTACCGTTTTCCCTCAATCGCCGAGAGGCATGCAGCCACAACCCTCGGATCGGTCAGGATCTTCCCCAGTCCGTTCGTGAAGCCTGAATCGGGCTGGAGTGCCGAGGCAGGAGTAATGCAGGGGTTCATTGCCGGCCTGTTCAGAGGGGAGGGCGACCTGTCAGTTTTTTTATCACAGAACAGTGACATGATAGAGTACATCTTCGGGCTATATACTGACCTGCAAAGCGGAATCTCCGGTCTTGGCTTCAAGGCAACAAACGTCGAACAATCAAGAATATATGGTGCCGAGATGGAACTGATGCTGAGCAGAACCGTGGGAAAGATAAATGCAACCCTCACAGGAGGCTATACATACATTCATCCGGCAGAAATCAATGCCTTCACAGGAAGGAGCACAGGGGTTTTTCTCAAATACCGGAGAAAGCATACAGCCAAAATCGGACTCCTGGCTGTGACTGACCGCTTTGAGGCCGGGGTGGAGATGTATGCAAGATCAAAGACACTTAACATTGATGATGTCTTTCTTAATCCCCTGACAAGAGAGTCCATACTTCCCGGTTTTTTCGACTACTGGCAGGAGAACAACAGAGGTTATTTCCTGATGGATGGCTCTATGGGATATAACCTGAGCCGTGCCCTGAAGCTGTCACTGGCAGTTAAGAATATTACCAATACAGAGTACATGGGACGCCCCGGCGATATTCAGCCCCATCGCAATTTAAGCCTGCGGCTAAGCGGGAAGTTCTGACTCTTTCGTTATTTTTACCTTATGTTACAACTAAGGTTGCTATACCTTTTTTTTGTATGTGCAATTGCTTTACCCTCGCAGCCTCTCTGTGCGCAGGAAAGCGAGGGTTCGGCATGGACAGCCGGCGCTGATATTGTCAGCAGTTACGTTTGGCGCGGCTCCAGGCAGGGCAAGGGGCCTCATCTTCAACCCTCGGTTGAATATTCTGCAGGACCATTGACAGCAGGCATCTGGGGGACCTTTGACCTCCATGGATACAAGGAGGTGGATCTTTATGCTGCAATTAACCTGCCTGGCGGATTCAATGTCAGCCTTCAGGATTACTACCTGGCTGACTTGCCATGGGCTGATTTCTCATCAGAGAGCGGCAGTCATGTTCTGGAAGCGGGCTTCGGCTATGAGTCGGAGAATGTCAGCCTGATGGCAAATTACATCTTCAATGAAGCAGGGGGGATAGGGTCATATGGTGGCGACTTATACTTTGAGAGCAGGTTCTCATTTGACTATTTCACTGTTATCATGGGTGTCGGTAACGGCTGGCACACTGAGGATGGCAGGTTCACCGCCTGCAGCATCGGCCTGGAGGTTGGCAGGGAGATAAGTGTCAGTGATACTTTTACTTTGCCGGTCACAGCTCAGTTGATATATAATCCTGACCAGGAGCGTCTGTTTATAACAGCCGGCGTTTCAATTTCAACAGATGGGTTTGTTATTTCTCCCCGGCTTATGCCCCGGCCATGAACAAGTATTTGCCCGTCTGTGATTACGGGCTGAAGAAAACAAAAAAGCCATGTTTCTGCATGGCTTTTTTGTAATGAATAGAAGTGAGGTTTATTTGGCAGTTACCCTGACATCAACCCTTCTGTTCTTAGCCCTGCATTCAGGGGTGTCATTAGCCGGGCATACCGGATGCTGCGGGCCATAGCCTTCAGCCTCCAGGCGCTCTTCTGCAACACCTCTGTTGATCAGTTCTGCTTTGGCAGCCTCTGCTCTCTCAGATGAAAGGGCCATGTTGACCACATCAGATCCGGTATTGTCAGTATATCCACCTATTTTGAGTTTAACGGAAGGATAGGCTTTCATGATTGCGGCTAACCTGTCAAGCTGGTCTTTTGATTCAGCCTTGAGGTTACTGCTGCCGGTCTCAAAATAGATGCGGTCAAGGGTGAACCAGGTGGTTTTGTCAACTGGCAGATTCACATCCTCAATAAATTCCAGAAGCTTGTATTCAACCGAATTTACTCCCACTTCGAATTCAGTGCCGTCAGCCAGTTTCTTTTTAATGGTGGCGCCCAGATCGTATACCCAGTCGCCTGCATCATTAAGCGCTCCCTTAATGGATTCCTTGATATCAGCTGCAGCCTGATCTATATCATTGACCATTTCAGTGGCAGCATCTTCCACCTTTTCCTTTGTGCGGTTGCATCCCCGTCCGAGCAGCAGCCACAGCAGTATCAGGGCTGCGAGCAGTAAAAGCAGCCATGTCCAGTTGAACTTAGGCTTGGAGGTTCTGACGTCTGCCACTTTTCTTGCGGTGTCATCAACAGTATCCCTGGTCTTATCGGCGAAGCCGAGCAGGCCGCCGCCTATGCCTGACGGAAGGGCGCCGAGGATAGCCGATTTTTCATTCATGAGGTTGCCAATGAGGCCGGTGAATGAGAGGCCTTTTTTCTTTGCCCAGCGGCTCAGGAACCCGATAACCATTGGTGCTACGGTTGAGAGCAATTTGCTGCTCTTGTCCCTGGCCAGTCCGCTGGCTCCGGCAAGAGAGCCGAGGATGGAATCAAGATTGCCTCCGAAAAGGCTTCCCAGAAGGCCCTTGCCGGCATCATCGAGTTTTGTGTCACCGAGCAGGCCAAGCTTCAGGTCATCATCGTCATCGCCATCAAACAGATCTGCAACGGTGTTCCACCATGTTGGAGCGGTTGTTGCCCCGGAAGTTTTCCCCAGCAGCCCTCCCAGAACGGTTGGGATCATGGCCGTCAGGCCTGATTTTGTTTTTGAAGCATCTTCACCCAGATTCCGGCTGATCATGTCAACGGCCTTATCTGTGAATGCGTTTTTCAGAACTTGAAAAATACTTTCTGACATAGTTAGTATTGTTTAGTTAATAAATAAAGGAAACTCTTTCTTCTTCCCGGTTCGTTTAGTGTAGTCCGAACTGTTAAAATTAGTTAATCTATTTTTATATACCAAATGATCCCAATACTGTTTTTATTTACAGAATGTAAAGATCATAATAATAACGTTTTATACATTTCTGTTAAAAATGATTCAATGAACTGTATTCCGGTTGAAGGATGCTATTCAGATTATTTATAAGATTAGAGATGCGAGTGTATTGAAGATAGAAAATTTAGGGTTTCCGATTCATAAGAATTGCGGACGGGGTTGGCCTCATCGCCTTGCGGCGCTTCGGCCGTACCCTTTATCCTGAGGTTACCCAGCAGGAAAAACAAAAAATGATACCACGGCATCATTTTAAATATTTTAATCTGTCGGCTCCTGCCAGCAAGCTGTCATCACCTCCATCTTAAAATACTAAAGCCCTTTGCCATTGGCAAAGGGCTTTTCGTTTTTCCTGCGGTGCGGACGGGACCGCAAAATGCGGGTTTTCTTTACTTTTCCTTTCTTATTAAAAACGTCGCAAACATAGAAATAATGAGAATGATGTAACTTATACAATAAAAGCACGTAAAAGTAAATAAAATGATTTTTGTACAATAGTTGTACAAAAGTTGTATCTTTGAATTGTGAAAAGACTGAATAAAAATATTAATGCCCTGGATACCGGCCTGAGTAATCTGCCGGGGGTCTTCAGTGACCTTCACATATCCGGGGCATTTTAATTGTACCGACTATGGCAACAGTAAAGTTTTATTTACGCACCAAACTTGACAAGCTGGCCCCGGTTTACCTAAGAATGACCGACACCGGGGGCGTTAACTTCATTGTCAAAACCCCGTTTAAAATGGTCCCTGCCTATTGGAATGCAAAGAAGCAAACTTGCAAAGACAATATTTTAGACACTGAGATATTTACCAAAGAGGATGCGAAAAAAATTGAGGATAGGTTCACTGAACTAAAGGATAAAATTTTGTATGAGTCTTTTGAACTGAAAGGACCCGTTACCCTTGAATGGTTAAATGAGACGGTAAATAAATATTTCAATAAGGATGCCCCGAAGGTTGAAACGCTCCGGCAGTACATTGACCGTTTTTATAATGAGGCAAAGGCCGGGACCCGGTTAGCGTCAGCCGGTAACACAAAACGCCGTTATGCTTACGAAACCCTTAGAAGCCTGAAGGGTACAAAACTATCTTTTGAGATGTTTGAGGATGAAACCGGGCGGAAGAGCAATTTTAATGATATTACAATAGATTGGTATAATGACTTTTTAGCCTTCTATTACAAGCGGGGTTGCGGTGCGAATTACATAGGCAAGCATATTAAGAACCTTAAGACAATTATGAGGCAAGCACGGGAAGAGGGGCTGCATAATAACACTGAAATTGAAAGGAGGTCATTTAAGGCACTTTCTGAGCCTTCTGAGAGCATTTACCTAACAGAAAAGGAAGTTGCTGCAATGTATGCAAAGGACCTTTCAGACAACGCCGTTTACGCCAAAGTGCGGGACGTTTTCCTATGTGGCGTTTACACGGCACAACGTTACAGTGATTACTCCCGTATCCATAAGGATATGATTAAAGAAGAGGACGGCGTAAGATACATTGAACTGATACAACAAAAGACGGGTGAAAAATGCCTGATACCTATGCGGCCGGAGTTAGAGACAATACTGAGCCGTTACGATTACACCCTGCCAAAAACCTTTGAGCAAAAGATTAATTTAAATATTAAGGAAGTCGGCAAACTTTGCGACATTAAAGAGGGCATTGTAACAGAGACGTACAAAAGCGGAATGAAGGTTAAGAAGACAACCCCGAAATACAAACTTATTAAAACGCACACCGCCAGGCGGACGGGTTGTACCTTAATGTACCTTGCCGGAGTTCAGCCTATTGATATTATGAAGGTTAGCGGCCACAAAACCGAAAGAGAGTTTTTGAAATATATCAAAGTTGGTAAGAAAGAGACGGCAATGAATTTGGCCCGGCACCCGTATTTTATTGGTAACCCGTTAGCAATTGCGAAGTGATGGAACAAAAGAGACATTTAGAATTGCTGATTGCGAACTTTGAAAAAAGACTAAGCAGCAGCAGAGACAAAAAAACTCTTCTTACAAAAGAGATTGAAGCACATGAAATGTTATTTGATGAAAATAAGTTGCCACTCCCTTTAGAGATACACACCAACCGGAGGCCGATTAAGGGGCTACATTATACGGACGGAGTGATTAATCAATTAAGGGATGCTTATTACAAATATATTGTGCAGGGTGCGGATATAAATGAGGCGGGAGAATACTTTTATGTGAGTAAGAAATCTATTTTTGATGAAAAGGGAGAACTCCGGGAGAAATACCTGAAGGAAGGGGCTATCTTGCATATTGACGGACGGGGCCGGGTAGCAAAGAAATTTCCACCTTCAGATATAAATTTACATTACTTCAATGAAGCAATGGCCCGTTTTGATTACCTCCAATACTTAAAGAATTACAAACCTGAGATTGCAATTGAGCCACCCAAAAGGAAACTGGCGGACATTGCACTGCAATATGTTTGGGAGGATAAGACGATAAGCAACCAAAATAAACATGAGATTGCGGCGCAATTCCCGGAACTGAACCTGAAAAACGGGAATAAGCTTTATAATAAATTTCTTTATTACAGCCATAAAACCAACCGTGTTAATTACGACGGCAGCGAACGCCAGATCCGCAATTACCTTAAAGATATGGAAAGGGCGTTATCTTTTCTTACAAACCCTGAGCATATTAAAGTCGCTGAAAAAGAGATACATGAGTATAAGCGGCACAATAATATAAATTAAGTCAGTGATTTTTTAACCACTTTCAACCGGTTAAAAAAAAGTTACGGGGCAAACCTTTGGCGGTAACCTAAATACCGTCAAAGATGACAAACCCGTTTGAAACTATTGAAAAGAAGCTGGACACGATCCAGGAGCTAATCCTGACGCTCAAAAGCGGTGAGGATATACCGCAACCAACCCAACCAAGGTATCTCACGCGTCTTCAGGCAGCGGAACTTCTGCACCTGACATTACCAACCCTTCACGTTTACACTCGGGCGGGAATTATCAGGGGTCACAAAGTTGGCCGCCGTGTTCTCTATTCTGAAGAGGACATAAAAGCAGCAGTGCAGGCAATTCCAACACTGAAGTACGGTAGGAGGGCGTAACGGTGTATCAGTTGCCACCACTCCCCGTAAAAAAGAAGTCACGGCCTGCATACCGGAAAAGTGCCGCCGTTAAGGAATTGGAGCGACTTGCCGACGAGGACGCTGCACGGCGGCACCCTTCAATTGCCCGTGAACACCTGGCACCCCGGAAATATTGTGACAGAGATGCAAACGGCCTAACAAAATGCGTCATTGACTTCATTCGGCTCACCGGAGGCATGGCAGAACGCATCAACTGTACTGGCAGATACATTGACCGCTCACAGACCTTCACAGATGTTATAGGACGTACCCGCACAATAGGATCAGGGCAATGGCTTCCGACCTCCGGAGTGAAGGGAACGGCTGACATATCCGCAGTTATACAGGGCAGGGCCGTGAAGATAGAAATCAAAATTCGTGATGCTCAGTCAGAGGATCAGAAGCGATACCAGGAGGCGACGGAACGGGCAGGAGGCATTTATCTGATAGTCAGGTCATTTGCGGAGTTTTACGACTGGTATAACGAATTTATTGCGGTTCGCACTGCACCGCAAAACATAAGTGAAAAGCCTGATAATCAGGACGTGAAAATACAATCTGAACCTTATTTGTACAATTCAAATGATGCCTTATAAGGTTTATATGAAAATGACAATAATACCAGCCACATGGATAAATATTTTAAATTCCCGTTGTGCTTAATGCAACACATAAAAAACGATAAAGATAAAGACGGGCTTTTGATGCTTGTCGCATTTGGGGTAATGAGCTTTTCAGAAAAGATGAACTTTCAGAAAACCAGTGTCGCAAATCAAATCATTTATCTGTATTACCGTAATCCGACGGCATTACCTAAGAAACTAAGAAGGCACATTGATGACATGATTGAGGACGGCCGGTTGCAAGAGGATGAAGATTATCACGGCTTCGGCGGTGCCACTTTCACGCCTGAACAAGAGAACGAAGGTATGATGACTGAATTTGCGGCTAATAACGGCTTTTTACGGCAGTGTATCGCCCTCTATAAGGAAAGGCAGGCATTATCATTATTGAACCTTAATCCTGACTTAAAACCGGACTTTGAGGCCAAATACACGGAAGTCGTTAAGTTTATTCGGGACTTTGAGGCCAGGAACGGTGCGGACGCCTGGACTTCCGTTCCGACAAGTTTAATATTTGATGTCTACAATGGTAAGGTACCAATGAACTATTTGCGATTGGTGGCCGCCGTGAAGAGTGTACTAAGTAAGAAAAACTTTAACCCGACTTATAAAAGTGTCCTGTTGTGCCGGATGTTCGGATGCAAAAAAGCGAGCATACTTACCGACTTCTTTAATGTAAATCCGCAATTGAAGGGACAACACGAAAATTTAACCCGACGGAGGCAATGGGAAAGGCTAATTGATAAGGCCGAAGAGAACGGGCATTTTTCATATTACTGCACCGGCCGTCAGTTTTTTGTGTCGCTCACAATGACAAAAGAAGAGCTTCACAGAGTAATAAATATTAAACGTGAAAAGAGGATAAACGCATGAAAAACGTACAACTATACACGAAACGTACAACTATATACGAGAGTGTACAACTATACATAGTCTATTTATACAAAGCTTATTTATATACTAAATCTACTATAATACAAAGCTTACACGAAATGAATTTCGTGTCACAGTTTCTTTTTTTTGTTTTTAATCTCAGAGCTAAAAGAAATACAATAAAGGTCCGGCTTCGTGGCTGGGGCCGGTGCCTTAGCAGCTTCCCGGAGATAGCATATTTCTCCGGGGGCTGTTTTAACACTTACGGTTCATGCAGCACCGCAAAAATGAAGGTTAACTAATTGATAAACAGAGTATGAAAACTGAAGTTGTACAACAATTGCACAATAAGGCTGAAAAAAAGGTGATTTTGATGCGGAAAATTCATTCACCGCATGAGGTTGTTTTCAGCCCTGACCCTGCCGACAATCATTTTTTTAACGTGGTACTTCGACGGGTGAAAACCGGGGCGGAGGTGACAACGCATTACATTTTGCGGGCTGACCTGGCGCAATGGATTGGAGTTTACCAAAGGGACGGTTTTGAGATTGTTGAACCAATAAGCGAAAAAAATGGATAACGATTTAATTGGAATATTGGAGGCAGTCATAATAAAAGATAGCCTGAACTTATACATGACCCGCCTGGCGGAGCAGCACAAAGGACACCCGGATTTTGAAGCGACAATGAGATTTTGCGGACAGATTTATAAAAAGTACGCAAAGATTGCGGCCCAACGTATCACAAAGGATGAAGTTGGTAATTATGTTATCAGGCGGAACCTGAGATCAGACTTTGACCTGAACTGAGTTTTGAAAAATTCAAAATATCAAAAGGAATAAAATTATGGGACTGAAAAAAGGAATGACTAACAATCCAAAGGGTAAACCTCCCGGCACACTGAATAAGATGAGCCGTGACATGAAGCTGACTATTCACGAATTTCTTACGGACCATTGGCCTGAGGTTGAAGAAGAATTTCACAAGCTGTCAGGAAAGGACAAGCTGAATTTTTATAAAGACCTGCTGCAATACGATTTACCGAAGCAGGCGGCCGTTGCCATGTCAGGAGAACTGAACTTTAAGGAAATGAGTGAAGAGACATTAAACGCAATATGTGAACGCCTTTTAAATGTAAAAAAATGAACAAGAAAACTTTAACGCAAGTGATCGGATGGGAACCCAATGCAGCGCTTATTGAGTTAATATTGGCCGACGTGCAGGCTTCGGGTATCAGTATTGAAGAAGCCGCTTCAAAATATTCATTGCCGGTGATGGTTATGCCTTCCGACAATGGAATGATACACGAACTCGGAGAAACATACACCGTCGAACAATTTAAAGAGCGTTTCCCGTTCAGAAAAATTATAACGATAACAAATGGCGACTTATGAAAGCTGCCGAATATCTCGAAGAGATCAGGCACCGGATTTCACCAGAGCGGGTGGAGCTTATTGAAAATCTTATAGAGCAGACCCGAATAACCCGGAGCCGCCCGAAGCCTGAGCCGGTTCCTTCAGCAGATAAAGGATATGGACGTTACGCATCACCAGTGCTGTACGGCACACCCGTCATGGTTCTGATCACCGCCTTGAAAGCAAAGGAAGTGTTGAGCTGTTGCAAAATGTTTCCACGACAAAAGCCGATTGATCAGAAAAAACTTCAGCACTTCATTGCCCTGATACAGGCGGGAACGTGGGAGGTGTCAAAAAAGGCGCCGATCATGATAAGTAAAAACGGAGTTATTCTGAACGGACGGCATCGACTGAACGCAATCGCACAATCAGGAGGCGCAGCAACGGTGCCGGTGCTTGATGAACTGCATATTATTGTTGAACTTAATAAATAGAAAAATGAACAGAATTAAAATCTACACGGATCGGCATAAGATAGCCGAGTTTGAAAGGTCAGTAAATGAGACCATTGAAGCCTCAAACTCTTTGATACGCATATTTGAGGAATTTCAGCCTTTCATGAGAATAAATTCAGTAATGGACTTTGAAACGTTGGTGGATGATCCTGAAGGCACATTTGACAAAGTTTTGATTTCAAATATTAATCTTAACAATTCATTTGGACTGAAACCAGACCCGGCAACGGCGGCACAATTATTCAATATTGACCGCCCGAATTATTTGAACCTTGTGGCAGGAATGCCGATTCAATGGGATGACTGCAAACCATGTCAAAAGGCAAAGATTAAGAAAGGCAAACGGGCAATTTCTTTTGAAAGATACCGGGCTTATTCTGATTACATAACCTTTGAAGGCGGCGAATTTGTGCCGAACCCCGAAGCCATTGAAGCGAAAATACAGACATTTGATGTTTATGCTGAAACCCCAGAACAATTATCAATATACAACCATTTCAAAGAACTGGTAACAATCCTGAATAAGCATGACACATTATACCCAATGCCAGGCCCGGACAAAGAAAAATTAACCAAAATTTTCGGGCTTATGATTGAACGCCCGCCTTATGAAGGTAAATTTTTGATCAATCCACAGTCGTTAATGGAGCAAATATTTAAATATTAATACTTACAGTTATGACAGATACAGAAAAATTAAATCAGGCGTTAATTGAAGATCTGGCCGAGCGAGAGCTTAAGAAGCTTAACCCGTCCCTTGGCGGTTCACCTTTGACCGATAAAGCGATAAAATACTTTCTCTCCGAAATCCGATCCCGTCGCTGGGAGTTAGGGAGGGGCAGGCAAGTGACCCCGCTAACAGAAACAGGGGCAGTCTTATCAGATGCTCACGGCTGGCCTGTTAGCTTTCAGGATGTCATCAAATCTATTGCAGGGGAGTTATTCGATTTGCCTGAGCAAGCATCGACACCGGAGCGCATGAGTGAAGAGCAATATATTAGTGCCATGCAGAAAGCCGAAACCCCGGAGCAAAGGATTAAGCTCATGCAAGAGTGGCAACGGCAGCAGTACGGCAAATAGGGCTTTCGGCAATGTGATTGTCTCACTTTTGCCCTGAGTGCCTTAAATCGCCTAAAAAGTGCCTTAAATTCAAAGTGCAGATTTTGCACTGTGGTTCCATGGAAAGACAGTTGCAAATTGTGGCCTGACACAACAAAACAGGTTCCCAATCGGCACCCGTTTTATGACCTCTTCCAGGACCGGCATTTGTGAGGTTCCGCTTTCGTACCTTACATCTCTATTGTTAGTACCCGGTCTGCTCCATGCGGGTAGAACGTGTCTAGCCACTCGGCTTTTTTGTTGCGCTCTCCTTCTTTGTGACGGGCATTTTGGCAAGGTTCCCTTTTGTTACCTTGCCACCTGTATATTGATTACCCCGGTCTGCTCCATGCGGGTAGAACGTATCGAGCCACTCGGCTTTTTTAATGAACGGCTTGAAATCTTTATCAAAAATGGACAATTGTCGTTTTCTGATATTATCCACAATTACGGATATAGTATTCTGTGGCACTCCGACAATCTCGGCAACGGCTGGCAACTTCCACATGATGGCTAAATGATAATTCCGGCAGACGTCTGCCACTTTCTATTTTTTCAGCAGTCTCCTTTACAAGTCTCAGAGTTCTGTCAGCGTATCCAGTCTCTTCTGCGATGTCATCGTACATACCAAACTGTATGCTCACACTTCAGTATTGTTGTTTGGCCGACACCCATACCTTTAGTAGTTTCAAAGGCTCTTTGCGTATCAAATAGACCTTTAATAGAGTTATTAGAGGTTACATCTTCCCAGCTCTCATACTTCGCAAGTTCAGTTAAAAGAAATTGTATCCTGACACAACTGTAAGGGTTGCAAAAAAATATCTTGAAGAGCATCCGGAGGAATACAAAAAGGTTACCCCCACGGGGGGCAACCTTGAAAGAGTGGGCTATAAAACGATTGCTTCTTTCCTCAACTGGCCTGAAAGCCGTGTATCTTATTCCCTTGAACGGCTAAACCTTGAAAAGTCGGGAATGGTAAATAGACAGGCGAGTTTTTTATTATCTTTGATACCGAGGTGGCCCTTCCACGATGCAGCAATAGGCATATTCTAATCAGACAGAGAATCAGGGGTCACCTCTTCTTTTCTGTCAAGGCAACAAAAATACCACCGACATAATGATACCAGTATTAAAGTGCAATGCAAACGAAACGCCCGTAAAGTGATGTTTTTGGAAGGCAAATTGTACAACTGTTGTACAAGTCTTTATTTTCAAATAAAAAAACCGCTGAAAATCAGCGGTTTATCTTTTTTCTTTGCGGTGCGGACGGGACTCGAACCCGCGACCCCCGGCGTGACAGGCCGGTATTCTAACCAAACTGAACTACCGCACCAAAAGCGAGGCAAAATTAATTCAATTTTTCATTCCTCAAAATATTTTGTGTAAATATATTTTGAGCTCTCACCTAGTGCAGGGATGCAGTACTTTATCACCTGTTTCGCTGAATGAAGAATGCTTCCGTAAAATCCTGTCTTCAGTTAAAAATAAAAAAGGAGGGAAGCATTAACCTCCCTCCTGGTTCAATCTTAACGTAAACCTGTTACTTGCCTGCTGAATACCATGGGTTCTGTTCGAGAAGGTCATTAACCTCCATCTCGCGGAACGGGATGGGTAGTATCAGGTTGCCTGCATTGTATGCGAATCCGCCAATGTTCTGCTTCCACCTTTTCAGGTCATGCAGACGATGCCCTTCCCAGCAGAGCTCGAGATACCTCTCTTCCCTGATCTGTTCACGTGTGACATCTCCAGTATAATGAGGTGCATGGGCTCTGACGCGTATGACATTAATATCCTCCGTCGGGGTGTTCGGACCTATGTCAGTACCCGGGTCTTCAAAGTTAGCCTCAGCCCTGATGAGATACATCTCGGCCAGCCTGATGAGAGGAATATTCCTGTAGTAGTCGCCCCACTTTGCAGTGTTGATGCCACCATAGTTCAGGATAGTACCGACACCTATGTAATACATCATGGTTATATCGTCGATTGTATAGCCATCCTGTGTGTCTTCCTGGAGCGCTCCACGGAGGTCTGACGGATCAAATCTGTCAAGGAATACCTGCTGGATCTCATAATCACCTCTTCCGGCTCCGGCAAGTGATCCATACATAACGGTCAGCCATCCTATAGATGAATTTATATTTTTCTGAATTGCAAAGATATCCTCGACTGAGTTCTCGGGGTTATTGAAAGCCTTCATGGGTGTAGCTGCCAGGGCAAAGTTACCGCTTTCGATTACCCTGCTGGCTTCAGCGGCTGCCAGTGGGTAATTCCCCATTTGAAGATAGAGCCTTGCGAGAACTGCGCTTGCTGATAATGATGATCCGTAAACGCCATTCATGGCAGGGAGAAGATCGCGTGCCATTGTCAGATCATCTTCTGCCTGGGTGTAGCACTGTTCAACCGTGTTTCTGGCTACCGGGACAGCATCCGAAACAACAGAAGTAGGTGTGAGAACCAGCGGGATACCAGGCTGATTGTTAGGCTGGCCAGGCTCATAAGGAAGACCAAACAGCCTGGTCATCTCAAAGATGATCCAGCCTCTCAGGAACAGAGCCTCGCCCTTTACAATGTCAATATCACCTTCATCGAGTACGGCAAGAACCTCATCCTGAAGCAAAGTGTTGCAGGTGTTTATAAGTTCATAAGCCTGAATCCATGTTGTTTCAACGTAACTATTCGTTGTTGTGGCTTCCTTGTTGTAGAATTCCCTGGGCTGCTGATATGTACCCATGAACCTCATATCATTGGTGGCAGCATAAAGCTCACTGTACTCATTGAAGTAGGATCCAAATATGCCGTCATTGCTGGCCTGCGAGTATGCCCCTACCATGGCGGCTTTAATATTATCAGAAGTCGTCAGGGCCAGATCTGCATTGATTGACTGTTTCGGCTTTATCTCAAGCTTCTCCGTGCAGGAGGCCAGCATAGCCAATACCGGAACAATCAAGATCCAGAATTTGTATTTGCTTGTTATATTTTTCATGACTATTGGTATTTAGCGTTAGAATGAGAGATTTATACCAAGAGTATAGGTCCTTGCCTGCGGAGCAGTATAGAAATCATATCCCTGGATAATATTGTTGTTCTGAGTTGAACGTCCGGCACCGACCCAGTTGACTTCCGGGTCCCATCCCTTGTAGTTTGTCAGAGTATAGAGATTCTGAACTCCCAGATACACCCTTACTGATGACATCTTCATACGTGAAGTTAGACTTTTCGGAAGGGTATACCCCAGGTTTACATTTCTGAATCGGACATACGAACCGTCAGACAGATAGCGGCTTGACTCCTTTGTGCCGTTGCCATAGCCAAGGCGTGCCTGGGGCACATCGGTGATGTCACCGACATTCTGCCACCTGTTCATCTGGTCAGCTGTCTGGTTGTCAAACCAATCGCCGTTAGCAGACTGATAGACACCTGCACCGTTGTAGATCTCATTCCCGTAGACAAAGCTGATGAGCACGTTGAGGTCAAGGCCTGCGTATTCGAAGTAGTTGTTGAAACCACCTGTAAAATCAGGATTTGGTGACCCGACTATCTGCTTTTCAGCGAGGTTGTAGTTGTTGGTTGTCTCATCGCTGTCTGAGCTGATATAATAGAGTGCATCACCGTTATCGGGGTCAACACCGGCATATTTGACAATCTTGAAAACACCAATAGGCTGACCTTCAATTACATAATTTATGCCATTGGGAGTAATCTCAGGGCCGTTAATATCAATAATAGTGTTCTTATTGAATGCCATGTTGAAGTCTGTTGTCCATATGAATTTACCTGACAGGTTATTTGAATGGAGTGCGAATTCTATCCCGCGGTTTTCCAGTTCTCCTACATTGTTCCAAATACCTTCATGGCCTGATGTTGCAGGTAGAGTTCTGTATAGGAGCAGGTCAGAGGTTCTCTTCTGATACCAGTCGAACTCACCGGTAATCCTGTTGTTAAAGAATCCGAAATCAACACCAAGGTCAAGCTGAGCGGTGTTTTCCCATCCAAGTTCACTGCTCGGTAGCTGAATTGACTCAATTCCTGTACGTCCGGCATAATTTACAGATGAATAGAGCGCAAGGTGTGCAAAGTCAGGGATTCCCGAGTTTCCGGTAACGCCGTAACTGGCTCTTACCTTCAGATAACTAAGTACATCCTTTACCTCTGCCATGAAATCCTCCTGAGATATGATCCATCCTGCTGATCCGGCAGGGAAGAACCCGAAGCGGTTATCCACGCCGAACCTTGAAGAGCCGTCAACACGGCCACTGAGGGTGAAGAAGTACTTTTCATTGATTTTGTAGTTTGCACGTGCAAAGTATGACAGGTAGGATGTTGCCTCCTCCCAGCCGCCGTAAGTGGTTACTTCTGCAGCATTGTCAATATTGGTGAAATCATCTGTGGGGAATCCCTTGCCAAAGATGTCAGAGCCGATGCTGTTCGACTGCTGGTATGACATGCCTCCTACCAGGTTAAGGTGGTGCACTCCCAGTGTCTTGATATATGTAAGGTAGTTTTCCCAGTTGTAATTGACAACCCTTACCGAGCGGTTCTGAGCCTCGCCGGCCGGACCGCCGGTGATGGTCTTCCTTCCCCAGAAGTTCCTTTCGCGAAGGTCATAAATATCTGACCCGAACTCACTCTTGAAGGTAAGGTCCTTTACTATGGTGTATGCTGCATAGATATTGGCCAGTGACCTGAACGAAGTCTGGTTGTTGGTCTCGTCCCTCAAGGAAATCAGACTGTTGTAGTAGATTGTTTCCGTGTTAAGTTCTCCTGTTTCCGGGTCATAGACCGGGGTTAGTGGCGACTGGGCGACGAGTTGCAGCGGGGTTGCGAATGCATTGTCATTCTGAACCCTTTCCATCTCGGTACGGATGACATTCATCTGCATCCCGAAACTGAATTTTTCAGTAGCCTGCTGGTCAAGGTTGAGCCTTGCGCTCATCTTGTTCATATTGTTACCCCGAAGGATACCCTTGGTATCATCGTAGGAAAGACCTGCATAATACCTGGTCTTTTCTGTTCCGCCTGAACCGGATACATTGATCCTGTTCAGTGATCCCTTCTGGAATGCTTCCTTCTGCCAGTCTGTATCATAACCATCGTCCCATGTGGATCCGACATACATTTCCCAGATATCTTCCTTTGGCAGCCATTCCCAGACGAGTCCGTCAACAGAGACGTTTTCCATTGATTCATTGAATAGTTCGAGGTATTGATCCGCATTGAGCCATTCAACCAGGCGGCTGGGTTCACTGATGCCGGTAGTATACTGAACATCAAATTTTGTTGCCCCTGCCTTGCCTCTCTTGGTCTGGATGATCACAACGCCGTTGGAGGCTCTTGAGCCATAGATGGCAGCTGCAGATGCATCCTTAAGAATCTGAATTGACTCTACGTCTGTCATGGCCAGATCTGCCAGCGGGCTGGTAGGCTGGTTGCCCGAGTTGGAGAGGTTCTCAGCTGTGATAGGCACACCGTCAACCACGTAGAGCGGCTGGTTATTGGCTGAGACGGATGATGATCCGCGGATTCTCATCTTTACAGTCTCACCCAGCTTGCCGCTGGCCTGCTCGATGAAGACACCGGATGTCTTTCCCTGGATGGCTGATTCAAAGCTTGCCACCGGTATTTCAGCAATACCCTTTGTCTCAACCTTTGTGATGGCTCCGGTAAGTTCTCTCTTGATTGCTGAGCCGTAACCGACCACAATAACCTCATCGAGGCCCACGTCGTCAAGCTCCAGTGTAACATCTACAACACTCCTGTCACCGACAACTATCGACTGGGACTTCATGCCCACAAACCTGAAGACAAGTGTGCTTCCCGGTTCTGCCTGAATAGAGTATTTTCCGTTCAGGTCAGTGGCTGTCCCGATGGATGTTCCCTGGACCAAGACCGTTGCCCCGATAACAGGGAGGCCGTCGCTTATGTCCGTGACCGTCCCTGTGACTGTTTTCTGCTGTCCGAAGGCAGACAGGGCCAGAGTACAGATGATCAGACTTGTTAACAATAATTTTCTCATGTTCTGTAATGATTAGAGTTTGTTTAATGAAGATTTAATAATACAATAGACCGCTAAAATATCCGAATGACGCATTTAGATTGAAAAAAAAATTGCAAAAATTTGTTAAGAAATCTTATTTATCGCTCATTTAATGGTATCGAGATGACTGTCGGCAATGAAAAAGGAAAAGTTGACATTCCCGTATTTCCGGTGGTCGGCTCGCAAAGGATGACCGGAGAAATTATATGATTTCGGGTGTTCAAGGATAAAGATTGTTTCGTTATGCACGGCTCCGGAGGTTATTACCAGATCAGGCAGCTCCGGGAGCCAACGGAGAGCATATGGGGGGTCCGCAAAGATTATATCATACTGTTTGTGGCATATCTTCAGCCATTGGCGCACATCCAGACGGTGGACTCTTGCCTTTGTAAGGCCCATGGTGCGCAGAGTCCTGCTGATGAACTCGCTGTTTCGTCTGTCAATCTCCACAATATCAATATCTTCCGTTCCCCTGGATGCAAATTCATAGCTTATGGCCCCTGTGCCCCCGAAGAGGTCAAGCAATGATAAAGCCGGGAAGTCATACCTGTTAATAAGAATATTCATCAGGCCCTCACGGGCGAAGTCGGTTGTTGGCCTGGCCGTAAAGCCCGGGGGCGGCTCTATCAGACGCCCCCTGTATTGTCCTCCGGTTATTCGCACGAGGCAGCAGTGAAGAGGTTCAGCCAGCGATGGAGGTGTACTTCGTTCATGACATAGCTGTAGCTCTGCCTTATCAGAGGTGATGCAAATTTCACTCCCGGGGCAAAGGAGAGCAGGGCTATATGTGCCTCGCTGTAAGGTTCAACCAATCCGCTGACATGAATGGTTTCGTCATGCCTGATACCTTTCCTGTCAAGGACACTGAAGAGGTAGTATGCACTGTCCTGGGGATCGGAGACGGAGAAGCTGTTGCAGAAGGTGAGGTTGCGTTTTTCCGCTACCACCACGGTCACAAAATCCTTTTCCCGGTGAAGGTGGACATAACAGTTCTCATTTGAACGGCAGGCCGTTGCCACATGGGTGAGCAGAGGCCTGAAATGATGCAACGGCGTTATGTCGCGCCAACGCGATGCAATGGTTTCAGCTGCCTCCTTTTCTGGTGCAAAGAGCACAACGGCATCAGGGAATGCAAGACTGTTTGAAAAGATATGTTCGTCACCCGATGAACCGAAATTAAAGCGGTAATAGTCTTCACGCAGACCAGGTTCATAGACTGAGGCCGGTACCAGGGTGCTATTAAGAGTTGGTGTTACAATGAAAATTTTCCTGTATCTCCTCCTCAGGAAGTCATCCGTGTCCAGGATGTCCGAAAAACTACGGCGAGTGCCACCTGATGGCTCTTCAAGAGGGTAATGTCTGAGCATCACATACTTACCCCGGAGAAGGTCCAGTATTGCCAGGGAGACACCCTCATCAGAAAGCTCAATAGTAAGATCGTAATTGTCTGTCGCGTTTATGTCGAGGGTCTCATCAATGAGCTCCAGGGGATATATCTGCGACGTGGCCATCAATCCTCCCAGTTCCCGGCATTATTATTGGGCACCCTGATGTCACCCACCTTCATGCCCGGGAAACCGGTGATTTTCGTCCTCTGGTCATTGTAATTGACCACCAGCTGTCTGTCAAGGTCAGCCAGGAAGACATCGTTAAGCACATAGGCTTCAAACACGTTAACTAGTACCATTGAGGTGGTCATTACCGTGCCGGCAGCCATCTTGAATTCTGTCTTTTCCAATCCCGGCACATACCTGAGCTGATCAATGGGGTAATTTTTGTCAAATACTGAGTCACGGACGGCTATGTAGCTTGTGTCACGGCTTATAAGACCCTTTTTCACAGCCTCTCTCTCTGAGGTGATGCCCTCAGCAATCATCTCGTCAGTGAGAGATCCTCTTTTGAATACCAGTGGCAGAGAGTCGGTCTTGAGGAAGGTGATCAGGGTATCAAAGCTGCCTGTATAACGGCCCTTAACGGATTTAAAAGCCTCCTGGGCTGTCCTGATGTCAATAAGTCTCTCTTTTATTGCGGCTTCCCTGATATCCTTCTCCTTATTGAAACGAATGGGCTTCATTATGCTTTCCACAAGGATATAGGCCAGCACCACAATTATGATTGCAAATACGATGTTGAGAGCCGTTTTCATATCTTTTCTGATCGATTGTTGAATAACTTTGTGCAAATTTAAAAAAAAAGCAGACTGTTATCCGGTTTGTCAAAATAAAATGAGGCAGGAAAACATTTACAATTTACTCAACAAAAACCTTGGATATCTTCCGACGCAGGATCAGTCTGACTGCATGCGGATGCTGGCCAAATTCGTATCGGAGAACACCAATGACGTGATTTTCCTGATGACCGGTTATGCAGGCACCGGCAAGACAAGCGTGATAGCATCACTGGTCTCCACCCTGACCACGCTGAGGCAGAAATCAGTTCTGCTGGCACCAACAGGCAGAGCTGCAAAAGTACTTCGTTCCTATACCGGTAAGGAAGCTTACACCATTCATCGGAAAATATACAGGCAGAAGTCGGCCACTGACGGTGTTGGCAAGTTTGTTCTGGACCGTAACCTGCACAGAGATACCTATTTCATTGTTGATGAGGCCTCTATGATACCTGACGAATCGGTTGACGGCTCAATGTTCGGCAGTGGCAGGCTGCTGGACGATCTGCTTGAGTATGTCTATTCCGGGACAGACTGCAAGCTGATACTGGTTGGTGACGTGGCCCAGCTTCCCCCGGTAGGGTCTGTTGTCAGTCCGGCGCTCGATAAGAATGTACTCAGGACCACTGGCTTCGCGCTTGAGATGTTTGAGTTGCGACAGGTTATCAGGCAGAGTGAGGGATCGGGCATCCTGATGAATGCCACGGCGGTAAGGCAGCAGGTGAATGATGGCGACCTCTCGGTGCCGGAACTTGTCCTTGATGGTTACACTGACATTGACCGTCTCGGTGGAACCGAGCTTATTGACCGTTTGACTGAAGCCTACGACAGGTGTGGTACTGACGGTGCCATAGTTGTCGTCAACTCAAATAACCTTGCCAACAGGTACAATCAGGGGATACGCAACCGCGTGTTCTTCCGTGAGGAGGAGATAAGCGCCGGTGACATCATCATGGTGGTGAAGAACAATTATTTCTGGCTGAAGGATGAGGAGAATGCCTCCTTCATTGCCAACGGTGATATAGCCGAGGTGCGCAGAATAAGGAGATATGAGGAGATGTACGGGATGCGCTTTGCGGAAATGACATTGTGGTTTCGTGACGCGGAGCTCGAGCTTGATGCCAAAGTGATGCTTGACACTCTGATGATGCCCACCCCGTCGCTCTCCGCAGAGAAGTCGCGCGAGCTCTATTTCGCCGTTCTGGCTGACCATCCGGGCATCAGGTCCAAGAGGAAGCAATATGAGGCGGTAAGAGATGATCCCTACTATAATGCCCTGCAGATAAAGTTTGCCTATGCGGTCACCTGTCACAAGTCGCAGGGAGGGCAGTGGGAGAGGGTTTTCATTGATCAGGGAATGTTCAACCGGCAGGAGCCTACTATTGATTACCTGAGATGGTTCTACACGGCGCTGACAAGGGCTACGGAAAAGGTGTACCTGGTGAACTTCCCGGACAGGTTTTTCAGGGAGTAGTTCTCAGCAGGCAGTCCTCAGTTGGCAGCAGAGCTGCGGAGGTTCTGTGCGGTTTGATTATATTTGCGCTTTCTGTAAAAGGTGGATCTGACCGAAAAACTAACGTACCGGAAAATATTTCTTTTCTGGGGGCCGCTGGCGCTTACCTGGCTGATGATGGCCTTCGAGCAGCCTTTTCTCATCTCGTTTATTGCGCGTCTTGGTGCGGCAAAGATCAACCTTGCCGCCTTCGGCATAGCAGGGTCGTTTGCAATGATCATTGAGGCGCCGATAATTATGCTGATGAGTGCCTCCACGGCACTTGTTACCGGGCACCATTCATACAAAAAGCTCAAACGCTTCACTGACATATTGAATTTTGGCGTGACAGGCATTCAGCTCATCATGCTGATACCTCCGGTCTTCAACTTCATAGTAATCAGGCTCATGGGGGTGCCTGAGGAGGTGGCCCGGATAGCGCACACCGCACTGCTGATATTTCTGCCATGGGCTGCATCTATCGGTTACCGGAGGTTTTACCAGGGCATTCTCATACGGAATAACCTGACGCGCAGGGTAACATACGGAACCATGGTACGGATCTCTGTCATTGTTGTTGCAGGATTGATATTGTACAATACCGGGATAAAGGGTGCATATGTCGGGGCCGGAGCCATGTCAATAGCTGTTCTGGCCGAAGCCATAGCCACCAGGATGATGGCATCGGGAGCCGTGAAGAAACTGATTACTACCGAAGACATGGAGAATGGTCATCTGGGGCTTCGGTCAATCACACGGTTCTATTACCCGCTGGCACTGACCTCCATACTCTCCCTCGGGGTTCATCCCTTTGTAACCTTCTTCATGGGGAGGAGCTACATGCCTGTGGAGTCACTGGCCGTATTGCCTGTTGTCAGTTCACTGGTCTTTGTTTTCAGGAGCCTTGGATTGTCTTACCAGGAGGTCAACATAGCGCTGATTGGCAGGCAGCGGCAGAACTACAGGCTGCTGAGAAACTATGCGGTATATCTTGGCATAGTTGTGACGGTGCTGGTCTCGCTGCTGGCATTCACTCCTCTTGCCGACCTGTGGTTCATAGATGTATCAGGACTGAGCAAAGAGCTTGCTGATCTCTCATACCTGCCTCTTCAGATAATGATTCTTCTGCCAGCGCTGACGGTGCTGCTCAACTTCCAGAGGTCGCTGCTGGTGGTTCACGGCACCACGGGCCCCATTTCAAAGGCTACCGCAGTGGAGTTGGTCACAATCATTGTTGTATTACTGGTATGCGTGGTCTTCATTGGCATGGCAGGTGTTGTGGCAGCTTCCATAGCCTATGTTATCGGGAAGTGTGCATCAACACTTTACCTTGTGCCCAGGCAAACGAAGGTTATCCGGGAGTGGAGATCGAAATACGCGGATTGAATCAGCTGGTCTGCCGGTACTCCGGCAGTACTACTCACCAATGATCTTTACCAGTATTCTTTTCCGGCGCATGCCGTCATACTCTCCGTAGAATATCTGTTCCCAGGTGCCGAAGTCGAGCCTGCCGTTGGTGACGGCTACAACCACTTCGCGGCCCATGAGCTGGCGTTTCATATGGGCATCAGCGTTGTCCTCAAAACCGTTATGCCTGTATTGTGAGTGAGGCTTCTCCGGTGCCAGCTTCTCAAGCCATATCTCAAAATCATGATGGAGCCCGCTCTCGTCGTCATTGATGAAGACGGAACTGGTGATATGCATTGAGTT
>JAAZBN010000070.1 GCA_012513795.1 Bacteroidales bacterium | reverse complement strand
ATGCCCTCATCAGGGGATGGTACAGGGTGCCCGTGAAGCCCGGCCGCTATCCTGCCATAATGCAGGTTCAGGGGTACAGCTCGGTAATGGTGCCTTCATATGTCAACTATGGTGATGACGTCATCGGTTTCGGTCTCAATATCAGGGGTCACGGCAACAGCACTGATGACGTTAATCCGGGTTTTCCCGGATATATACTTACTAACCTTGAAGACAAGGAGAAGTATATCTATCGCGGGGCTTACATGGACTGTGTCAGGGCTGTTGACTTCCTCTGCTCGAGGCCGGAGGTGGATGCCTCACGAATAGCAGTGGAGGGAGCAAGCCAGGGAGGTGCCCTCACCTTCGCCACTGCAGCCCTGGCAAATGACAGGATTGCAGTTTGCGCACCACAGGTGCCCTTCCTCTCAGATTTCAGGGATTATTTCCGGGTTGCAAACTGGCCTGGTAATGAGTTTGTTGAACTTGTTGAACATAAGAAGGCGCTTACATGGGATCAGGCTTACTATACGCTCAGCTACTTTGATATAAAGAATCTTGCTCATATGATAAAGGCGCCTTTGATAATGGGAGTGGGCCTGATGGATGAGGTCTGTCCGCCGCATATCAACTTTGCCGCCTATAACCTTGTGACTGCAGAGAAGAAGTATATCGTTTATCCTTCTGCTGGCCACGGGCTGCCTGACAATTTCTATAATGCCAAGATGGACTGGATAAGAAAGAGACTGGGATTGGAATAACATAAACAAACAGTTATGGAGGGAAGAACAACAATTTCAAGCTTGATGGCAGTTATTGCACTGTCAGTTATTCTGTCAGGCTGCAGCCGGCCTGAACCACGTACCCACGTAAGTTTTAACGAGGGATGGAAGTTTGCCCTGGCTGCAGACGATGATGCCTGGCAGCCCTCTTTTGATGACAGCGGATGGCGGGTCATGAATCTGCCGCATGACTGGAGCATTGAGGGTGAATTCAGTGAGAGTCATCCTGCATCACCCGGTGGCGGAGCACTGCCGGGAGGTATAGGATGGTACCGCAAAACCTTCAGGGTCAGCAAGGCAGATAAAGAGAAGATGACCTATATCTCTTTCGATGGTGTCTATCGAAACAGCGAGGTGTGGATCAATGGCAACCATCTTGGCAAAAGGCCTTATGGGTACAGCTCCTTCAGGTATGATCTGACCCCCTTCCTCAAATACGGGGAAGAAGACAATGTCATTGCCGTTAAGGTTGATAACTCAGCGCAGCCCAACTCACGCTGGTACACAGGGTCGGGTATCTATAGGAACGTATGGCTTACTACCACCGGTAAGATTGCGGTTGATCACTGGGGCACTTACGTGACAACGCCTGTCGTCAACACGGAGGAGGCTCTGCTGATGGTGACCACACAGATAAGGAACAGCTCCGGATCAAGGGCTGATGTACGGCTTGAGACGGTGGTCTATGATGCTGACAACAGGAAGGTGGCAAGAGCCGAAACCGGTCAGGTGGAAATCATCATCGAGGGCGCCACCGTAACCCAGGAGCTGACAGTTGACAATCCCAGCCTCTGGTCACTGGAGAACCCTTCTCTCTACAGGGTTGTTACTACCATAAGATCGGGGCAGTTGGTGGCTGACAGGTATGAGACGGTGACGGGCATAAGATCGTTTGAATTTGATGCTGATAAGGGATTTGTCCTTAACGGCGAACCCGTCATTATTAAGGGTGTATGCAATCATCACGACCTGGGTTGCCTGGGGGCAGCCGTCAATACACGGGCCATAGAGAGACAGCTTGAGATACTCAGGGAGATGGGCTGTAACGGCATACGCACATCACATAACCCTCCGGCACCGGAACTGCTTGACCTGTGTGACAGGATGGGTTTTATAGTCATGGATGAGGCTTTTGATATCTGGAAGGTTAAGAAAACTGATTATGATTACAGCCTCGACTTTGATGAGTGGCATCTGAAAGACCTGGAGGCCATGGTACTGCGTGACCGCAACCACCCGTCGGTCTTCATCTGGAGCATAGGCAACGAGGTGATGGAACAGTGGGAGAGGGATGGCAGCGGTGAGGCCATTGCCACCGAACTGGCGGATTTCGTCCGCTCAATGGATGATACCAGGCCCGTGACAGCAGCATGCAATGATCCTGCACCACATAATCCCGTCATCGCCTCAGGCGCCCTTGACCTTATAGGATTCAATTACCGTGATACGCTCTGGACCCGCTTCCCGCAGACATTCCCCGAAGGTAAGTTTATCGGAACGGAAACCACATCGGCTCTTGCCACCAGGGGCAGCTATGATATGCCTTCTGATATTGTTCGCCGATGGCCGGCGCGGTGGGATCAACCCTTCAGGGATGGCAATGCCGACCTTACCTGCTCGGCCTATGATAACTGCTCTGCCCCCTGGGGCACAACCCATCGCGACAGCTGGAGGCTGATAAAGAACAACGCTTACCTGACGGGCATGTATATATGGACCGGTTTCGACTATCTGGGAGAACCCACCCCATACTGGTGGCCGGCACGCAGCTCATACTTCGGCATAATAGACCTTGCCGGGTTCCCCAAAGATGTTTACTATTTCTATCAGAGTGAATGGACCGATAAGGATGTACTGCACCTCTTTCCCCACTGGAACTGGAATCCCGGACAGACAGTGGATGTATGGGCATTCACCAACTGTGACGAGGCAGAGCTCTTCCTTAACGGCAATACACTGGGGCGGCAGAGTAGGGGTGAGAACGACTTTAACCTTGTCTGGAGAGTGCCTTTTGAAGAGGGCGCACTGCTGGCAGTGGGTTACAGGAACGGCACGGAGATAATGAGACGTGAGATACACACTGCCGGTGAACCGGCGGCTCTGATGCTGGCACCTGACAGAAGCGACATAAGGGCTGACGGCACCGATCTATCATTCATTACCGTCACGGTGGTTGATGAGAACAACAACCCGGTACCGCATGCCGATAATATGGTCAATTTTTCAGTTGAAGGACCGGGGATCATCGCCGGTGTTGACAACGGAAGCCAGACCAGCATGGAACCCTTCAAGGCTGATTACCGTAAGGCTTACAATAGCAAATGCCTTGTGGTGGTGAAGGCCGGCAAGGAAAAAGGAGAGATCAAGCTTACGGCCTCGGCTGACGGCATGCAGGATGCAACATGTGTCATCCGCGTCAGGTGAATGACTGTTAAGTACTGCGGAGAGGCCCGGGGATCAGGTCATGTATGAATGTCAGCATCGGCAGAAGGTAACTGCCTCTTGCCGGAGGTCAGATAAACACCCTGGTACCCTGGTCATAACTCTCCCTTAGCTCACGCGGAGTGCAGCCCTTCTTCCTCCTGAAGACACGGTTGAAGTTGGAGATGTTGTTGAAGCCACATGAATAGGCTATCTCAGCTATTGTCTTGGTTGTTGAGATAAGCATTCTGGAGGCATGCCCAAGCCTCACCTCTGTAACACAGTCTATGAAGGTCATACCAGTCCTGAGCTTGAAGAAACGGCTGAAGGCTGACTCTGTCATGCTGGCAATGCGGGCTGCCTCGCCAAGGGTGATCTGCCTGTCAAAGGAACCGTGAATGAACTCCATCACTTTCTCTATCCGCCTGCTGTTGTAGGTAAAGATCTCATCATCACTGAACCCTGAATCGGAAAGCACACGGTAGTCACGTGAGATGGAGAGATCATGAAGAATACTCATCAGCTCCAGCACCGAGTCAAATCCCTGCTTCTTGCCCAGGCTGACTATGCGCGGCTCGAGACGGGCTGTCGTCTCCGGAGTAAAGAGTATACCCCTGAGTGACATACGGAGCATGTTACGGATGAAGTTAAGCTGGTTCTTCTGCAGGAACTTCTCATCAAAAAAGTCCTTGTGGAACTGGATGGTAATCTCCTCTACCTGGTTGGGAGCGAAGCCTGTGCCAAACCATCCGTGAGGCAGCCCTGGTCCCACGAGCGCCAGCTCCAGGTCTCCTATCTCCTCCACATGATCACCAATGATGCGCTTCGCACCCTTCGCATTACGGATGAAATTGAGCTCAATCTCATCATGGTAGTGAAGAGGAAAGTCGAACTCCGACTTCGCCCTGTAAAAATATGTGAAACAGTCAGATTGGGTTAGGGGTGTGATCTCCCTGAGGATACTGTCGTGCATGGATAGGTTCTAATTGTTACAAACAATCAAAGATATAAAATTGCTGCTAAAATTATACGATCCGTTGTCTGATACTTAATGTCTGGTAACATCAACTATTTCAAAGATATGACACGTTGCATATTTTAATGGAGCGGAATCTGTTGCGGGAGTTAGCTAAAAATGTATTGGTTCAGGGAGCAGATTATGCAATGCCCGGTCTATCATAGCATTAAAGTATCATTATTTAAAAGAATGGTATTACTTCTCAGCGGGGGTGATTGCTTAATTTTGATCAAGATCATACGGAACCGCATGAAGGTAAAGCTTATTCAGGGCCTGCTGCTGATACTGGCCCTTACTGGCTGCGGAGGCAGTCAGAAATATGATTATGTAACCGTTGAGGATGGAATTTTCAGCCTGGCCGGTGAACCCTATTACTTCATAGGCGCCAATTACTGGTACGGAGCCATACTCGGCACTGAAGGCAGGTATGGCGACAGGGAGCGACTGCTCAGGGAGCTTGACCATATGAAAAGTATCGGTATCACTAACCTGAGGGTGATGGTCGGTCCTGAAGGGCCTGACAATGAACCTTATCGTGTTACCCCTGCGCTGCAGGTTGCTCCCGGAGAGTATAGCCGGGAGATGCTTGACGGGCTTGATTTCCTGATGGCCGAGATGGGAAGGAGGGGGATGCATGCCATCCTTTTTCTCAACAATGCCTGGGACTGGAGCGGGGGATTCTCTCAATACCTCAGCTGGAATGGCTATGGCCCCATACCCAACCCCAATGTGCCCCCACACACATGGCCACAGTTCATGGCTTTCTCAGGGCAGTTCAACACCTGCGAGCCATGTATAAGCCAGTTTGAGGAGTTCATCAGGTTCATTCTCGGGCGGACAAACAGCTATACCGGTATAAAATATACCGATGACCCTGCAATCATGACCTGGGAGATAGCCAATGAACCCCGTGCATTCTCTGACGAGAACATACCGGCCTTTGAGGCCATGATAGCCCGTATTGCCGGTCTTCTTCAGGAGCTCGACGTGAACCACCTGGTCACCACAGGAACAGAAGGACGGCATGGGTGCGAACAGCAGATGGATGTTTTTGAGCGTATCCACGCAGACCCGAACATTGATTACCTGGTGATGCATATATGGCCAAAGAACTGGGGCTGGCTCGATATTGCTGATATCGCGGGGACCCTCGATTCGTCTCTTGTCAAGACCAATCAGTATATAAATGACCACCTTGAGGTGGCTGAGCGGCTCAACAAGCCGATAGTGCTGGAGGAGTTCGGGCTGCCACGCGATCAACACGGGTTCTCGCCACTGGAAACAACTGGCTCGCGCGATGCTTTCTATCAAAATGCCTTCAGCCAGGTGCTGGATCATGCCGGCAGGCGCGGCCCACTGGCCGGATGCAACATCTGGGCATACTCTGGCGAGGGCAGGGCTGCCGAAGGACGGATACACTGGCTGCCGGGCGATGACTACCTGGGTGATCCGCCGCAGGAAGAACAGGGACTTAATTCAGTCTTTGATACCGATTCAACTATTGAACTGATCTCAGCACACAACCACCGCCTCAGGGAGGTGATCAATAAATGACCGTATCATGCACAAAACAGTGATTGTGGCTATTGTACTGATGCTTGTGACAGCCTGTAACACAGGGGAGAGCAGGAAGAAAGACACTGCTGATCAGTCGGCCACGCAGGAGACTGTCAGCATGCTTGCCGGACTTAAACACGCTGCCGGGGAGGGAATAATGTTCGGCCACCAGGATGACCTCTCCTACGGAATAGGATGGGTATACCCCGATGGCGAGTCAGATGTCAGGAGAGTTTCCGGCGATTACCCTGCTGTTTATGGCATGGACCTGGGCGATATTGAGCACCGCTCACCGGTGAACCTTGATTCTGTGCCATTTGACCATATGAAAACATTTGTGCGGCAGATATGGGAACGAGGGGGTGTGATAACCTTAAGCTGGCACGTTGACAATCCGCTTACCGGTGGTAACTCATGGGATATATCCTCTGATAAGGTTGTGGCCTCGGTCTTGCCGGGAGGGGAAAAACATGATGAGTTCAGGGCATGGCTGGACAACCTGGCAGAGTTCCTCGGCTCACTAAGGGATGACCAGGGTGTGGCCATACCGGTCATCTTCCGTCCCTGGCATGAACATACCGGCAGCTGGTTCTGGTGGGGGCAGAAGCTCTGTAATACCGATGAGTTTATTGCACTGTGGAGATTCACATTCGATTACCTCTGCAACGAAAAGAACATTCACAACCTGCTCTTCGCCTACTCAAGCGGAGGCGATATTGAAAACACGGAACAATACCTTGAGCGTTATCCGGGTAACGACTATGTTGATCTCATGGGCTTTGATTATTACCAGATGCCTGATGCCGGCAACAGCTCATTCACTGAAAATGTCAGCAGGGTTCTCGAAATTGTTACTGAGGCTGCTTCCGGTCAAGGCAAGCTGGCAGCGCTGACCGAGGCAGGATATGAAGGTATCCCTGACTCTGCATGGTGGACCACAGCTCTCTGGCCGGCCATCAAAGATCACCGTATATCCTATGCCCTTGTCTGGCGCAACGCTCATAACCGGCCGGGACACTTCTACGCACCTCATCCTGACCATGTCAGTGCGGCGGATTTTATAAGTTTCCGTAACCTGCCGGAGACCCTTTTTCAGAAGGATATAACGGCTCTTGATATTTATAACAGGGAATAACCTTTAAAACAGAATGGACAATTTCAAAATACGTTTGGGGAAGCTCACCGCAGATCATGAAGAACTGATCACCCGGACTAACCGCAAGGTCACAACAGGGAACGGCATCTTTGAGAGATATGAATATCCTGTCCTTACGGCAGCACACACACCGCTGTCATGGAGGTATGACCTTAACCCGGACACCAACCCGAACCTGATGGAACGGTTTGGTATCAATGCTGCATTCAATGCCGGCGCCATGAAGCTTGACGGCAAATATCTGCTTGCAGTTAGGGTTGAGGGTTACGACAGGAAGTCGTTCTTCGCCATTGCCGAGAGTCCCAATGGAGTGGATAACTTCCGTTTCCGCGATTACCCCGTGACCATGCCTGAGACAGATGATCCTGACATCAACGTTTACGATATGAGGTTGACCAGGCATGAGGACGGATGGATATACGGGGTGTTTTGCACCGAGAGGAAAGACCCTGACGCTGCCCCGGGAGATCTCTCATCCGCTGTGGCCGCTGCCGGCATCGCCCGCACGCATGACCTGGTGACATGGGAGCGGCTTCCTGATCTCGTCTCCGCCAGCCAGCAACGCAATGTGGTCCTCCATCCGGAGTTTGTCAACGGCATGTATGCTCTCTATACCCGCCCACAGGACGGCTTCATTGATGCCGGCAGCGGCGGAGGGATAGGCTGGGCACTGGTGAAGGATATAGCACATGCTGTTATTGAACCGGGCACCGAGAAGATTATCAATCACAGATATTACCATACTATCAAGGAACTGAAGAATGGCGAGGGACCACATCCCATCAAGACTCCTGCAGGATGGCTGCACCTGGCTCACGGTGTCAGAGGATGCGCTGCCGGACTGCGTTATGTACTGTATCTCTATATGACGGCACTGGATGATCCCTCGGAGATGATAGCCGAACCGGGAGGCTATCTCATGGCCCCGGTGGATGAGGAACGAATTGGCGACGTTTCCAACGTGCTCTTCTCAAACGGATGGATAGCTGATGAAGACGGAACAGTCTTTATCTATTATGCCTCGTCTGACACACGGATGCACGTTGCTGTTTCCTCTGTAGACCGGCTGGCAGATTACTGCATGAATACCCCGGCCGACAGGCTTCGCTCTGCGGAATCAGTAAAAACGTTGAATGCAATTATTGACAGGAACAGGCAATACCTGGCGGGGCAATGACAACTGACAATGCCATGATTCTGAAGTGGATGAAGGAAAGGGCCGGGACGGAGCTGGCTGAGAATATTCTGCCATGGTGGATCAACAGGATGCCTGACTTTCAGAGAGGCGGCTTTTATGGCAGGATAGACGGACGTGAAAAGACCATTACCGATGCTCCCAAAGGCGGGATACTCAATGCCCGCATCCTCTGGAGCTTCTCGGCGGCATATGCCAGGCTCGGGGATCAGGCATACCTGGAGATGGCCACACGTGCACGGGATTAT
>JAAZBN010000069.1 GCA_012513795.1 Bacteroidales bacterium | reverse complement strand
TGACCATCCCTCCATTTGCGTGGTTTGTGGAACAGATAGGAGGTGACGATTTCAATGTCAATGTGCTTCTGCCTCCCGGAGCAGATCACCATATCTGGGAGCCGCTACCAGCTCAGATAAGTAAACTGACAGGCTCTGAAGCCTTCATCATGAACGGACAACTTACCTTTGAACATGCCTGGATGGGCCGCTTCATGCAGGTTAATCCCGGGATGAAGGTGCTGGACCTCTCCAGGAATATTCAGTTGATAGGGGATGAAGGTCTGAGGTCTGAAGGTCTGAGGTCTGAAGGTCTGAAGGTCGGAGGGGAGGAAGATGCTGAACATCACGATGCGGACAAAGAGGGTCATGATCACGATCATGGGGGTGCGGACCCGCACTACTGGATGTCGCCGGTGGCTGCGGGGATAATGGCACAGGACATTCGGGATTTCCTGGTTGAGCTCAATCCCGACTCTTCGGTAAAATATACTACCAACCTTGTTGCTGTGAACAGGAAAATATCCGAGGCGGACTCACTCCTTCGCGATGCTCTGGCCTCCAACCCACAGGGAACAGTATTGATCTACCACCCGGCGCTGGCATACATGGGCCGCGATTACGGCTTTGAACAGGTCTCGTTCGAGGATGATGGCAAGAATCCCTCTCCGGCCCGGATGAAAGAGCTGATTGATCTGGCCCGGGATAAGAAAATAAAGACTATCTTCATTCAGGCAGAGTATGATGTGCGCAACGCTGAGTCCCTCTCGCGTGAGACCGGCGCCAGGCTTGTCGTCATCAACCCGATGAACCCTGACTGGCCGGCAGCTGTTATGGAGGTAGCTGAGGCAGTAGGCAGTTGGCAGTCGGCAGTCGGCAGTAGGCAGTAGGCAGTAGGCAGTAGGCAGTAGGCAATAGTGTTGACTAGCAATGACAGATGGCCGTAGGCCATCAAGAATTGTAGATCAGGCAGTCGGCAGTCGGCAGTAGGCAGTTGGCAGTAGGCAGTACCAGTCGGCAGTCGGCAGTCGGCAGTCGGCAGTAGGCAGTTGGCAGTAGGCAGTCGGCAATAGTGTTGACTAGCAATGACAGATGGCCGTAGGCCATCAAGAATTGTAGATCAGGCAGTCGGCAGTCGGCAGTCGGCAGTCGGCAGTCGGCAGTCGGCAGTAGGCAATAGTGTTGACTAGCAATGACAGATGGCCGTAGGCCATCAAGAATTGTAGATCAGGCAGTCGGCAGTCGGCAGCAGAAATACAATGAAGGCTCGTAGAGCCTTAAGAATTGTAGATCAGGCAGTCGGCAGCAGAAATACAATGAAGGCTCGTAGAGCCTTAAGAATTGTAGATCAAATTATAACCCAACAAGATGCTCGTAGAGCATAAAGAATTGTATATCAGGTAAAAACGCGTGATTCCCAAATCGCAGATCGCAAATCGCAAATTGTAACATGAGCATATTATTCACCATAGATTCAGTCACCGCAGGATACGAAGAAAAGATCGTCCTGCGCGATGTGACCATGGCAGTTGAGGAGAACGACTTCATTGGCATCATCGGGCCCAACGGCGGGGGCAAGACCACCCTCCTGAAGGTGATACTTGGATTGCTGCAACCACTCTCAGGAAGAGTTGATTATTCACCTGGGAATTTGAAAATGAACCAGATAGGATATATGCCACAGGTAGCGCAGGGCGATACCCTCTTCCCGGTGACGGTGGAAGATGTGGTGCTGTCAGGGATGATGCACAACAAAGGGGCCATGGGCCGCATGAGCCGCTCAGAAAAAAAAAGGGCCGCGGAGGTGATGGACGAGCTGGGGCTGACGCCTATGGCACACCAGGCTCTCAATGAGCTGTCAGGCGGTCAGCTGCAACGCGTTTATCTTGCCAGGGCGGTTTCGGGGTCGCCACGGCTGCTGCTGCTTGATGAGCCTGCAACATTTGTTGATTCATCATTTGAAGCCGACTTCTATGAAAAGCTGAGGATGCTCAACGGCAGGATGACAATAATGATGGTCTCGCATGACGTTGGCACCATCTCAGCATGGGTGAAGTCATTTGTCTGTGTCAGTGAAAAGGTGTTCTATCACCCGCACAGCAAGATAACCCAGGAAGATCTGCGCATGTACGGATGCCCGATACAGCTTGTCACCCACGGTGATGTGCCGCATGTAGTACTCCATAAACATGAATGATGGAAAACCTCTTTGAATACTCGTTCGTTGTCAGATCACTGCTCGGGGCGCTCTTTGCCAGCATCACGGCGGGGCTTGCGGGGACCTACATTGTCTCAAAAAGACTTGTATTCCTGAGCGGCGGAGTGACCCATGCCTCCTTTGGAGGAATAGGCCTTGGATACTACCTCGGGATGAACCCGGTGGTAGGGGCTGCAGTCTTCGGACTCGGATCGGCCCTGGGAATGGAATATATGTCGGCACGAGGCAAGATGCGCGAGGATAGCGCCATTGGGATACTCTGGGCCCTGGGCATGGCGGTGGGTATAATCTTTATCTACCTGACCCCGGGATATGCGCCAAACCTGATGAGTTACCTTTTCGGGAGCATCCTGACCGTCACTGACGGCGACCTGATAGCGCTGGGGATAATCTCAGTGGTGCTGATTATCTACACTGCATTATTCTACAGGACCCTGCTCTATATCTCCTTTGACGAGAACTATGCCCGCACCTTTACCAGGCACGTTGACCTCTTCAGGTACATCTCGGTGGGGCTGACGGGCCTGGCTATAGTTCTTAATATAAGGATGGCAGGGGTGATAATGATCATTGCACTGCTCACCATACCGGCAAATATAGTAATGCTCTTCACGCGCCGGTACCTGCGGATCATCGTGCTCTCCACGGTGGTCAGCTTTGTGGGTATAAGCGCCGGGTTTGCCATATCATGGTTCACCAATCTGCCCACTGGCGCAACAATAGTTGCGGTGCTGGTGTTATTCTGGCTGGTGGCCCGTGCCATCCGCAGCCTGCAGAAGAGCAGCAACATTGACAAACTTAAAAAGACTACTATATGAATGAATATGATCTGATAATCATTGGCAGCGGCCCTGGCGGGTACGTGGCTGCAGTAAGGGCATCGCAGCTCGGGATGAAGGTGGCGGTGGTTGAGAAAGCCGAGACGGGGGGCATCTGCCTCAACTGGGGATGTATCCCTACGAAGGCGCTGCTCAAGAGTGCGCAGGTGCTTGACTATGCGCGTCATGCTGCCGACTACGGCATTAATGCCGGAGAGGCGCCGGCGCCGGATTTTGGGGCGGTGATAGCCCGCAGCCGTGGGGTGGCTGAGGCCATGAGCAAGGGGGTGCAGTACCTGTTCAGGAAGTATAACATACCGGTTATCAGCGGATTCGGACGTTTGAAGGGCGCCGGCACCGTGGAGGTGGAGGCAGCCGACGGCACGAAGGAGACATACAATGCAAAACATATTATCATAGCAACAGGAGCCAGGTCAAGAGAGCTGCCGAACCTCCGGCAGGATGGCAAAAAGATTATTGGCTACCGTGAAGCGATGACTCTGCCTGAACTGCCCGCATCAATGGTGGTGGTGGGCTCAGGAGCCATAGGGAGTGAGTTCGCAGGCTTCTACAGGTCGATGGGCACCGAGGTGATACTGGTGGAGTTCATGCCGCGAGTACTGCCGGCAGAGGATGAGGAAGTGTCACGCACGCTGGAACGATCGTTTAAGAAGGCAAAGATGAAGATCATGGTCAACTCTACAGTGGAGAAGGTTGACACATCCGGAGAGAAATGCATTGTGACAATTAAAACGCCTAAAGGCGAAGAGACAGTGGAGACCGACATCGTTCTCTCTGCTGTTGGCATAACGCCGAACATAGAGGGTATCGGCCTTGAAGAAGCCGGGGTTAAGACCGACAGGGGCAGGATTGTGGTTGATGAGTTTTACAGCACCTCGGTGAGCGGCGTATATGCCATTGGCGACATTGTCCCGGGTCCTGCGCTGGCGCATGTAGCCTCTGCCGAAGCCATAGTCTGTGTTGAGAAGATTGCGGGCCATAATCCTGATCCGGTTGACTATAGCAATATCCCGGGCTGCACATATACCACCCCGGAGGTGGCATCGTGCGGCATGACAGAGGAGGCTGCGAAGGCGGCAGGCATTGAGACAAAAACAGGCAAGTTCATGTTCATGGCTTCGGGCAAGGCCAGCGCTGCCGGCGCCCGCGAAGGTTTCGTCAAGCTTGTGTTCAATGCTTCTGACTACAAACTGATTGGCGGTCACCTGATAGGAATGAACGTCACCGAGATGATCTCATCACTGGTGACAGCCAGGAAGATGGGGGCCACGGCTCATGACCTGATGACAAGCATCCATCCCCACCCTACGATGTCAGAAGGCATCATGGAGGCAGCAGCGGCAGTGCTGGGAGAAGCTATCCACGGATAATTTTTAAGTGTATTTGGTACTTTTAACGCAACCTTCAGGCCCTTTTTAACATCAATCTATTGATAAGGTCGGATTTTATTTCTTACCTTTATAACTCGACTAAAAAGCGGGTTTGGCTAAGGATAAGGACATAATTGATGGCTGTTTATCCGGCAGCAGGCGTGACCAGGAGCTGCTCTACCGCAGGTATTCACCGAAGCTCTATGCCGTATGCCTTCAGTATTCAGGCAATACGGAAGAAGCGAGGGACGTACTGCAGGAGGGATTTATCAAGATTTTTGAAAACCTGTCGCGCTTCAGCCATGAAGGTTCTTTTGAGGGATGGATGAGGAGGATCATTGTCAACACCGCCCTGGAGCGATACCGCAACAGGTACTACCTGAACCGTGTTGACGACATTGAGGAGGTTACTGAGCCTGAGGCTGAGCCGGACACAAGTGATTTTGCCGGCCTCGAGGCATTTGATCTGCTGAACATGATCATGGAGCTGCCTCCGAAGTACAGGATGGTCTTTAACCTCTACGCCATTGAAGGATATTCCCATAAGGAGATAGGTGAGATGCTTGGTATCTCGGAAGGTACCAGCAAGTCCAATCTCTCAAGGGCGAGGGAGATACTTCAGAAGAAGGTAATGATACTTACGGGTGTCACAAGAAGAATGGTAAATGTTTGAAAGGGAGCCAAATATTGACATAGTGTTCCGCAACGGCCTGAAAAACCTTGAGGTGCTGCCACCGGCTGATGTGTGGGACAATATTCCGCCGATGCCGGTCAGGACCTCGCGTCTGCGGATAATCTCCGGCATTGCTGCCGGGGTGGCCGCACTGGTCTCCCTGACTCTCCTGGCTACCTGGTATGGCCGCAACAGCAACACACCTGTCCTGCTGACCGAAGTGACCACACCTGATGGTGACACCAGGGATGTGCCGCTTGACATTATGGAGGCATCACCAATTGCTGCCCCTGCCGGGTCGAAGGTAATAACCATGCCCCGAACCGCGGAACCGGCAGAGCTGCCACTCCTGACGACAGTGATACCGGCGGCAGATGAGCCCGCCCGGCTCCTGGCACAGGTACAGGCAGATATCCCTGCCATTAAGAATCAGGCAGATGAGCCCGCCAGGCTCCTTGCACAGGCCGATATTCCTGCCATAAGAAATCAGGATAATACACCGGTTGAAATTCTCCCGGAAGAGATCACAATAGTCACTGCGGGTCGCTTTGCCAAAACAGAAGAGAGCCCGCTGGTTACACTGGCTGAAATACCGGCAGCAAAAACTGACCCACGCTTTATTGTTGGAGCCTCGGTTTCGCCCACTTTGGGCTTCTCCCGTACAGGTGAGGATGCCAGGATCACCGGACTGATCAACAGTGAGAGATCAAGACCCACTTACTCAACAGGTGTCTCCGTGGGCTACAGGATTTCTGACAGGCTGACAGTTCATTCTGGGATAGGGCTGGCATCAATGGGACAGACAATCACTGACGTTGCCATTTATGCAGGTCTATCTGACTATTATGCCGTGAAGAGCAATTATCTCTATAGTCTGGAGACGGCTACTGGGACCATCCTTGCAGGGAATACTGACCTCTATCTGACAGACACTAAGGACAGGGTTGGGACACTCATCCAGGGAAACATGGCAGACCCATCCAAATACAATCTGACACAGGTGGGTTCAGATATTCACCAGGTGTTCCGTTACCTTGAGCTGCCGGTGATGGTCAGGTACAGGCTCATTGACAGGAAGGTGGGGCTGAATCTCTCCGGAGGAGTGGCCTATGGCCTCCTGGTTGGAAACACCGCATACACCGGTCAGGGCTCTGAGACAATCATGGTAGGGCATACTGAAGGGGTAAATGAATTCAACCTGAGCAGCCAGGTGGGTCTCGGAATGGAATACAACGTCTCACAGAAGATAACCTTCAACCTCGAGCCTGTCTTCAGGTACTATGTCACCCCGCTGAGCAACTTCTCAGGCGCAATCTATAAACCCTATTCACTGGGGTTCTATTCCGGGTTCTATTTTAAATTCTGAAACACCTTTTTCCCTCTTCCTTTTGCTTTCCGGGACGCAATATTTTCGCTACTTTTGCAGTTTCAAAATGAGATAGCGGGATTATGAAATTTACTTCGGGAAAGGTATTTATTGCATTATTGATCTTGCTCAGCGCAGGATTTGTTTTTACCCTACTGGTATCAGCCGGCGAACAGCAGCCGGCAGAGCCTGACAATGAGGAGAGCGGACCTGTGGCAGTCTCCTGGTCGGTGCCTGAAAGCGTCACCTTCGCCGGTGAGGCGCTGCCACTGCAAAATTTCGACACCCGCGAGAGCCTTGACCGTGAACTCAATGCCACCGCTTACCGCCACGGATCAACACTGCTTACAATCAAGCGCTCCGGACGCTATTTCCCCGAAATTGAAAAGATACTGAATGAGTACGGTGTGCCCGATGATTTCAAGTACCTGGCATGCGCCGAAAGCGATCTCAGCAACGTCATCTCGCCGAGAGGCGCCACCGGATACTGGCAGATTATGGAGGGTACAGGCAGGGAATCAGGAATGATCATCAACAGGGAGATCGATGAGAGGTATGACCTCGACAAATCGACGCGCTTTGCGTGCAAATATTTTCTGAAGGCATATGAGAGGTACGGCAGCTGGACAATGGCGGCGGCATCGTACAACAATGGGTTCAATGGCCTCAGTGAGCAAATTGACATCCAGAAGGAGACAAATTACTATGACCTGCTCCTGAATGAGGAGACTGCAAGGTATATCTTCCGTATAGTGGCCCTCAAGCTGGTCATGTCTGAACCGGCCAAATACGGCTTCAATATCAGCTCCGGGGAGCTGTACAAACCGGTGCCCTTCCATGAGGTGAAGGTTGACACTGCCGTTTCCAGCTTTGAACAGTTCGCCAGGCAGTTTGACACCAACTACAAGATCCTCAAATTCCTGAATCCCTGGCTTCGCAGGCCCTTCCTGACCAACAGCGAAAAGCGCGAATACATTATCAGGGTACCGGAGAAGGATGCAAGGATACAGGCCGGCCTATAGTCACCTCCCATGCCGGAACAGAAAGATGAGATAAAAGTGTATGGAGCGAGGGTCCATAACCTTCGCAACATAAGCCTTACGCTTCCTCGAAACAAGCTGGTAGTAGTTACCGGGCTCAGCGGCAGCGGGAAGTCGTCCCTGGCCTTTGATACAATCTACGCCGAGGGGCAGCGAAGGTATATGGAGACCCTGTCAGCCTACGCCCGCCAGTTCCTCGGGGGTATGGAGAGGCCTGACGTTGACCGCATTACCGGGTTGAGCCCGGTGATCTCAATAGAACAGAAGACCACCAACAAGAATCCCCGCTCAACGGTAGGGACCATCACCGAGATATATGATTTTCTGCGACTGCTCTATGCACGTGCTGCCGATGCATACTCAAATGAGTCCGGGGAGAAGATGGTCAAATACACTGATGCCCAGATACTTGATCTCGTGTCTGAACGGTATGACCAGCATAAGGTTTACATCCTTGCACCGCTGATCAAGGGAAGGAAGGGCCATTACAAGGAGCTCTTCGAGCAGCTGAGGAGGAAGGGATTCCTCCATGCCCGCATTAACGGTCAGATCAGTGAGATCACTCCAGGGCTGAAGCTCGACAGGTACAAGGTACATTTCATCGAGCTGGTGATTGACAAATTCCAGGTGGGCCATGTGACTGAAAAGAGGCTTCATGATGCTGTGCTGCTGGCTCTTGACCAGGGCGACGGCATCATGGCGTTGTTGGACGCCGGTGACAGCAGCCTGAGATATTACAG
>JAAZBN010000068.1 GCA_012513795.1 Bacteroidales bacterium | reverse complement strand
TGCTACGGCACATCACCCAATCCGACCATCTCCGGCAACAAGACAACTGACGGTGACGGACTGGGCGCATTTGTCAGCAGCCTGACGGGACTGAAAGGGCTCACGACATACTACGTACGTGCCTATGCAACCAACAGCGCCGGTACGGCCTACGGCAACGAGATCACCTTCACCACCCTGGTAAGCGTACGTGAATGGTACGTGCCGGGTGACTATGTCGAAGCAAGTTATCCGGGCTCGGGTCTTGCTAACTGGTCGCCTGAAAATTCTCCTATGGTTAAGAGCAATGAGGCTGACCCGAACAATGTTGAAGGTTACATTTACATGGCAAATGCCAGTAACTGGTTCAAGTTTGCATCACAACCCAACTGGGACGGCCCGAACTACGGTGTTGACCCGACCCCGGGTGTTCTCAATCCCGCAGGCGATAACCTTAACCTGCCCGCAGGGTACTATAAGATCAACATCAATGCAGGTGTTGACCCAATGACCTATACTGCAGTGGCAATGAACTGGGGCATAGTTGGCGGATTGACAGGATGGAGTTCACAACTGCCTCTGACTTATGACCCGGCTGTCCGTGTCTGGAAAGGCGGAATTCATCTGACAGCAGGTCCCTGGAAATTCAGAGCCAATGATAACTGGGATTACAACTATGGCGCACCTGCCGGAAGCCTCAACCTGGTTGCAGGAGGCGACAACATAGAGACAACCGTTGAGGATGACTACGCAATTACCCTTGACCTCAGCACTCCCCTGACGTATACTTACAGGGCAGACAGGTGGGGTATCATCGGAAGCGCAACCCCCGGACAGTGGAATGATGATACCAACATGACCTGGGATGCGGTCAATGGTGTCTTTACTGCCACCATGGATCTTACAGCAGGCCTGATCAAGTTCAGAGCCAATGATGACTGGGGTTATAACTTCGGCGGTGACCTTGCGGCTCTGACCGTGGGTGGTGGCGATATACCGATTGCCGAAGCAGGTAATTATACAATTACTCTCGATCCCTGGGCACAGGTTGCAACGGTGACGAAAAACTAAGCGGAATAGTTCCCCATGTTACGGCCATGGCCGTAGCGTTCTTTAAAATCAAAAACCTCTTCTGTGACAGGAAGAGGTTTTTGATTATATTTAAAAACTATCACTATTTCAATAAGAAACAATGAGAGCAAAGCTTCCGGTATTGATACTGATCCTTTCGGGTTGGAGCCTGGCCGCATCGGCGCAGGTGGTAACTGCTGACCCCGTCTTCCCGGTGGCATCAGGCCCCGTGGTGATAACCTTCCATGCTGACAGGGGTGACATGGGGATGAAGGACTACACAGGTGACGATGTATACGCCTATACAGGGCTGATCACGAGCCTTAGTACCGGCCCCTCTAACTGGAAGTATGTGGTCTCAGGTGTTTGGAGTGTAGACTATCCTCCACCTGACAAGGTGAAGATGACAAGGACGGGTGCCAATACCTACACCCTGACAATAACGCCTTCGATACGCGAGTGGTACGCAGTTCCCGCTGAGGAGCAGATACTGCAGATGGCTTTCGTTTTCCGCAACGGGAACGCCTCACGGACCGGACGTGATGTTGGCGGACTGGATATTTTCTACGATGTAAGCCAGGAGGCTGCATTTGACCTCAGGCTTCTGCAGCCTGACCTCTATACCTCACTGGTGGATCCCGGACAGGAAATCACGGTTGAAGCATCAGCCTCGGTATGCGATTCCATCATCCTTTACCAGAACGGAACACAACTGGTGAAGGTAACGGAGACAACACTCTCCCACACTATCACCGCTGCCGCGTCAGGAAGCTTCAAGCTCCTGGCAAAAGCATGGAACAACAACATCATGAAGGCAGACTCAGCCTACTGCTTCATCCGCTCTGCCACAGTAACGGAAGCAGTGCCGGCAGGACTGAAACCCGGGGTGAACATCACCGGTGATAACTCTGCCTCTTTCCTGCTCTATGCTCCCTACAAGAGCAATGTCTTTGTGATGGGCGACTTCAACAACTGGGTCCACAGCACCGAGGGCTTCATGAAGAGAAGCCCTGACGGCAACTGGTACTGGCTTGAGGTGACAGGGCTTGATCCGGATGAGGAATACGGATTCCAGTACCTGATTGATGAGACACTAAGGATCCCTGACCCATATGCCACCAGGGTGCTTGACCCGTGGAACGACAAATACATCGATGAGGAAACCTACCCGAACCTAATGCCCTACCCTGAAGGACTGGCGGATAACCTGGTATCGGTCTTTCAGACCAGACCGCCGGAATATACATGGAAAAACAACAGCTTTACGGCTCCTGAAGCAGACACGCTCATCATCTATGAGATGCTGGTGCGCGATTTCGTTGAAAAACATGACTTTAAAACAATTCGTGACACGCTCGACTACTTGAAGCGACTGGGGATCAATGCCCTTGAGCTGATGCCGGTGAATGAGTTCGAAGGCAACAGCAGCTGGGGATACAACCCTTCAATGTATTTCGCGGTTGACAAGTATTACGGTACTGCCAATGACCTGAAGGAACTGATAGACTCATGCCACAGTCGCGGAATAGCGGTGATTATGGATGCGGTGCTTAACCATGCTTACGGAAGCAACCCGCTGGTGCGAATGTACTGGAACTCTGTCACGAACCAACCTGCTTCAAATAATCCCTGGTTCAATGTTGAGGCTCCTCACAGGGCATTCAGCTGGGGCTATGATTTTGACCACGAGAGCAGTCAGACCAGAGCTTTCGTTGACAGTGTCTGCCATTACTGGATTGATGAGTTCAAAGTTGACGGATTCAGGTTTGACTTTACCAAGGGTTTCACGAACAAGCCGACAGACAATGATGGAGCAATGAGGGCATATGATCCTTCGCGTGTTGCAATTCTGAAGAGAATAGGAGACCACATCTGGTCCTACAGGCCTGATGCAATACTTATTCTTGAGCATTTTGCAGAGAATGATGAGGAAAAGGACCTGGCATCACACGGTTTTCTGCTATGGGGAAATACCAAGTTCAGGTATCAGGCCGCATCTACCAGCAGGAATGACTGGAACATGTCAATTACCGGAGAGGCTTCATGGGTAAATCGTGGATGGACCGTCCCTGGCATAGTTGACTATATGGAGAGTCATGACGAGGAGAGGATCATGTCACTTAATCTCACTGAAGGCCAGTCTGTTGGAGGGTATAGTATAAAGGATCTGACTATTGCCCTGAAGAGGATCAAGCTTACCGCAACATTCTTCATGACCATTCCCGGGCCGAAGATGCTCTGGCAGTTCCAGGAGCTGGGATATGACTATGCCAAGAACTATAATGATGACCCGCTTGGACCCAAGCCTATCCGGTGGGATTATTACAATATCGCAGCGCGAAGGAATCTGTATGACAATTTCTCGGCACTGGCCGAGCTAAAGAAGAGTGAACCTGCCTTCTCATCTGATAACTTCAGCATCTTTGAGTCCGGTGAAACAAAGCGGTTGAACATTCAACATTCAGATATGGATGTAGTGGTGCTGGGAAATTTTGACATCTACCCTCGTGAGATTGAACCTAATTTCACCCGTACCGGAACCTGGTACGAGTTTTTCAGGGGCACGGCCATTGATGTCAGCACTGCCAGCCAGAACACACCCATCTACCTCCTCCAGGGAGAATACCGGCTGTATACGTCGAAACAGGTCTCCAGGCCATCATTTTTACTGGGTGTTGAGCAGCCTTTAGCATATCAGAACGAGGAAGGGTTGTTTGAGGTCTTTCCCAATCCTTTTATTGACCGGGCCACGGTGCTGCTGAATGATGAGGATGGTTCAAAAGCATTTACCCTGGAGCTGTTTTCCGCCTCCGGTGCCTTGATACGCACGATGTCAATACCTCCTGGAATGAGCAGGGTTGACCTCGATGGTGACGGCCTGCCGAAAGGGGTATATTACGTCAGGGTCACCTCAGGCAGAGAGTCTTCGGCGAGGAAGGTAGTAAGGTATTAGCCATCTTGTACAATTCTTGATGCCCTACAGGCATCTTTAGTTTGGGTGCTTATCTTGTACAATTCTTGATGCTCTACGAGCATCTTACCTGTTGCTGATCAGGCTTGTACAATTCCTGATGCCCTACAGGCATCTTTAGTTTGGGTGCTTATCTTGTACAATTCTTGATGCTCTACGAGC
>JAAZBN010000067.1 GCA_012513795.1 Bacteroidales bacterium | reverse complement strand
TGGCAGTCAGCTGACTTATGATGACGTGCCGGGAGCAGGACAATTAAAACGGTACAATCATGCTTGATAAGCTTAAGGAGGATGTTTTCAGGGCCAATCTGGAACTGGTCAGGTATGGCCTGGTCATCATGACCTGGGGAAATGTAAGCGGAATCGACAGGGAGTCAGGACTGATGGTCATTAAGCCTTCAGGAGTATCATACAATGAGATGACTGCAGGTGATATGGTGGTTACCGATCTGGAGGGTCGTGTGGTTGAAGGCACCCTCAAACCTTCTACAGATGCGCCCACCCACAGGGCTCTTTACAAAGCCTTTCCCGGGATAGGAGGGGTGGTGCACACTCATTCCACTCATGCCACAGCATGGGCACAGGCCTGCAGGCCCATACCATGCCTGGGAACTACACATGCCGACTATTTTTATGGCCCTGTTCCCGTTACCAGGCGGCTGACGCCGGAGGAGACGGACAATGAATATGAGTACAATACAGGCCTGGTCATCTCAGAAGCTCTTGCGGGTACAGATCCGATGACCATGCCGGCAGTGCTGGTGGCATCACACGGTCCATTTACATGGGGTACCACCCCCGCTGCTGCCGTTCACAATGCAGTGATACTTGAGGAGGTGGCGCGTATGGCAGCCCTTTCGGCCGGCATTGCGCCTCCGCAGGAGATAGACAGACATCTCCTTGACAGGCATTACCTGCGCAAGCACGGCAGCAATGCCTATTACGGTCAGAAGAAAAACAAATAACCAAAGAAATGCATAAATATACTATTGGGGTTGATTTTGGCACCCTGTCAGGAAGAGCGGTGATAGTTGATACCACCACGGGTGAAGAGGTGGCAGTTGCCGTTCACGAATATTCACATGCCGTAATGGACGAGAAACTGCCTGACGGCACACCACTGGGAGTCGACTGGGCACTCCAGCATCCGCAGGATTATCTTGATGTCTTCAGGATAACAATACCTCAGGTGATTAAGATGGCAATGGTTTCTCCGGAGCAGGTGGCGGGTGTAGGCATAGACTTCACTGCATGCACGGTACTTCCCGTAAAAGCTGATGGCACCCCGCTCTGCTTCCTTGATGAGTACAGGAGCAGGCCCAACGCCTGGGTGAAGCTCTGGAAGCACCATGCAGCCCAGGATGAGGCCAACAGGCTTAATATCATTGCGGAGGAGAGAGGTGAAAAATTCCTTAGACGCTACGGCGGCAAGATATCATCGGAGTGGATGATACCTAAGATATGGCAGACGGTGAATGAGGACCCGGAGGTGTACGATGCCGCTGACCGTTTCATTGAGGCGGCTGACTGGGTTGTATGGCAGCTGACAGGCAGGGAGACACGCAATACCTGCACTGCAGGTTACAAGGCTATCTGGCATAAGCATGACGGGTATCCGTCCAATGACTTTTTCAGTGCACTGCATCCGAAGATGGAGCGGCTGGTAGATGAAAAACTGTCACGTACGCTGCTTCCGGTAGGGACAAAGGCCGGCACAATAACCCCGCAGGCGGCCAGGCTGACAGGACTGAAGGAAGGTACAGCCGTGGCGGTGGCCAATGTTGATGCACATGTATCCATACCTGCTGTAGGAATTACCACACCCGGCAAGATGCTTGCAATCATAGGCACATCAACATGCCACATGCTCCTGGGAGATGTTGAGAAGGAGGTGCCGGGCATGTGCGGCGTTGTTGAAGACGGAATAATTGCCGGCTTCTACGGTTATGAGGCAGGACAGAGCTGTGTGGGTGATCACTTCCAGTGGTTTGTGGAGAACTGTACGCCTGCAGAATACAGGGATGAGGCCGAAGAGGCAGGTGTGGATTTGCACACACTCCTCACAGAGAAAGCTGCCCGTCTTACTCCCGGTGAAAGCGGACTGGTGGCACTTGACTGGTGGAACGGTAACAGATCGGTGCTTGTTGATGTTGACCTGACAGGAATGATCGCAGGCATGAGCCTGGTGACAAAACCGGAGGAGATATACCGCGCCCTGATAGAGGCAACAGCCTATGGAACCAGGATGATCATCGAAACATTTGAGGAGAACGGAGTGCCGGTCAACGAGTTTTACGCAGCCGGGGGCATTGCCGAGAAGAATCCGTTCGTGATGCAGATTTATGCTGACGTCATCAACAGGGAGATAAAAATATCCGGTTCACCTCAGGCACCGGCACTGGGCTCGGCACTGTTCGGCGCCCTGGCGGCTGGAAAGGATGCCGGTGGGTTTGACACTGTTCAGGAGGCTGCAGCCGTGATGGCAAAGGTAAAGGACTATACCTACAAGCCGGTAAAGGAGAATGTGGAAATATATGACCGGCTTTTTGCCGAGTACCGTGTTCTGCATGATTACTTTGGCCGCGGCGCCAATGATGTGATGAAGAGGCTCAAGGCGATAAGGAAAGAGGTTAAGGGTTGATGAACAGAATCGCGGTCATATTGATTGCGTCTGTCATACTTGCCTCCTGCGGCAACAATCCTGCGTCGCAGGATACGGAGCAGACCGGCTGGCTGGTAACACCCTCCCTTCAGGCCGTGACTGTGACTGACGACTTCTGGAAGCCAATTATTGACAGGAACAGGACCATCACTATCCCGTATATTTTTGAAAAGTGTGAGGAGACCGGTCGTATAGACAACTTCGCTATTGCAGGCGGACTGAAGAAGGGAAAGCATACGGGTGAACGCTACAATGATTCTGACGTATTCAAGATCATTGAAGGGGCATGCTATTCGTTGCTTGAGGCTCCTGACCCAGAGTTGCGGGCTTATGCAGACAGCCTGGTAACCCTGGTGGCTGAGGCGCAGGAGGATGACGGATATCTGTATACCACCCGCACCATTGACCCTTTGAACATGGCGCCTGGTGCCGGCAGGGAGAGATGGATAGATGAACGGGTCAGCCATGAGCTTTACAACGTGGGTCATATGTACGAGGCGGCTGTGGCACACTACATGGCTACAGGATCAGACAGGTTCCTTAACGTTGCGATCAGGAACGCGGAGCTGGTGGCTACAGAATTCGGATGGGGCCTCCGCGAGATTGCTCCGGGGCACCAGGAGATAGAGCTGGGGCTCATAAAACTCCATGAACTGACAGGCAACACACGCTGGCTTGAGCTGGCACGGTTCTTTATCGATGTCAGGGGAAGGCAGGAGGAGTACCTCAGGCACCCGAAAGGATCACGTTTTGAGGTCTATAATGACTCGGTCTACCTCCAGATGCACCTGCCCGTCCTGGATCAGAAGGAGGCAGTGGGCCATGCAGTAAGAGGGGCCTACATGTACACTGCCATGGCAGACCTCTCACGGGTCACCGGAGATGACAGGTACCTTGAAGCCTCCGAAAGGATTTGGAAGGATGTTCTGGCCGGGAAAATCTATATTACTGGCGGAATCGGGTCAAAGGAACATGGCGAGGCTTTCGGGGAGCCGTTTGAGCTTCCCAACATGGATGCATACACAGAGACCTGTGCCTCAGTGGCAAACGTATTCTGGAATCACAGGCTCTATTCAGCTACCGGTGAGGCCAGGTATCTTGATGTGCTTGAGAGAACGCTTTATAACGGGCTCATCTCGGGAATAGGTCTTGATGGCTGCAGCTTCTTCTATACAAATCCCCTTGAATCTGACGGCAGGTTTGAGAGGGCCGGATGGTTCCAGTGCTCATGCTGCCCGGGAAATGTAGCCCGCTTCCTGCCGGCAATGAAGCAATATATATGGTCAGAAACGGCCACCGGAGTAAACCTCAATCTCTTCATCGGATCGGAAGCCCGGCTGAAAACACCTGCCGGCGAGGCAGAGATAGGGCTTGAGACCAGTTATCCCCGGAGCGGAGATATAAAGCTGACCATCTTACCGGAAAATAACAGCGGCAGGTTTACCCTGGGCATAAGGATACCTTCATGGACCGGTGATGCACCAATGGAAGGAGGGCTTTACAGCTATCTTACTCCTGCCACAGGAAAGGTTGTTGTAAGGATCAACGGGAAGAGGATCAAAACACCTGTAATAAAAGGATTTGCCCTTCTTGACCGCGAATGGAAAATGGGAGATGTTGTGCAGGTATCCCTGCCCGTGGAACCCAGATTCATTGTTGCCAGGGATGAGGTTGAAGCCAACAGGGGAAGAGTGGCGCTGGGAACAGGCCCGATAGTCTGGTGTCTTGAGGAGGCTGATAACGGGCCGATAAGAGAGGTAATAGTTGATCCCTCGGTTAAGCCGGAATATGTCTTCGAACAGGTTCAGCCCCGGGACCTCGCGACGCTTACATTTCCCGTTACAGGTACAGACGGTCCAGTGAGGGAGGCCAAGGCAGTACCCTATTACTCCTGGGCTAACCGGGGGAAGGGTGAGATGATTGTATGGATGAAAACTAAACAGTAAAGTATTATGAAAGAAAAGGGAAGACCTGTAATTCTGGCTGTTGCAGCAGTAATTGCAATGGCTTCATGCACACACGGCGGCGGGGATGGCAACTACCCCATCAGGCCTGTACCCTTTACCTCTGTGAAGATGACGGATAACTTCTGGGCTCCGCGAATTGAGAAGAACCATGAAGTGACCATTCCAATCGCTTTCGGGTATTGCGAATCAACCGGACGCGTCAGGAATTTTGAGATAGCCGGAGGACTTGATACCGGAGCATTTCAGACAATATACCCCTTTGATGATTCTGATGTAACAAAGATCATTGAGGGAGCAAGCTATTCCCTTCAGACCTTCCCCGATCCGGAACTGGAAGCCTACCTTGATACCTTAATATATAAGATAGGTCTTGCCCAGGAGGACGACGGATATCTCTATACCAACCGTACCATAGCAGAGATGGGATACGGAAAGCTCCATGAATGGGCAGAGGGAGAGAGATGGGAGAAAACAAACATCCTCAGCCATGAACTCTATAACCTGGGACATATGTATGAGGCTGCCGTGGCCCACTACCAGGCAACAGGCAAGCGGGAGTTGCTTGATATATCCCTCAGATCGGCTGATCTGGTCGACAAAGATTTCGGTTGGGATGCGTTCGCCAGCTATCCCGGCCACCAGGTGATCGAAATGGGCCTGGTAAAGCTCTACCGCCTGACAGGAGAAAAACGATATCTTGACCTTGCAAAATTCTTCCTCGATGCAAGGGGTACCCGTGATGACGGAGAGGAGTACTCACAGAGCCACAAGAAGGTTGTTGACCAGACGGAAGCAGTGGGACATTCGGTAAGAGCAACCTATATGTATTCCGGCATGGCCGATGTGGCAGCCATCCTTGGTGACGAGGCATACGTAAATGCTATAACAAAAATATGGGAGGACCTGGTTCACAGGAAGATGTACATTACGGGCGGAATAGGAGCATCAGGAGGCAACGAAGGATTTGCGGAACCATACCACCTGCCCAACATGTCAGCCTATTGTGAGACCTGCGCTTCCATAGGAAATATCTTCTTTAACCACAGGCTCTTCTCAATGCATGGTGAGGGCAAGTACTTTGACGTTCTCGAAAAGACCCTGTACAACGGAGCCCTTTCGGGAGTCAATCTTGCTGGCGACAGGTTCTTTTATCCCAACCCCCTTGAATCAAACGGACAGCATGAACGTTCTGCATGGTTCGGATGCGCATGCTGCCCCTCAAATGTATGCAGATTCATTCCTGCAATACCTGGATATATCTATTCTGTTACTGACAAAGATCTGTATGTGAACCTGTTCGCTTCAAACAATGCTGATATTGAACTCGGCAACCGGAAGGTGACGATCACCCAGGCGACCAACTATCCGTGGGAGGGAAGGGTGATAATGACTGTTGATCCGGATGAGGCAGGGAAATTCAACCTGCGTATCCGGATACCCGGTTGGGCAAGGAACGAAGCTCTGCCCGGCGGTCTCTACAGTTTCAGCAACCAGTCCGATGAGATGTTTGTGATCACAGTCAATGGTCAGGCAACAGAGGCAAAGATTGTCAACGGCTATGCCATCATAACCAGAAAATGGCAGACAGGTGACAGGGTTGAACTGGAGCTGCCCATGCCTGTCAGAACCGTTATTGCTGATGAGCGTGTAAAGGAAGACGAGGGCAAGATGGCGGTACAGAGAGGGCCGCTGATGTTCTGTGCAGAGTGGCCTGACAATGCTGACGACCAGGTGCTCGGGCTGGTGGTGGATGAGAAGCCTGAGTTTACAACTGAATACCGGACTGATCTGCTTAATGGTACGCAGGTGATTTCCACAAAGGCCAGGCAGGCCTCAAGAAACCTTGACGGAACGGTTTCACTGGGCGATTATCATGAGCTTACGCTTATACCGTATCATCTCTGGAATAATCGCGGCCCAGGCGGGATGAAGGTATGGTTACCATACAGGGAATCAGCCGCAAGACCCACACCGGCCCCTACAGTAGCATATACGAGCGTCATAACAGCAAGTACCCCGGCCAGGTCGCTTACAGCCATCAATGACCAGCTTGAACCGGCAAATTCAAATGATCACACATGGCCATATTATCACTGGTGGCCTAAAAATGACGGCTGGGAATGGGTAAGGTTCGACTTTGCACAACCGGCCACAATCTCAAAAGTTAAGGTCTACTGGTTTGATGACGGTCCGGCCGGAGGCTGCAGGATCCCTGATGAGTGGTCAGTTGAATATATGAGCGGGGGTTCATGGAAGAAGGCTGCAACGTCTAATCCCCTGACAATTGCCAGAGATGCCTGGAATATTGCTGAGTTTGCCCCTGTAACAGCTTCAGCTGTTAAAATTAACGTCAGGCTAAGTATAGATTTCTCTTCGGGAATACATGAAGTAGTTATTGAATGACAACTCGTTATAGCGTTATTTAAATCGTTTGCAAAAAACTTATGCAAAATTATGTCCATGTAAAAAATATTGTATAAATTGCATGAGGAGGCACAAGTGTATTTTTTACATTAATTAAATTTACATGTAATTGCATATCTTATTTATTCTGCTTTAAGAAGTGTAAAAATTACACGTATGTCCGGGCGTAGTTAGGAGTATTATCGTATCAGTGAGATGCTTATAATATACAAATAACCCAATAATAACACCCTGATTATTCTAACCAACCTCATTAAAAATGAAACCAGACTTTATCACAAAGGTGCGTTTGCATGCCTGGATGTGTCTGCTTGTCCTGCTTCCACTGATGGCAGAGGGTCAGCAGTTGACTATCACGGGCAATGTTATTGATGAAAATGGAGAGACTCTTCCCGGTGTGATCCTTATCACAAAGGGGATCACCGGGGGGGGTATTGACTGACATCGACGGAAAGTACAGTATCAATGCTTCGCCCGGTGAGGTGCTGGTGTTCTCATCCGCAGGGATGAACACCCGGACCATCACCGTGGAGACGCAGACGGTAATTAATGTCACCCTGACCGAGATTACAGCGGAGATTGAATCCGTGGTGATGTTCGGTTACGGTGATATCTAAATCATATTATGCAAAAGAACTAAACCTCTGATCTATGAAAACAATTAAACTGATGAAATGCGTATTGTACGCAACAGTTTTGGCAGCATTTGTCGTGGTTGGGTGCGAGGATTTGGAAATTTATTCAATAAATGCGCCCGCTGACCTGCAAAGAAGGATCGACTCGATTGCAGCTTTGAAGCCAAATACTGGTGACACTACTTATCTTATTATCGTTTCAGCGATAGTAGGACCTGAAAACAACAGTGCTGCATGGTGGGCACATTTCTCTGATTACTTCACCATACCAGCAAACAAGTTGTTGCATCTGGACTTTATTAACTACGGCACCGGAGTAAACAACTGGAACAACTGGAATCTTGCCCTCGCCAATGCAGAGCGTGATGCCGAAGGCTATGCGGAATACTTTGTTCTGCGTTCTGATGCCTATGGCTGGGGTAATGCTGATTATGACGGGGGAATGATCTCTCACAACTATCCCGACACTGACGGGGATGGCGATATATGGAACGACTTCCGGACTACCATGCAGGGTGCCCGTGTTTCAATGGAGATTGACCACTCTGCTACCGGCAATGTATTTGTGACAGCCACTGCCGTTGGAACAAATGGAACCACACTTGTAATGACATATCAGCAACCTGTTTCTGCAACGGATGATATCATTGCTTTCCTGGTTGCCGATGGCAGCCATTTTGAGATGAAGAAGGCTTACCATCTGCCTTCTAAAGTCACTGCTATAGAAGACGTTGACCCGGTCTCTATCACTATTGAGGGAGCTCCCGCCTTTGTTGAATTTGGCAACGAAAACTTCTGGGGTGATGCAATAGCTACTGTGACATTCGCTGACGGATCTTCCGCGGAGGTTGATTCTGCAGATCTTTCATTCAATGTTGTTCCTGATATGACTACTCTCGGGGAAAAAACTGTTGTTGTGGCGTACAGCAAAACCAAGCAGGGCGCATACTGCCAGGCAGTCTCAACCATCTATAAACTGGAAGTAACCAACCCTGTTGTAAGTCTGGAGATTACTACGATGCCAGCTATTACCACATATTATTACTTCAGCAGCGATTCTATCATATTCAACACCAGGGGTATTGTTGTAACAGGCACATATTCTGACGGTACATCAGCTGTTATTCCAAACGCATCTCTTAAGTTTGGCAAGATTCCGGCTGTGGCAGGTTCTCAGACCGCTGTCATTTCTTTTGTTGGGGCAACAAGCACAGTAACAACAACCTGCCCGTTTACCCTGGTACAGGGTGTAAGTCAGGTAGGAAATACTGACTTTTCATCCGGATGGTGGACAGCATTCTCTCAAGACTATCCGGTGGCATCAGGTTCGAGTCGGACGATTACAATGTACTGTTACTCCAACCAGATTAATAACTGGAACAGCCCCTGTACAATTCTTCGAAAGGCTGACAATACGGAATATGCCGTTGTTCGCATGGACAGTTTTGGATGGGGCACCGGCTATGGTACAGCCGTCCTGACATCTGACTGGAACTGGGATACGTTCACACAGAACATAAGTGGCTCCAGGGTTGTCATAACGGTTACCAACAATGGAGACAATACAGCTGATGTATTATACACAGTTACTTACGCCAATGGCGAGATGCATTTCCAGAGATATGCGGGTATTACAGTTGACAGCTCAGATTTGAATTGCGCACTCGTAACAGAGGGGTCATATCTTGTAATTGTTGAATAATAACCTGGATAAAAACATACAGACTATGAAATACTTATATTTAGTCATGCTGGGATTGCTGGCGATAGCAACGGCAACATACGCAGAAGGCTACGGCACTGCCGACCGGATGTCAATGACTCAGACAGACAGAATAACAGTTAAAGGTACGGTTGTTGACGAAAACGGAGATCCGCTTCCCGGTGCAACCATACAGGTAAAAGGTACAACCACTGGTACCTCTGCTGACATTAATGGGAACTTCTCTCTTTCAGTTCCTTCGGATGCCAGCCTGGTTATTTCTTTTATAGGACACCAGACTATTGAAATAGCAGTTGGAGGAAGAACCGAACTGGGCAACATCACGTTGGTTTCGGGATTGGAAGAACTCGAGCAGGTTGTAGTAATAGGATACGGTACCCAGCGAAAGGTTGACCTCACAGGCTCAGTTGCCATTGTAGACACTGAAGAGATGAAGAAAGTATCACACTCAAACATCTCAACAATGCTTGAAGGCAAAATAGCCGGTATCCAGATTACAACCGACGGACAGCCGGGAGCAGACCCTACAGTACGTATCCGTGGTATCGGTTCGTTCGGCAGCACCGCACCTC
>JAAZBN010000066.1 GCA_012513795.1 Bacteroidales bacterium | reverse complement strand
GCGGGAAGTCAATGCAATTTAGATACTAAACCTGCATCTATAATTAATTGCTGTTGAACTCCTAACGCTTGCTGAACTGGAATCTCTTGCGTGCCTTGGGCCTGCCGGGCTTCTTTCTTTCAACCTCGCGCGGATCACGTGTGGTGAAACCTTCAGCCTTAAGTTTCGGCTTGAACTCCGGATCAACCTTGATCAGAGCCCTGGAAATAGCAAGACGTACCGCCTCTGCCTGACCTTTGAATCCACCGCCGTCAAGAGTGACATTGATGTCATATTTGTCGGCAACATTGAGAAGGTTGAGGGGCTGTAGAACAACATACTGCAGGATCTCATTCGGGAAATACTCCTTGTACTCCCTCTCATTGATCGTGATCTGTCCCTTACCATCGCTCAGGTAAACCCTTGCAACAGCCGCTTTCCTTCTTCCGATAGCGTTGATAACTTCCATGTTTCTTACTTAATGGTTTTTAAATCAATTAGTTTAGGTTGCTGGGCCTCGTGCTTGTGTTCGGGGCCTTCATAAACATACAGGTTCCTGAAGATGGCGCTGCCCAGCCTGTTTTTCGGAAGCATACCCTTCACGGCGTATTCAATCATCCGTGTCGGATGCTTCTTCATCAGCGTGTCAGCCTTGACGATCCTCTGGCCTCCGGGATAACCGGTGTGCCTGATGTACTCCTTGTCAGTCATCTTTGCTCCCGTCAGCGTAACTTTCTCTGCATTGATAACAATGACGTTATCGCCGCAGTCAACATGAGGCGTGAAGCTTGGCTTGTGCTTCCCCCTCAGCATCAGGGCTACAACAGATGCCAGACGCCCGAGTGTCTGACCCTCCGCATCTACAAGTACCCACTCTTTCTCAACAGTCGCCTTGTTGGCTGAAACTGTCTTGTAACTTAAGGTGTTCACTTTGTACTAAGGTTTTGTTTATTAATGATTTTTTAAAATAAAAACCCCATTTTTGGGGTCTGCAAAAATACAACATATTTTTATTCCCAGCAATATGTTGTACTTTTAATTTCTTTAATATCCGTATGTTCAGCAGACGAGTCCATCAGAACATCTACATGATATGCCTCTTCCTGGCCGCTTTCCTGATGCCCGTCTCGGTCTGGCTCCTCTCGTCAGTATCAGTTGCCATGTCAGCAAACTGGCTGCTTGAGGGAGATTACCGCCGCAAATATAAAAATTTTAAGTCCGCCCGGGGAGCTGTAATCCTGCTGATGCTTTTCGCCATGTATCTTCTGTGGATGATAAACACGGCTGATCTCATCGGGGCTCTCGGTGAGCTTAAACTCAGGCTTCCGCTGCTCTTCTTCCCCGTGGTGATGGGTTCATCACCGAAACCAGGTTCAGGCACACTACGCCTGGTGCTGCTCTCCTTTATTGCCGGCTGTGTTGTGGCTGTTGTGGCCGGCATGCTGGCACTGGCCGGTGTTTTGCCTGTGGAGATCAGAAGTCCGCGAGACCTGGCGCTGTTTGTGCCCTCAATAAGACTTTCCATTCTGCTCTGTTTTGCCATATTCTCATCATTATGGCTCATTATGACGGACCGTTCCGGCCGGGACCTTCACGGCAGTGAGGGTGGCAATGATTCTGCAGCCGCCAGGTTGAGTTCCCTGATGAGTTCCCTCAGGAACAGGCTTCACGTCATACTGGCCGTGGCGGCAACAGCCATGTCATGGTTTCTCTTCAGGCTCCTCTCTGTGACGGGTATAATTCTCTTTGCCTTACTGCTTCTGATGACTTCGGTATACATGTTTGCTTCCTGCAGAAAAATCCTTGCCGGCATGTTATTCATGGCTGCAGCCCTCACAGTGACGGCAGCAGGACTGATACTTTTCCATTCTGCAGCACGCTCAGTCAGCAGGCCGGCAGATCCCATGCTGAATAATCCCGTAAGTGTTACGGCATCAGGCAACAATTATATCCACTATCCGGAGGAAACACTAGTGGAGAGAGGTTACCTGGTGTGGATGAATGTCTGCGAGGAAGAGGTGCGAAAGGAGTGGAACAGAAGAAGCGACATGGATTATGACGGACCGGATTCTGCAGGCAATGAACTGCGTGTGACACTCATAAGATATATAACCTTCCTTGGGATGACCAAAGACTCTGCCGCCGTGGTCGCCCTCACTGACACGGATATCTCAAACATTGAAAAAGGATTTGCCAACCCGCTCTATGCAAGGAAAGGCAGTCCGCGGGCACGAGCCTATGAACTGGCCTGGGAGCTGAACCGTGCCTCCGGCGGAGCGAATCCCTCGGGTCACTCGCTCACCCAGCGCCCTGAATTTTACAGGGCGGCGCTTGGTATTATCAGGAAACATCCGTGGTGCGGGGCAGGAACAGGAGACGTGGCCAGGGCTTTCAGTGATGAATATGCTTCCAATGCAACACCGCTGACTGAGGAATACCGGCTGAGAGCGCATAACCAGTACCTGACCTTCGCGGTTACCTTCGGCATTCCGGGCATGATGGTGGCCGTGGCTCTGATGCTTATACCCTGGTTCAGATGCAAATGCAGGTGGTCTTACCTGTTCCTGCTCTTTATCACGGTCACACTTGTCACCATGTTTAATGACGACACCTTCAGTTCATTTACCGGAGCAGCATTCTTTTCTTATTTTTACACCCTGTTAATTGTTACCTGTTACAGTGATGAAACTTAAACAAGGGGAGAGAAAATTTCTTGAGATGGCTATACGTACAGCTGAGGAAAACATGGCCGACGGCGGCGGTCCTTTTGGCGCGGTAATAGTCAGAGACGGTAAAGTGGTGGCCTGTTCGGGAAACAGGGTGGTGCCGGGACATGATCCCACGGCTCATGCCGAGGTGATGGCCATCAGAATGGCAGCCGCGGCGGCAGGCACACATGATCTGAGTGACTGTGTTATCTATGCATCATGTGAGCCCTGTCCCATGTGTCTCGGGGCCATCTACTGGGCGGGCATAAGACGGGTGGTCTATGCATCTGACAGGTACCGGGCGGCTGCAGCGGGGTTCAATGACAACCATATCTACCAGGAGCTGTCACTTGAAAACAGTGAGCGCACCATTGCCATGGTCCGCAGCCTTACAGGGGAAGGCAACAGGATTTTCAGGCTGTGGGAGGATCTTCCGGATAAAGTACCATATTGATGAAGCGGTGATGCCCAGAGTTGACAGGACTTTCTTTATGGAAGATGCGGTGACCGTAGCCCGTCGGCTGCCAGGTATGGAGATGGTTGTAAAATCCGGAGACAGAGCCGGAAGATATATGATAACTGAGACGGAGGCTTATCTCGGCGACGGCGACAGGGCATGCCACGCCAGCAAGGGCAGGACGGCAAGAACGGAACCGATGTTTCTGGAGGGAGGTCATCTTTATATTTACTTTGTATACGGTATGCACTGGATGCTTAATGTGGTTACCGGTCCGGCAGACCACCCGGAGGCTGTTCTGATCAGGGGCGTATCACACTTCCCGGGCCCGGGGCGTGTCACCAGGTGCCTGGGCATTGACAGTTCATTCAACAGAGAGGATCTGACATTGTCAGACAGGATATGGATTGAAGAAACAGGCTTCAGCCCGGAGCTTGTTGCCGGGCCACGGGTGGGCATAGCCTATGCCGGCGAGCCCTGGGTGAGCAAACCGTGGCGTTTTGTAATCAGGAACGAAAAAGAGAAATAATGACAAAAGGATTCAGACTATGGAATAACCTGACGGGGTGGGCAGTGTTTGCCTTATCACTCCTGGTTTATCTGCTGACCATTGAACCCACTGTCAGCTTCTGGGACTGCGGAGAGTTTATACTCTGTTCCTACAGGCTGGAGGTGGGACATCCTCCCGGCGCCCCATTCTTTCTTCTTCTGGGACGGTTCTTTACCTTCTTTGCCGGGGGTGACACCTCGAAGGTGGCAATGATGGTCAACATCCTTTCTGCCTTTGCCAGTGCATTTACAATACTCTTCCTGTTCTGGACCATCACCAGGCTCATACGCCTGGCTACGGGTGACAATGAGAGCGTCAGCGGCGGAAGGGCTTTTGCCATCCTCGGGGCAGGCATTGCAGGAGCCCTTGCCTATGCCTTCTCTGATACATTCTGGTTCTCGGCAGTGGAAGGGGAGGTCTATGCCACCAGCTCACTCTTCACCGCCGCGGTGTTCTGGGCCATGCTCCGCTGGTATGACGAGGCGGATGACCCTCACTCCGGCAGATGGATCATACTGATAGCATACCTCATGGGACTCTCCATCGGGGTGCATCTGCTGAACCTGCTCGCCCTGCCGGTGATAGTCCTGCTATGGTACTTCAGGAAACATACCGCCACAGCCAAAGGGATTATCACCTCCCTGGTTGCCGGATTTCTAATCCTGGGTGTGCTCAACTTCATCTTCGTCCCCGGGGTGGCAAAAATAGCAGGCTGGTTTGAGCTTTTCTTCGTTAATACACTGGGTTTGCCTTACAATACAGGTCTCTACATCTACCTTGTGATTCTAACCGGACTGATTGTGGCAGGCATCTGGTATTCGCTGAAAAAGGGAAGAAAAGTGCTCAACTTCGTGATGACGGTGATAGCCGTGCTGATGCTGGGTTACTCCTCCTTTGCCCTCATAATAATAAGGGCAAATGCCCATCCGCCGATGAATCAGAATGATCCTTCGGATGTTTTTTCATTCCTGTACTACATCAACAGGTCACAGTACCCGCGAGCGCCGTTCCTCTACGGACATTACTACTCGGCGCCGGTGACGGGCATAGACAAGAAAGTGGGCGGATACAACAAGAAAGATGGCCGGTATGAACCCTACTACATGACTGATTACACGTATGACAAACGGTTCATGACTCTGTTCCCCCGCATGTACAGCACTGATCCGGATCATATCAGGCAATATCAGTACTGGGGAAAAATCAAGGGAAAAAAGGTCACTGTCAGGTCAGGAGGAGGGAGTGAACAGGTTATAATTCCCACCTTCGGGGAGAACCTGCGGTTCTTCTTCCGGTACCAGGTGGGGGTGATGTACATGAGGTATTTCATGTGGAATTTCTCCGGCAGGCAGAATGATGTACAGGGCAACGGCAACGTCATGGACGGCAACTGGATATCAGGCATTCCATTCATTGACAATCCGAGGCTGGGAGATCAGTCGCTCCTGCCTGAAGAGAACCGCAATAACCCGGCCCGCAATGCCTATTACCTGCTTCCTCTTCTGGCCGGTCTGGCAGGCATATGGTGGCATTACAGGCGTGACGGGAAGGGACTGACGCTGGTGGTTGTCCTGTTCCTCATGACCGGACTGGCCATCGTGACATACCTTAACCAGTACCCGAGTCAGCCAAGGGAGAGGGACTATGCATACGCAGGCTCATTCTATGCCTTTACAATCTGGATAGGGATGAGCGTCATGCTTATATATGACCTGCTGAGAAAGCTCATGAAAGAGTACCCCGCTGCTGTCATCCCATCGGCACTGATAATGGCAGCCGTGCCTCTGCTGATGCTGATCCGCAACTATGATGACCATGACCGGTCTGACAGGTACACTGCAAGGGATATTGCCTCCAACTACCTGGCTTCGGTGGATCAGAATGCGGTGCTGCTAACCTATGGTGACAATGATTCATTTCCTCTCTGGTACATCCAGGATGTAGAGGGATACCGTACTGATGTACGCGTTGCCAACCTGAGCTACCTGCAGAGTGGTTTCTATATTGAGACCATGAGCCGGAAGGCATTTGAATCAGATCCGCTGCCCTTCACGCTGCCATATGAGAAGTACATTGAAGGGGAACGCGTGCAGTTGCCAGTTGAAGATCTGATCAAGGAGCCCACACCGATACGAAAGGTTATTGAATTTGCAGGGTCTGATGATCCGAAAGCCAAAATAGACCTCTCCGGCCGTGGTGATTATTTCAATTTTATTCCTGTGAGGGAGTTTATTATTGATGTTGATTCGGCCAACGTGATTGCCACGGGAGCGGTGAGATCCTATCATGCCGACCGGATGCTGAAACCCATGATCTGGAAATTTTCAGGCAACATGGCTATCAAGGATGACCTGGCAGTGATGGATTTTATGGCAGGCAACAACTGGGAACGGCCGCTCTATTACTCGGTCACTGTACCTGCTTCTACATACATAGGACTCGAAGATTTCTTTGTACTGGAGGGTATGGCATTCAGGGTCAGTCCGATCATCATAGACCCCCCGCAGCCCGGAGAGACAGGCATGGTGGATACGCAGGAGATGTATGAGAATATGATGACCAACTTCCGGTGGGGTAATGCAGAAAAGGAAGGAGTCTATCTTGATGAGAACAACCGCCGCATGTTTGACGTCTTCCGGCGGCAGTTTGCAAAACTGGCAAAGGCGCTGGTGGCTGAGGGAGATACGGTGAGGGCTGTAGCTGCCATCGAAAAGGGTATGGCTATTGTTCCGCCGGAGAAGATGCCATTTGACTATTTCAGTTGTGACCTGGCTGAGGCTCTCGCTGTGGCAGGGAAGAAGGAAGAGGCAGAGAAACTCTTTCGTGAAATAATTGATAACTCACTTGCTTCGCTTGGCTTTATTGCCGCACTGCCTGACAACAGATCATACGGGCTTGAGTTCAATGCTTCCGTATCATTGCAGGCGCTGCTTGACATATACAGGCTTGCCACGGGGTTCGGCATGACAGAGTTGGCTGAGACAGCCTCTTCCGGGCTTAACCGGTATTACGGAGAAGTGCCTGTAAGATGATAAGGAATTACCGCAGACCTTTTCCTGCAGCCATCATCTATCCTGATGCCATCTATACTATCAGGAGAGGCGGTCGTAAACTCTACCTTACCTTTGACGATGGTCCGGATCAGGAATCGACTCCCCGGATACTTGATATTCTCAAATCTCACATGGTCAGGGCTACCTTCTTCTGTACCGGTAGCCGCATAAGTGCCGTTCCGGGTCTTTTCGCCAGGATGGCTGCCGAAGGCCATACCATCGGCAATCACGGCTTCAGCCACCTGAACGGCCTCAAAACCCCCGTTCGAACATATTGTTCTGATGTTTTCAGGGGGAGGGACATAACATGCAGCAATCTCTTCAGGCCACCATACGGCAGGCTTCGGGTAAGACAGTACAGGATCCTTGAGCGGACCATGCAGGTTGTTTTCTGGGATGTGATGCCTTATGACTTTGATGCCGGTATCACGGCCAATGAATCATATAACATACTTATGAAAAGGATCAGACCCGGATCGGTCATTGTGCTGCATGACAAACCGGCGAGCACGGCCCTTGAATACCTTGACCGTTTCCTGGGAAAGGCAATCGCGGAGGGTTATTCGTTCGGGTTGGTGGACGAATATTCGCGTCAGGACTGATTTTTTTCATCCTAAATACTATTTTTGAAAGGGGAAAGAAACCTGTAACATGAATATCCTGATACTCGGGTCCGGAGGCCGCGAACATGCTATTACCTGGAAACTGGCACAGAGCAGCAGGCCGCTGAAGCTTTTCGTTGCTCCCGGCAATCCCGGCACCTCATCCATTGCCTCAAATGTTCATATTGACCCATTGGACTTTGAGGGTGTCCGTTCAGCCATCATTGAAAACAGAATAGGGATGGTGGTGGTAGGCCCTGAAGCTCCTCTTGCTGAGGGCATAGCTGACTTTATAGAGGCTGATCCCGCACTTGCGGGTGTGGCCGTAATAGGACCGGGCCGGGCCGGCGCTATGCTTGAGGGAAGCAAGGATTTTGCCAAACGGTTCATGATAAGACATGGCATACCTACGGCCGCCTATGAGACTTTCACACCGGATACTTTTGAAGAAGCCGTCATTTTCATGCGTGGTCTTCAGCCCCCCTACGTTCTGAAAGCCGACGGGCTGGCGGCAGGAAAGGGAGTGCTGATAATCAATGACTTTGATGAGGCTGTCAGTGAGCTTCAGTCAATGCTCGGCGGCCGGTTCGGAGCAGCCGGGAACAAGGTGGTCATCGAGGAGTACCTGAGTGGAGTGGAAATGTCAGCCTTTGTGATCACTGACGGCATCACCTACAGGATACTCCCGGAGGCCAAGGACTACAAGCGCATAGGCGAAGGCGACACAGGAAAGAATACCGGAGGGATGGGAGCGGTATCACCGGTTCCGTTTGCCACTCCCTTATTCATGTCTAAGGTGGAGGAGCGAATCATAAAGCCCACAGTGGAGGGCCTCAGAAGTGAGGGCATCGATTACCGCGGCTTCATCTTTTTTGGCCTGATGAACATGAATGGTGACCCCTTCGTCATTGAATACAATGCACGCCTGGGTGACCCTGAGAGCGAGGTTATCCTCCCCCGCATAGGGAGTGATCTTTATGATCTTCTTGAGGGGGTTGCTCATCGTGATCTTGGTGCGCGTGAGATAGTCATCTCACCGGAGACAGCGGTGACGGTGATGATGGTCTCGGGAGGGTACCCTGACCGTTACAGCAAAGGCTACCCAATCACGGGCACGGAGAAAATAATTGAGAGTACTGTCTTTCATGCCGGAACGGCAATGGTTGACGGGCATCTCTCAACCTCCGGAGGCCGGGTGCTTGCCGTCACCTCTGGAGGCAGCACCATGGCAGAGGCCCTGGGCAAAAGTTACAGGTCAATAGGTGAGATCACATTTGAAGGGATGAATTACCGCAGAGACATAGGCTTTGACCTGAAAAACCGGGAAGGATGATCAGATTCTTCAGGGGATCAGGAGCAGGACCGGTTTTTCTGCTGATGCTTGCAGCCTCAGCATTGTGGATCGGGTATATCATCAGGCCGCCACAGCTTAACCTGGCTGCTGACAGCCTGCAGATGCCATTGTGGGCCTTGATCACCCAGGCACTGGCAGGCTCACCCTCGCTGGCAGTTATAGTCTCCTTCACGCTACTGCTGGCAGTGGCCATAATAATGATAAGGTTCAATACTGCAATCTTTTTCATTCCCCATCGTACAGTCCTGCCCGCTCTCATTTACATCCTTCTTTATTCGGTGTTTCCGGGAGAGATGATAATGAATCCGGCGCTTCCCGCATCATTACTGATAGTGGCGGGGATCTGGAGAATGATCACGTCCTATCGTGTAAACGGCATGACCTTCAAGTTCTTCGATGCTGCCCTGCTGATATCATCTGCCGGACTCCTGTATGCAGGAGCAGTGTGGTTCGTGCTTCTTGTCTTTATTGGTGCCCTGATCCTCCGCAGTCCCGATATGCGCGAGCTGGCCCTGGCACTGGTGGGAGCGCTGCTGCCGTGGATAGTAATGTATGCCGTCTGGTATATCACCGGGGGGTTCCCCGGAGAACTGACGGAGATCATCCGTCATAATCTTTTTGATCCTGTACCCTCGGTGTACTGGAGCCGTGCCCTTGTGATACTTTTGATAATTCTGGGTCTGAATTTTATTCCTTCTCTGTTTTCGCTGGTGAAGGATATGCCTACATACAAGATCAGGTCACGCAAGACATGGGAACTGTTTCTGTGGATGATTGTGATCTGTGCTGCAGCTATTGCATTTGTTCCTGCCGTCTCGGCGGAAATAGCTGCCCTGGCTGCCGTGCCGGTATCGTTTATTATGGCCGGTTACCTGACTTTTACCAGGCGGGTGGCTACTGCCGAGATACTTTTATGGCTGATGATAATTATGCTGGTTGTGACCCGCCTGTGGCCATATTGATCAGCGTATCATACAGACAACTCCCACCCCTGAGCCCTGCTCTCCGTTGACAAAGCCGTACCAAAGGGTATAGAGTCCAGTTTTGTTGCAGATAAAGTCTATGGAATTGTATTTCTTACCTGTACTGCTGTTATATGATGAGATAAGCTCCTTTCCCTGGTCATAGATTGTAATTGCAAGCTCTCCCCTGGAGCCGGGGGCATTGCATATCGAAAACCTGTACTTCATGTTTTTCATCAGGTACATGTTGGCCTTATAAACCGGGGGGGCAGCATCAGTGGCAGCTTTGGGGAGCTGTACCCGGAAATCCTTCAGGTAGGTTGTGTTTTCGCCGGCTGAAAGAACACAGCTGCTTACCAGATCATCAGTTGCAGGCTGACCTTCTGCCGCGGCGGTCAGGAGCATCAGAGCAAGGAGCGAGATGAAAAACCTGCATTTCATATTAGTTGCCGGATATTAGTTTGTTTCTGACTTCTTTTGACATCTCTGCTATTTCCGCCAGCTGGCTGTCACTCATCTCAACTATACTTTCCTCATGCTGAACCATTACCAACCGGCCATCCTCCTCTGTCGTCTCCGGCTCACCAAGCCTGTATGACACTTTCACGCCGGCATACTTCTGGCTCAGTCCCTCCATCAAGCTGTAAAGTGAGGCATACTCTTCGCCGCTGTCGCGGTAAGGCCTCAGAAGCATAAGAAGGTCACCTATGATTACCTTCTGTTCTCCGATGCGGTCTCTCAGGATACTCTCATTGTTGGTCAGGGCCACCTGTGTGGCAAGGTACTGACCCTCAATCCACACGCCGGCAATCATCAGAGCCGAGATCGAGCCCCGGTTGTTTTCCCTCAGGTACCTGTCAATCTGGTTGTATGAGTTGACTGAAAGAAAAAGCAGTGAATCAAGATTGGTTTTGCTGACAGAGAGTCTCTTCAGCGTTTCAAAGTCGAAGTATTGTCCCACCCTCAGGCCGTCTGCCAGCCTTTTGATGGTTGCCAGAACATCAACGGAATTTCCGGTTTTTTCATAAATATTGAGATAGCCCAGGTCAGCGCCATAGATGCCGAGCATGACCGCTTTCTGGAAATTGGTGGTAAGCCTGTCAGCCTCATGTGTGGGAGCCAGGTAGCCGGCAGAGAATGGCACCTGCATTGACTGGAGGATAGATGCTATTTCCACCGGTGAGGCAATGTTCTGTACTATATCTGCCACAGCTTCCTCACTGAGTTTCTCTGCTTCGCCGGCCGGCACCGAGTCAGCAACCGGAAAGCTGAGACCGCCATGGCGCATGCTGCTGTTCCCGCAGGAGCATACAAACACCAGCAGTATCACTGCCGGGATCTTTGATATTGTCCCTGTCATCAGACGATTGTGTTGATATACTAACTTAAGAATAGTCGTCATTATTGATCAGCTCTCCTTTTTTTTCTGAATCCGGTTTCTCCTAAAAACAGAATGACCTTTCTCAGTGCCTCCGTGTAAAGCATGATGTACAAAACGATGACTGAAGAGAGGACAAGGAGTAAATTGAACCTGCAGGTATCTACCCTGTATCCCATGAATCTCTTCACCGGCGCCATGAAATGGGTACGGAAACCTGAAGGTCCTGACGAGGCCGGTTCCAGGTAAATTAGATCCGCGTTCTGAATGAGTCTGTCCCTGAATTCAAGCATCTTGTTCTTTTCGTATACCTTCCTGACAATATCTTCAAGCTTGTCATTATGATAACTATTATATAACAGATCCAGGGCCATTTTATTGCTGCTTATATAATTATCCAGGCTCATGTCAGCAAGGTGGCTCAGCCTCCTGAATTCGGCGTCAGCCCGGTTGAGCCACAGAGCAAGCCTGTCAGCAAGATTTTCAGTGAAAAGTTCCGGAGTAATGGAGTCAGCACCACCAAAGGGTTCAATCACTCCGCTGGCGCCAAGAACGGCTGTTTCATTCCTGAGCAGGTTAATCTCACTCTCGTCTCTCATGATCCTGCCGTCAGGGCCCCGTCTGCCTTTTGCATTCTCCAGCGCTTCTGTCATTCTTGGTATGCGATAGATATTGTTGAAGTCGGAGATGCTGATCTGCTTTTTCAGGGGATAGACTCTCTTCCCATATTCATTCCCCGTGAACTGTCTGACCATCAGGGCTTCATAGGTCCACCTGGTAGGCATGAGCTCCGCTATGAGCGGGACCCTGTCCGGTCTGGCCAGTTTTCTGTTAAGCTTGTCAAACGGGAACATTGCACCGCTAAGGATCATCATTGGGATCATCAGCAGGGGTATGACAATATAGATGGCAATAGCCGAGTCAAGAGCCGAAGAGATGTTCAGACCTATCATATTGGCGCAGAAGGATGTGGTGAACAGAACCAGCCAGTACGAAAGGAATAGTCCCCTGATGCCCAGTACAGGATTGGCCACGGCAAGGAAAAGGAAGGCCTGCAGGGCTGAGATGAATGCCAGGATAAGGATCTTGCTGACCAGGTAGCTGCTGCGGCTCAGGTTAAGAAAGTGTTCTCTCCTCAGCATCTTACGGTCACGGAAGATCTCCTCGGCACTGACGGTGAGACCGAGAAAGAGAGCCACGATTATGCTCATGAAGATGTATACCGGTATGTTCTCATTTTCACGGAAGATATAGGTGTCTGATGAGGGATCCGCGATATACCGGAT
>JAAZBN010000065.1 GCA_012513795.1 Bacteroidales bacterium | reverse complement strand
GTTCCAGATTGGCCCTGAAAACATCCTCCTTAAGCTTATCAAGCATGATTGTACCGTTTTAATTGTCCTGCTCCCGGCACGTCATCATAAGTCAGCTGACTGCCAGGTTAAAGAAAAATCCGTTCCGTGCAAGCTCCCTGTATTTCTCAACATTGAATCTGTAGTACCAGGCACCCTTCTTGGATGTCTCCCTCTCCTTCTCATCCTGCTTGTCAAGCAGTTCCATGGAGAGAATCTTCTTCCTGAAATTGCGTTTGTCAACGGGCCTCATGTAGATTGCCTCATACAGGTTCTGCAACTGCACAAGGGTGAATTTTTCAGGCAGCAGTTCAAATCCGACGGGGTAAACCTTTACCTTCTCCACTAGCTCGTTAAGTGCCCTGTCAACCATGATCCTGTGGTCAAATATCAGCTCCGGCAGGTTCGATATTGAGCGCCAGTGTGCTCCGTTCTTCTTCTGTATCTCCGGATCAAGCTCATGAATGCCTATAAGGGCAAAATAGGATGTTGAGATAACCCTGGCGCCAGGGTCGCGGTTCATTTCACCATAGGTATACAGCTGTTCCATGTAGAGGTCTGACAGGCCTGTCAGGGTACAGAGCACCCTGCAGGCCGCATCATCAAGGCTTTCGTTCTCCTGGACGAACCCTCCGGCCAGTGACCACCTGCCCAGTGCAGGCTCAAAGCTTCTCTTGATGAGCAGAAGCTTGAGCTCCTTCTCCACTATGTCATACCCGAAGATGATGCAGTCAACTGCAAGATAGTGTTTCGGGATATTTGCATAAAGGTGTTTCATAGACCCTTGTTCAGTGCATAGTACAGGTCATTCCATCTGAGCTCTTTCCTGAATTGTCTTATCTCACAGTTCTCATCTATCAGTACCAATTCAATTCCTGTCATATCAGCAAAGTCAGCCATATGCTCGGCGGTCAGAGCCTGGCTGAAGCTTGTATGATGTGCCCCTCCTGCATAGATCCATGCCCTGGCCGCAGTTTTCAGGTCAGGGTAAGGGATCCACAGTACGCTGGCCACAGGGAGTTTGGGCATGGGAGGACATTCAATGACCTTCATTGTATTGACTATGAGTCTGAAACGGTCTCCCATCTGCACCATTGAGGCTGCAATAGCCTCTCCCAGCCTGGTCCTGAAGACCAGGCGTGCAGGATCATCCTTGCCTCCTATACCCAGCGGATGCACCTCCAGGGCAGGTTTGCCCGAGGCTATCGAAGGGCATACCTCCAGCATGTGTGCACCCAGAATGGCCATGTTCTTCGGATCAAGATGATAGGTATAGTCCTCCATGAATGAGGTTCCTCCCTTGAGCCCTTCAGCCATCACCTTCATAATGCGTACCAGCGCCGCCGTCTTCCAGTCGCCCTCGGCACCAAACCCGTATCCGTCAGCCATGAGCCTCTGCACAGCCAATCCGGGGAGCTGCACCATGCCGTGGAGATCCTCAAAATTGGTAGTGAAAGCCTTGAACCCGCCCTTTTCTAGGAAGGTTCGCATGCCGGCCTCTATCCGTGCCGCCTCTTTAACCGCGGGAAGGGCAAGCACCTTCGCAGACACCTTGTACTCATCACCGTACTGCTTTACCAATGCGGTTATCTTAGCTTCCGATACCCTGGTGACAGCATCGGCAAGGTCACCGATGCCATATCCCTGCACCTCGTAATCAAGCTTTATCTGGGCTGACACCTTATTTCCCTCTGTTACAGCCACATCCCTCATGTTGTCTCCGAAACGTGCCACCCTGAGCGTCCTGGCCTCCAGTGCACCGAGGGCTGCGCGTGACCATGCGCCTATTGAACGGAGAACCTCCTTATCCTGCCAGTGTCCGACAACAACCTTGCGCTCCATTCTCAGACGTGAACAGATAAACCCAAACTCACGGTCACCGTGGGCCGACTGGTTCAGGTTCATGAAATCCATGTCAATATCATTCCATGGGATATCACGGTTGAACTGGGTATGGAAATGGAGCAACGGCTTGCTAAGCCGTTTGAGGCCGGATATCCACATCTTCGCGGGCGAGAAGGTATGCATCCAGGCAATCAGCCCCGCACAGGCTGAGGCATTATTGGCCTCCATGCATATCCGGGTGATAGCCTCTGCAGTGGTCAGAACCGGTTTGAAAATAACCTTGACCGGGATAAGGTCAGACCTGTCAAGGGCAGCGGCAATTGCCTTTGAATCATCTGCCACCTGCTTCAGTGTCTCCTCACCATATAGATGCTGGCTCCCCGTGATGAACCAGAGTTCAATATTTTTCTTTTCCATTTCGTTTGAATATCAATTAAATAAAACCTGCTAATTCCAGAAATAGGCGTAGAATACCAGGATGACAACAATGATAGCTGCTGAAGCAATTACATCCCATTTGTTCCAGCTTGCACGGGTGATGGCCTTTTCCTCGGCTGATGCAGAACCAAGGGTCAGGCCTGCAATCCGCCTCTCGTCAATCCTGGGAGTAAAGTAACTTACCACTATCATGGTAACTATGACAATGGCAAAATTTATTATCTCATAATGGAGCCAGTTGGTTCCTACAAAGACCTGGTAGATGGATCCGTCAGGATTGAGTGATCCTTTGAACACGGTGAATATCAGACGGAACATCCCGATGGTAAAACCTGTCAGCAGGCCTGTAAGACCGGCAGCGGGAGTAATCTTTTTGGACAGGATCCCGAGCAGGAATGCTGCAGCAATACCCGGGGCCAGGATTGACTGAACATCCTGAAGATATGCATACAATACCTTGCCTATACCTTTCATGACCGGTATCCAGAGTATCCCAAGCACCACAACAATAACGGTGGCAATCCTTCCTACCCTGACCAGCTCTGCCTCCGGTGCCTTGGGCCTGTATTTCTGATAGAAGTCAATGGTGAACAGTGTGGCAGAGGAGTTAAAGAGTGATGCCAGGGAGCTCATCAGTGCAGCCAGAATACCGCCAACGACCAACCCCTTGAAGCCTATCGGAAGAAGCTCTTTTACCAGGGTTGAAAACGCTGAATCTGAGCTGGCCAGAGTGATAACACCCTGCTGATTGAGTGCATAAGCTATCATGCCCGGTATCAGAAATATAAAAACCGGCGTAAGCTTAAGCGCTCCTCCGAAGATAGCACCACGGCGTGCCTGCGTCTGGTCACGGCCGGACAGAACGCGTTGCACTATATACTGGTCAGTACACCAGTACCAGAATCCTATTATGGCCGAGCCAAGCAACACACCGGTCCACGGGAACTGGGCATCCTTTGGTGACCGTATGAGCTGCGTCATGGTATCACCATACTCGTTGACGGGAACAGCACGGCAGATGTGCATCAGTTCATCCCATCCCCCTACTTTGATAAGACCTGCAATAAGTACCGTTATTGAACCGGCCAGCAAAACAGGCGTCTGCAGCACCGAGGTCCAGAGAACCGCCTTCATACCGCCCAACGTTGTATATATCCCGGTGATGACAACAAGCCCTATGGCACTGATCCAGAAGAAATCAATGCCCCAGATAGACTCAATACCAAATACATCCTTGAAGACTACACCACCGGCATAAACCGTGACAGCAACCTTGGTGAGAACATAGCTTACAAGCGAAATGATTGATAACACTGACCTCGACTCCTTGTTATACCTTTTTTCAAGGAACTCAGGCATGGTGAATACCCCGCTTCGCGAATAAAAGGGAACAAACAGCAACCCCAGAAGCAGTATCAGCCAGCCATGCATCTCCCAGTGAGCCATGGCCATCCCTGATGAGGCTCCTGCGCCCGCGAGACCAACAAGGTGCTCCGATCCGATGTTTGAAGCAAAAATAGATGCGCCAATGGCAATCCATGTGGCGTCCCTCCCGGCGAGAAAATAATCAGTTGATGTCTTATCCTTCGTGCGAATAGAGAGCACGATGAATATCACCAACGCGAGGACAAAAGCCCCCAGTACGATCCAGTCAAGTGTTAACATGATTTTTTCGTTGTTAGGTTAATATAATAAGGTATTACTTATTTACCTGTTGCTCCTGATCACATCAGATCCAACCTTCCCTCCGTTGACCGCATCAACCCGGAACCCTTCTTACCCAGCTTAAGCCAGCCCCCCCCTTATCTCCCTGGCTGTGAATAGTTTATAGCTCTGCCGGTCAACCTCATCCCGCCTGTGTCCCATGCATCCTACCTCAATTCATGGATGAACCACAGAAACTTCACGGGTATGCAAGTTAAACAATATTTTAAATGTACTATATACACTTCTATTTTTTTTATCAAAAAATTATTCTTTCATCTGTTCTTCATTTTTGAATTAATAATTTTGCTGTGTATCAGTTCTATGGGATGCTGATCAGAATTATGGCTATGAAAAGAATCAGGCCGGAGTAAAGAAAATATTATGGTGATGAAAACAATAAGGAATATTCTCACGGCGACTCTGATGATGCTGTTGTCATCGGGGCTCATTATAGCCCAGGAGACTGTAAGCCAGGCTGACACCTCGCGGCTGATGCTGCAGCAGAGGGAGCAGGAGAAGGAGCAGGTCCGGAGCGAAGGTCAGACGGAGGAGCAAAACAGGAACCGTGCGGAGAATCAGGCCGGACAGCAGACAGAGGCCGGTAAGCAGTCGCAGAACCGGGAAGGCCAGAGTACTCAGGCTAAGGAACAGTCGCAGAATCAGGATGGAGCTCAGGCCAGGGAACAGGAAGGCAGCCAGGCTCAAACCCAGTCAAAGAATCAGGAAGGCACTCAGGCCGGGAACGGCAAGGAGAGTAAAGCAGGAGCTCAGGGCAACAATGCCTCCGGCATCAAGAAGATACAGGGAGCCAGGCCAGACTGGAGCAAGGCCCGTGGTGCCCGTCCGGCTTCTGTGGAGAGACCATCCGGTTCAAGGATTCCCAAAGGTGCCGGCCGTCCCGGTGGTGCAAGAGGTCCGGGGAAAAGATAATCCCTGTCATTACTGTAAGCCATGGTCATAAAGATATTTCGGACAGTCGCAATAGGATGCATACTGATTATGCAGACTTTCATGACAGCGATGACTGCACAGGACGCCTCCTTGCCTGCGTCACCGGCTGAGACCCCTGACACAACCGCAGTCAGAAAGACTCATTCATTCTATGCCGGCGCAGGGTACGGCAACAACCTGCTTTACCTGGGGACCACCATGTCACAGGACCATGGTTTCGGATACGCCTCAGCATCATACGGTCTGGCAGACAAGCTTTATCTCTCGGCAACCGGATACACAATCAACGGCTTTTCGCCCTTCACGGCATTCTACAGCCTGGGTATAAGTTTCAACCATGCATTTAATTCATGGTTTGACATCAGCACCGGGCTGTCTCATTATACTGTAGCACAATCACTCAGAGACACCCTCTTCAGTAACTTCACCTATGGTGATGCCACTCTGGGATTCGATTGGAGGATACTTTATTCCAGGATATCTGTTGGTGGTCTTTTCGCCGGCGGTGGACAATTTTATTTACAGACAAGACATTCCAGGTATTTTGAGACTCCCTCATTTGCCCGGGAAAAGGCATTCTTCTCCTTTGATCCATATGTAAATGTCCTGTTCGGCAAAATGGTAACCATTGAGACAACAGGCGGTACAACTGAAACATCCGTCTCCCCGGGGTACAGACCCTGGAGGCAAAACACTCAGGGCACAACCCCGGGCACTGTTTACAGTGAAGATTTTGGATTGATGGAGATCAATTTCGGTATTCCTGTTGCATTCAGTTATGATTTTTTTACTCTGGAAATCGAACCGGGATACGTAATACCATTTTACTCAGAGGAGGGTTCATCGGGAACCAAAGGATTTCTGATGCTGGCGAGCCTCTTCTTCAGGATTTTTTAACTTTGGGTAATGAACGTCCTTATTGTTGAAGACGAAAAGAGCCTTGCAAATGAGATTGCTCTCTTCCTGAAAAGGGAAAATTTCCTGTGTGACATGGCACATACCGGGACCGAAGCATCGGAAAAGATTGCGGTAAACCTTTATGACTTTGTCCTGCTTGATCTGGGACTGCCTGACTATGATGGCCTTGACCTGATCAAAGAGGCAAAGAAGATCAATGCCGATGTCTCGTTCATTATCATCACTGCCCGCGGTGCCGTTGAGGACAGGGTCAGGGGGCTTGACCTGGGAGCGGACGACTATATACCGAAGCCTTTCGCTCTGGCCGAGCTGCATGCCCGTATAATGGCCGTTGCCCGCAGGAAATTCAGGATCTCATCACCTGACATAACGCTCGGCGAATTTGTAATGAACACCGGGGCAAGGAAGCTGATGCATGGCAATACTGAGGTGGAGATAACAAAAAAAGAGTTTGACCTGCTTTATTACCTGGTCATTAACAAAAACAGGGTCCTTGCCCGCCACCAGCTCTATGAGCATATCTGGGGCAATGCTTTGGATGATCAGTATGACAGCAACTTTATTGACGTTCACATAAAAAACATCCGCAGAAAACTGAATGCCCATGCCCCGTCTCCCTGGCTGGAGACAGTGCGAGGCGTAGGCTACAGGGTGAGCACTGACAGTTAATGGTTAAGAGGGCATGATGAAACTCCAGACAAAACTCGCACTCTTCAACCTGCTCTCCAAACTGGTTTTTTCCGCACTCTTCATTGGCTTTCTCCCCCTGATCATAGAACGTATTAACGTCCATCAGACTGACAATGAGCTTATCAAGAAGAGAGAAGAGGTTATCCGTCTTATATCGGAGGTGGGCATCGGACCATTTGTCATGGAAGACACCGCCACCGGCTTTGGCAGTTACAATATCCTTAAGGAGGAGTACATAAGTCTTGAACGGACTCCTGCCGGAGAGGAGTGGAATTACATTGACATCAGTAAAAGGATAATAGATGATGAGACCATTGACTACAGGGTACTTCACTACTCCCTGGGGATTAATGGCGAAGCTTACCTGCTGGAGATAGGAAAGAGCCTGTCAAGCATCACCTACTCTGCCAGGAATATCAGAAATCTTATACTGGTTTTCCTTGCATTTTTTATAATTGTCACACTTATATCAGACCTGAGCTACACGACGCGCCTCCTCAGACCCCTGAGGATCATAACGGGCCGGCTGGGAGAGACCTCTTCCCCGGCCTTTGATCCGGCAGAGCCGCTTATCACCTCCACAGAAGACTTTGTGAGGCTTGACCGCACCCTGCGGGAGATGATGAAAAAGATAGGGGAGCTGTTCCGCAAGGAGAAGGAGATTACCGTCAACATCTCGCATGAACTGATGACGCCAGTCTCAGTTCTCAGAAGCAAGCTTGAGAACATGCTTCTTCGTGATGATCTCGATCCCGCCACCGAAGCGGGAATAGAGGAATCGCTCCGCACCCTCCACCGGCTGAAAGCACTGGTCAATTCCATGTTGATGATAGCGCGCATTGATAGTCACCAGTATCTGAAGGAAGATAGTGTGGACCTTCACGGGCTTGTCAGGGAGGTAACTGAGGAACTGGCTCCAATGGCAGAGGATGGCGGCCTCAATGTAATTCTAAATTGCCGGGGCAGTTATACTTTCTCCAAGGCCAACAGGCCTCTGCTCTTTTCAATGATCTACAATGTTGTGAACAACGCCGTACAACATACTCCCCGGGGAGGAAGTATAGAGATAACTGGCCGGGTGAACGATGGCAGGTTTGAATTATCTGTCTGTGACACCGGAGAGGGTATGTCTCGGCAGCAGCTTGACCGCCTCTTCACACGGTTCAGCAACAGACCATCCAATTCCTCCACCGGAACGGGCATAGGCCTCGCCATAACCAAATCGATAGCAGATTTTCATGATATTGCAGTAAGAGTTCTCTCCGCACCAGGTAAAGGGACACAATTTTTTTTCTTTTTCCCCGTAAATTCATTATAGCTTCATTTTCACGGGTTTATTTTTGAAATGTTATCTGAAAATAAACTTAAAAACAGAGCAAGATGAAAAAGGAAATTTTCTTAGGCGCAATAGCACTTCTGATAAGTGTTGGCGTCACAGCACAGACCACTGAACCTGTCCAGGAACAGCTGAAAACAAAAAGGCAGCTCAGGATTGAAGCCAGGCAGAAGGCGAAGGTCCAGGAGCAGGTACAGAGTGGTGATCCGATCATGACCCAGACACAGACCAGGTCACAGGTAAAAGCCCAGAATCAGAGTGGTGATCCAATTATGGATCAGGCCAGGACACAGACCAGGGCACAGGTCCAGGATCCCGGGCAGGCACAGAGTGGTGATCCGATCATGACCCAGACACAGGCCAGGACCCAGAACCATGGCGAGGTTGTTAGCGAAACAGCAAAGCAGGCTCAGACACAGACCGGTGAAGGCAAGGGTGAGATGGTCAGGGAGCAGGCGAAGCTGAAGGGCGAAGCCCAGAAATCAATGAAGCAGGCTAAAACAGCAACCAAGAATAAGGGAGCTGCAAAAAGTGTCAGGACCAACAGGCCTGCAACTGTAAAGGGAACCGGCGCTGGTCGCAGGTAATCCGGAATTAAAGGCTGAGAAAGGAACCGGCGGAGTAATCTGCCGGTTTTTTGTTATTATTCGGCTCCCTGGGCTTTTATCTTCGCTCTCTTGCGGTCATTCTCGTCAAGCATGATCTTCCGCAGGCGCATTGAACCGGGTGTGATTTCAATATACTCATCGGCAGCGATATACTCCATGGCCTCCTCAAGGGAGAATCGCACGGGAGGGGTCAGTATCGCCTTATCATCCGAGCCCGATGCACGCATGTTGGTCAGCTTCTTCGTCTTCGTGACGTTCACCACGATATCATCCTGCCTGGTGTTTTCTCCGATCACCTGTCCCATGTAAACCTCCTCTCCGGGGTAGATGAAGAAGCGGCCCCGGTCCTGCAGCTTGTCAATGGCATAGGCAACTGCCATCCCTGTCTCCATGGCTATGAGCGAACCGTTGCGCTTGATACTCATCTCCCCTTTCCATGGTTCATAGGCATCAAAACGGTGGGCCATCACGGCCTCACCCTCGGTGACAGTGAGTACCTGGTTCCTGAGACCGATGATGCCGCGCGAAGGAATACGGAAGTCGATATGCGCCCTGTCATTTCTCACTTCAATATTGACAATTTCTCCCCTGCGCTGGGTTACCTGGTCAATCACCTTACCGGCAAATTCCTCCGGCACCTGTACTGTCAGCACCTCCACCGGCTCATGTTTTACGCCGTTTATATCCCTGACCAGCACCCTGGGCTGACCCACCTGGAGCTCAAAACCCTCGCGACGCATGGTCTCTATAAGAATTGACAGGTGCAGTATGCCCCGTCCGTAAACCATGAAGGTATCAGCAGATCCCGTTTCTTCAACGCGCATGGCCAGGTTCTTTTCCGTCTCCCGGAAGAGCCTCTCTCTAAGCTGGCGCGAAGTTACCAGCGTACCCTCACGGCCGAAGAAGGGCGAGGTGTTGGAGGTAAAGAGCATGCTCATGGTAGGCTCGTCAACACTTATCCAGGGAAGTGCTTCGGGATATTCCGCATCGGCAATGGTATCTCCTATGTCAAAGCTTTCTATACCGAAAATGGCACATATCTCCCCGGCATTAACAGGCTTTTTGGTCTTCTCCTTTCCCAGTCCCTCAAACAGGTAGACCTCCTTGACTGTATTCTCCGTTATGGTGCCATCACGCCTGATGAGCGACACCTGGCTGCCAGGCACCAGGGTGCCCCTGCTGATCTTGCCCACGGCTATCCGGCCCTGATATGAGGAGTAGTCAAGTGATGAGATCCTCATCTGCAGTGATCCTTCCGCTATCAGTGGAGCCGGAATATGTTCCAGAATGGTGTCAAGGAGATAGCTGACATCCGTTGCCGGAGTTGCCCAGTCAGGACCCATCCATCCCTGCTTGGATGAACCAAATACAGTAGGGAAATCGAGCTGATCCTCGGTGGCATTGAGGCTGTGCATCAGGTCGAAGACATTCTCCTGCGTCTCTTCCGGCTTGCAGTTGGGCTTATCAACCTTGTTAATGACTACGATAGGCTTCAGCCCCAGCTCCAGCGCCTTCTGCAGCACGAAGCGCGTCTGTGGCATCGGCCCCTCAAAAGCGTCAACTATCAGGAGCACTCCTTCAGCCATGTTAAGAACGCGTTCAACCTCGCCGCCGAAATCGGCATGGCCGGGAGTGTCAATTATGTTGATCTTGACATTTTTGTATCTGACCGAAACGTTTTTTGCGAGTATGGTTATTCCTCTTTCCCTCTCGAGGTCATTGCTGTCAAGGATAAGATCACCCATGACCTGATTGTCACGGAAAAGCTTTACCTGGTACAATATGCGGTCTACAAGCGTAGTCTTGCCGTGGTCTACATGAGCTATAACGGCAATATTTCTGATTTCTTCCGTATGCGTGTCTGTTTGGGCTGCAAAAGTAGAAAAAGAATTGTAATGCCACTGAGTCCGCCGCTGCTACTTTTCAGTATCATGGCTCATAAATCATTTTTCGGGTCATTCCGCCATCGATTATAATGTTTTCGCCATTGATGAACTCATTACCATCGGCGGCAAGGAAGAGACATGCGCCTGCGATATCACAAGGGCGGCCCACCCGTCCCGATAAATGCTGCTTATGATCTTCTTCGCGCAACGCGCCGTAGTCTCCCGTTTCTATCCATCCCGGGCTGATGCAGTTGACCCTTATGCGACACGGCGCAAGTGAGGCAGCAAGGGCATGGGTCAGCGCAACTATCCCTCCCTTTGATGCAGCATAGGCTTCTGACCCCGGCTCTGACATGAAGGCACGGGTTGAAGCAATATTTATAATGCATCCGCCTCCGGTATCCTTCATCCACCGTGCTGCTTCCCTGGCGCACAGAAATGTTCCGCGGAGGTTGGTGGCGGCAACAGCATCCCATTCCTCAACAGTAAGGTCCAGAGGCGATTTCCAGATGCCGACACCGGCATTGTTTATCAAGACATCAATCCTGCCGTATTTCTCAGCCACCAGTCGGGCCATGGAAGTCACAGCCCCCGGAATGCCAACATCAGTACTTATGAAAAATGCTTCACCGCCGCTGCTATTTATAAGGCGCTCAGTTTCAGACCCCGTTTCCGGATCCTTCTCTGCCACAACCACTTTCGACCCTTCAGCCGCAAATGCTTCAGCAATGCACCTGCCAATTCCACGACCGGAACCGGTAATAATAACAACTTTCCCTCTATGTGTCATAACCGCATGTTTAGATCAGGCACAACGCCCTGCCCTGATTTCGTTTACAGTGCAAATTTAATGCTGTTATCATCCGGGTACGTTTATTGTATCTGATAAATTGTATTTTTGTTTTATTAATAATAATTAGAATAAATCATGAAAAAAATCTTACTGGCATTCTGTTTTATCAGTGCTGCACTGCTGACTGTCAACGGGCAGAACAAGAAGGCTGAAAGGGAGGCGGCTGCGCAGGCAGCGTTTGAAAAGGCCCTGGCCACCATTGAGACAAAGAATTACGTGATAATTGTTGCAACATACCAGACTGCTGACGGCATGTTTGCTGATAACACTGACAACGCAAACTTCCTTGCATTTGAGAATGACAATGTAATTCTCCAGGGTGGTATTGTTGCCGGTAATAACAACACAAACAAGCTTGCAGTTTCGGATTATAATCAGGCTACTGACAAAAAGGGCAATGTCAGAATAAGCTACCAGGCGATGGGACGGCTCATCAACGCCAAGATATCAATGTCACTCAAGAAGTCAGCAGGCAACATGGCAGAAGTGATTATCACTCCTACCAAGGGAACTGCCAAACGTTTTAACGGACTGATTGTACCAACGGCAGAGTCAAAACACTACAGGAGGCCAGGGGAGATCTGATTTGCTTTCCGGATAAGTTTCAGTTCAGGCCGGCGGATTGATGGAAGTCAGTTATCGCCGGCTTTCTTTATGTCTTGAGATGCCATAATGGCTGCCGAGGATCAGGGTGAAGAGCCCTGGCGGTACAATTCTTTTAAGTATTACCGCCAGCTTCTGGTCAGGTGTGGCAATGACATACCGTTGCCGTGGATGTCTGCATTCTATAATCCTTGCCAGCTTCTTGGCCAGGAGGACCGGATGCCGGCCTCCGGCTTCATCACTTTCAATAACCGAAAGGGATTTTGAAAATTGTCCGGCATAGGGATCATCAGAACCAGATGGAGCGAGGAATTTTCTTCTGTTGGCGGAGTTATTCGTGCGAAAGTCTCCGGGATTGATCACTACTACCCTGATATTGAACTGTTGAACCTCCATCCTGAGCGCATCGCTGAAACCCTCTACCGCGAATTTGGCAGCAGAGTAGAATCCCTGGTACGGCAGGCCCATCAGTCCTCCGATGGAACTTATATTAATTATCCTTCCTCCCCCGCCGGCACGCATCACAGGCAGCACCTCACGTGTAAGCCGCACCATGCCCATGAAGCTGGTCTCCATCTGGAGCCTGATATACTCTTCAGGCAGTGTCTCAACCGGTCCGCCGGTATGCATCCCACCATTGTTGACGAGCACATCTATCCTTCCCTCACGTTCAACAACAAGTCTGACTGTCTTTCGGATTGAATCATGATCAGTCAGGTCCATGGTCAGCAGGTTGATGCCCTCAGCCACATCACATTCACTCCTGACAGTTCCGTAAACCTTATGGCCAAGAGCAGACAGGAGGGCTGCACTCTCTTTCCCGAAGCCTGAAGAGATTCCTGAGATCAGAATAACCTTGTCCATCTGTTACTGGTTTTCATCACAGACTATCTCGTCCGACATGGTATTGGTTATCCCAAGCATCCGGGCAGTTTTTGTGATCTTCTCAATCGAGATATCAACCTGTTCCCTTGTATGCGTTGCCATAAGTGAATAACGTATCAGGCTGTCATTTTTGGGTACTGCGGGAGACACTACCGGGTTGACAAAGATGCCGTCGGCAAGCAGTTGCTGTGTGAGCGTAAGGGTCTTGATGTTGTCCCTTATGAAAAGAGGGATGATAGGCGTCTCCGATTTGCCGGTATCAAATCCCATCTGACGGAACCCCTTCAGAGCATAGTTGGTTATCTCCCAGAGATGCACCATACGTTCCGGTTCACTCATCATTATGTCAATTGCCTCAAGGACCGAGGCTACTGATGCAGGGGTCATGCTTGCGCTGAAGATTAGTGAGCGGGAATTGTGTTTGAGGTAATTGATGGTCTCCTTATCCGATGCAATATACCCGCCTAGAGAGGCCAGCGATTTCGAAAAGGTGCCCATTATCAGGTCAACGCTGTCAGTGAGGCCAAAGTGGGATGCAGTGCCCCGCCCCTGTCTGCCCAGTACACCCGTTGAATGTGCATCATCAACCATTATTGATGCATCATACTTTTCTGCCAGCTCCACCATTTCCGGCAGCCTGACAATATCGCCTTCCATGGAAAAGATGCCGTCAGTGACTATCAGCTTCAGGCTCCCCGGCTCACATTGCCTTAGCCTGTTCTCAAGGCTTTGCATATCATTGTGGGCATACTTGAGCACTCTGGAGAACGAGAGCCTGCTGCCTTCAATGATTGATGCATGGTCAAGTTCATCAAGCAGAATATAATCATGCCTGCCCGTCAGGGTTGAGACTACACCGAGATTGACCTGAAATCCGGTACTGTAACAGAGAGCCTGATCTTTTCCGGTCATCTCAGCAATACGCTCCTCAAGCTGAACGTGAATATCGAGCGTCCCGTTCAGGAACCGCGAACCGGCACATCCCGTCCCGTATTTGTCAATGGCTCGCTTTGCTGCCTCCTTGATGCGCGGGTGATTGGTCAGCCCGAGATAACTGTTTGAACCAAACATCAGCACTCTCCTGCTGTTGATGGTCACAACGGTATCCTGGTCTGATTCTATTGCCCTGAAATAGGGATAAATACCTGCCCTCATGGTCTGCTGAGGCAGGTCGTAGCCCGCAAAGGCCTTCTGGAGTTTTTTCATGGTACCTGCAAGTGAAAACAGTGCGAATTTAAATATTTGTTGAATATAGTAGCAAAACCGCTCACGGAATGGTATGACATAAGGGTTGAGAATACCATTTTATGCTTATTATTCATTCCCGGATTGTCTACATATTTGCAGGCATATTTTTTAGCATAGTAATTATCAGACCTCTGTCAGAGGAGTTAAACCAATTATCGTAATGAACAGACAAAAGAATCCATCCGCTTTCAGCAGGTTTATTGTAGGTCAGGACTGGGCATCAGTAGTTGCAGGGTTTGTACTTATATTATTCGTGGTGTTGACCGGCTATGCCATTGGCACACCCTCCTTCGGAGGAAAAGCCGGATGGAGCGGAGACCACGATTTTTCAGGAATGTTTGGGGCCTCATCACTCTGGACATCAGCCCTGTACACCTTCATCATCTTTGGCCTTGTTGCTGTGGTGGGAATGGTTCTTAGCGGCGACTCACTTAAAAAGTATTTCGTTGGGTTTCTTTCCATATTCATGCTGGCTATCCTGGCACAGTTCATTTCATCCTATGCGGGTTTCAAGAACCTGGGGCTTGAAACAGTGCTCTTCTCACTGCTGCTGGGTTTGCTGATAGGCAACCTGTTCCGCCTGCCCGCATGGCTGCGTTCGGGAGTGCAGACGGAACTATACGTAAAGATAGGACTGGTATTGCTGGGGGCAACCATACTGTTCATGGATATTCTCTCTGCAGGCGGCTACGGATTGCTGCAGGCAATCATAGTCGTTACGGTGGTATGGTACTTCGCCTTCTGGCTGTCAAGGAAGATGAAGATTGATGACGAGTTTTCAACCATGCTGGCAAGCGCAGTCTCAATATGCGGCGTGTCAGCGGCAATAGCCACTGCGGGAGCCATAAACGGTGATAAGAAGAAACTCTCATTCATCATCTCCCTGGTGCTTATCATAGCTATCCCGATGATGATATTCCTCCCTATAATAGCAAAGTGGATGGGGCTGTCTGATGTAGTCACCGGAGCCTGGCTGGGAGGCACAATTGATACCACGGGAGCTGTTGTGGCTGCGGGAACCATAGCCGGCGAGACCGGACTGCAATATGCAACAATAGTCAAATTCTCCCAGAACGTGCTCCTTGGGCTGGCAGCATTTGCAATCTCCATCTTCTGGGCCTACAGGGGCAGGGGCGCAAATGAAAAAGGACAGCATGTGCCGGTGAGGATCATCTGGGACCGCTTCCCGAAATTTGTCCTGGGGTTTATCCTGGCATCACTGGTCTTCTCCTTTGTTCTCAGCCAGGAGACAGCAGAAGCTTCAGGAAAGGTGATAAAGTCATTCAGCACCTTCTGGTTTAACCTTGCATTCATTAGCATTGGACTGGAGACACGGTTTGCAGATTTTAAACATATGGAGAGCAAAAAGCCTTTCTACAGCTTCCTGATAGCCCAGACCTTCAATATCTTCTTTACTCTTGGCGTATCATACCTGCTGTTCCAGCTGATAGGCGGAAAATAGGCTTTAGGAGAGAAAGGAGTCAGATAATCAGTATTTTACTAATGGACAGGCTCTTGCCAGCCGCCCTCAGGGTTTGAATCTTATAAATCCATCGTGACAGCCTTTCTGTCTACACCCAGACGAGACAGCACTCCGGTCAGGGACTGCATCATTGGCGGCGGACCACAGAGATAGAAATTCTGGCTGAAGTTGCTCACATGCGCCCTGATGAATTCTTCATCAATGAATCCGTTATGATAACCATCAGCTTTCTCCTCTGACAGTATATTGATGAATGCTTCTCCGAGCATGCCTCTGAACTCCTGCTCCAGGATTATATCAGCTCTTGTCTTGTTGGCGAACAGCAGGAGGTTCCCCTGCAGCTCACCCCTGGCCTTCAAATCCCTGAAGATTGCAATGAACGGGGTTATGCCCGCTCCTCCCGCAATAAAGACGCCCTTGCCTTTATAGGCAATGGCTCCCCATGGAGAGCCAATGACAAGCTCATTGCCGGGAACAAGCCGGTTAAGCTCCTTCGTCAACCCGTTGTGCTCAGGATATATCTTGATGGTAAACTCGAGGAAAGGATCATCACCAAGGCCGGTAAAGGTGAACGACCTCCGAATCTTCCGAAGTTCGGGTGTATTAATCGCTACGCCAGTTGCCTGGCCTGGCCTGAACTCATATTCGTCCGGCCTATCCACCCTGAATCTCTTTACATCATGGGTCAGTTTCTCTATCCCGATTATCTTAACTGTGTAATCCGTCATTTGATCTCCTCTTTACCTTTTAACAATATAGCAGGCGGTTTGTTTAAGCTGGCTTCCACGTTCTTTGCCTGATTCCTGAAAGCATTTCAGTCTGCCTTATGTTGTCCGGGTATTTTTTGTAATTTGCTGCTGATAATTCAAATGAAATGAGATGAATAAGATAGTTTCTGTGCTGTTTCTTGCTGCAGTTGTAGTTGTTGCTGTCTGGTTTCTGTTTCCCGGTAAGGAGGGTCTTTCTCATGGGAAGCAGACGGCAGCGGAAAATTATCAGAAGTATTGCGCCGGTTGCCATGGCGCCCGGCTGGAGAAGTTCGCCGCCAGGGAATGGATGGAGGAAGAAGGTACTGCCTCTGCCTTCAAAAGCATTAAATATGGCCTTGAAAGCATCGGTATGCCGGCATTTGAAAAAACCTTCAGTAACAGGCAGATTGAAGCCCTTGCTGAGTATGTCAAGAAAGGCATCCCTGAAGACAGGAGCCTACTGGAACCGGCATTCACCATGGAGGCAGTAATTGAGTCCGAGGTGCAGAAATTCACCGTTGACACAGTGATCAGAGACCTTAATGTGCCATGGGGAATGGCCTTCCTCCCCAACGGGGACATGCTTGTTTCAGAACGCTCAGGATCACTTTATCTTTATTCGGACGGCCGGCTCTCACCACCTCTTGAAGGCCTGCCGGAGGTGATGGCCATAGGGCAGGGAGGTCTGCTCGACATCTGCCTTCATCCCGACTACGAACAGAACGGCTGGATATACTTTTCATATTCCTACCTGAGTGGCGCCCCCGGCAAACCTGCCGGCAACACTGCAATACTGAGGGCAAAGCTTGAGGGTAACAGCCTCATGGATCAGGAGATTATCTTCAGGGGTGAGCCGGCCACTGACCGAAATTATCATTTCGGCTGCAAAATAGCATTTGATGGCAAGGGCCATATCTTCTTCGGCATAGGCGACCGCGGGCAGCACTTCGACTTCCCGCAAAAGCTTGACAACCACAACGGCAAGATCCACAGACTCAATGATGACGGATCTGTTCCCGAGGACAATCCGTTTGTCAGCACGCCCAGAGCTATGCCTTCAATCTACAGCTACGGCCATCGTAACCCTCAGGGGACATGCTTTGATCCCCTTACCGGCGAGCTGTGGGTTTCAGAACACGGACCACGGGGCGGTGACGAGCTTAACCTGATAAAACCGGGATTGAATTACGGCTGGCCGGTGATATCCTACGGCATAAACTATGACGGCACTGTTCTTACTTCACTCACCGAAAAGGAGGGCATGGAGCAGCCGGTATACCAGTGGACTCCCTCCATCGGTCCGTGCGGCATGACCTTCGTAACAGGCGAAAGATACCCGAACTGGAAGAACAATATCCTGCTGGGTTCACTGCCACTGAAGCACCTGGAAAGGGTCGTCCTTGAAAACAACACTGTTGTGCACAGGGAAGAACTGCTCAAAGGTATCGGCCGGGTGCGCAACGTGGCCATGAGCCCTGACGGTTATATCTATTTCGCAGTTGAAACACCCGGGTATATCCTGAGGCTGATACCCATAGAATAACAGCATGATCATTGTCCGGGAGGCATCACCTGTGCCGGTTCCCCGGGATAGCCATTGGCTTATTTTGGGCTGACCTGAATATTATTAAGACAAATTAGGCTTCAGGCAATTATATTAAATATTTTTTTATTTCGCGTTTAATAGCTTTAACTTTGCAGTCGCGTAGTCAGCCTCGTTCCAACCTTTGGTGACGGATATTCGTATTAAGTGTAAAAAAGGGTTAATATGGCACTTAATAGGATTAAGACTGCGGGATTGATTCTGGTCCTGTTGACAACAGGATGCACAGAGAAGGATGACCTGACACTGCCGGTACAGGTTAACCTGAAGATCGGTATAAAGGAGGATAGCCAGGCCGGTAATCAGTATATTGATATTACCGGTTGCAGGATTGCCATTTACAAGATCAGATTTGACGGAACACGCGAAGCCGGAGGATCTGTTTTCTTCGAAACAGATCCTTCCGCTAACCTGCAACCACTAAACTTTTCCGAAAATCCGGCCACGGTCAGCACCTTTGATCTCCCCCAGGGTATTTATGACGGAATGAGATGGGACATCTCCCTTAAGTGTCTGGATGATATAGGAATAGATGATGGACGCCATGACGGTTACCCCTGTCTGGGCATTTTGCTGTCCGGCAATTACACCTACCTTGACGGATCGGTGGTACCATTCGTTCTGGCAATAGATAAACCGGAGCAGTTCAGGGTCACAGCCAGTAATCCGGCTGGCTACTCCACAATTGTCCTGTCAGTAGGCACAGTGTATGATGCCATAGTATATTTCTCTGCTTATGATACATTCAGATCAATCAACCGACTGTTACTGGAAGAAGCAATTGTTTCAGGCACAACGGAAGAACCCATAATGATCATTTCAAGCGTTCAAAACGGCGAAATGTACAAAGTCTTATTATTCAGATTGTTGTTGTCAACCAATATAATAGTGAAATAGAACCCGGCATGCAACAATGAATTCATCAGAGGTCAGTGATGAGGAACTGATTAGGGGTTGCAGTCAAAACAACAGGAAAAGTCAGGAGATGCTTTATAAGCGTTATGCGAGATCATTATACTATCTCTGCCTCATATATGAGAATGACCGGGAGAATGCCAAGGACATACTGCAGGAAGGATTCATCAAGATTTTCAGGAACATCTCCGGGTTTGATACTCATAATTCAGTCATGTCCTGGATGAAAAGGATTATAACAAACACTGCAATAGACTATTACAGAAAGAATCACTCAGGCAATGAGTTTATACGGCTGGAGGGCGTTGACAAACCCTGCCCTGACGGGGAATCAGTCATCTCAGAGCTTGGCACTGAGGATATTATCTCACAGGTAGACCGGTTGCCCGAAGGCGCAAGGAAGATATTCCAGCTGCATGCCATTGAGGGTTACAGTCACAGGGAGATTGCCCACCTGCTTCATATTACTGTTGGCACCTCCAAGTCACAGATCAACAGGGCAAAACAACTTCTGAGACACAGAATCTCAGGCTATTATTACAGCAACGGCGAAAGTGAAAGAAAAAGATAAAATAACAGGAGCGTATCGCGAACAGGTTGACCGGTTCATTCATGATCAGGCTTTAACAGGTCCTTCGGGCAAAATAGGGCAGGAAGAACTTGACGAGGTATGGGATGAGATCTGTTCGGAACTTGATTTAAGTGAAACCTGGGTAAAAATCTCTTCACAGCTTGACACAATCATGCCGGTTGATCCGGGGCCGGGCCTCTTCTTCAAGGGTTGTGCAGCTATGCTGCTTGTACTGTTGATGCTGACCCCCGTCAAAAGGGCCATTCAGGCAGAAAGTCAGGCCGGGCAGGAAACCACGGACAGAACATACAGCGCTGAGGATGCAGGGCAACCGGTGCCAGGTGGTCAGGGCAATTTTATCCTGAAAACAGAAGAGCAGGGTGAAATTCTCCCGGGTGATGAAGCATCAACCAAATTCCTTAAACAGGAAGCCATCGTGCCGGTATATGAAGCTGCAACAGGAGATATTACTGTTTCTGTTATGGAGACAGAATCCCCTGTAACGAAAGAGGTTGTGCCAGAGGTTTCGGAAGCGGCAGGTATGAATGATGAAATACCGGCCCCTGTCTTCGAAGCAATCACCTCAGAGCCGGTTCGCGTTCCTCCCGCAGCAGTCCCTGAAACCGCCCTATACCCCAGGATAGCCTTTCAGGCCGATTACAAGGACCTGAATCACAGCTTCCGTGATTCAGGCACAGGTCTTACCTCATCGCCGGCCACGGCGGGCAGATTCACCGGAGGGATTGTCACCTCATTCAAGAACACGTGGCTGCTGAATCAGGAAACATTTGACGGCCTGAAGCCGGAATCACTCATTACTACTGAACTTGTTGTCTTTCCCGATGCCGGACTCATCCTGAATTACTCCCTCAGTAAAAAATGGGACCTACAGACTGATGCGTTTATCTATTCATCTACAGGTCAGGAGTATAAAGATTATATTTTTGGCCACTATTCAACAAAAAAAATTATCCTCAGATACTCAACCATTGCCATATCAGCAAAGTACAGGACGGGCGGTGCACGATACCCTGCAACCCGCTCATCGGTCAACTTCCTGGCTGGCGGCTATGTCTCTTTACTGCACAGGGCAGAGCAGAAGATAAACACTGATATTAAGGAGATCCGGACTGAGTATACAAAATTTGACTACGGGATAAGGTTGGGAGCCGAATATGAGCTGCAGCTTAATGACCAGCTGTCAGTAGCACCCGGGTTGACTTTATCACTGGGACTTCCCAATATCTATAAAGGCACCGGAACCATACCCGGATTCATCAGAAGTACCCGGAATGGCAATGCAGGTTTCCACCTTTCATTCTATTATCATTTCTACTGAGATGAGATGTAACAGGCATGACCCATTAAAAACGAGTAAAAGGCTTCTTGACGGTTTACATGCAACCAATAAAATTACTGCTATAACCTGATGAAAATGAAACAGGATTCCATCCTTTTGTAGAGTTGGTTCGTCCTGATTAATGAAAGAAAGATGATTTGAAAAAAAGACACAGGGTAGTAATAACAGATAGCGATGAAAACAATGATGTTTTATCCGGCGTTGGTGGTTTGCCTGCTGGTGCTTGCAGGATGCGAAGATGACAGGATCTATCCGAGTCCGCAGAAAAAACCACTGCAAAATTCCCCTGACGTGTATGTGACGGTCCCCGTCCACCTGGAATCAGAGTTCAATGCAACATTTACCAGGAATATTTACTTCTTCGGCGACGATCCGCAACTGGATGACTTATGGAATCCCTGGTGGGGAGAACTGACTGATCAAAACGAACCTGTTTATCAGTTTGAGCTGAAGGGAAACGGGACAGACTCAATACTGGGTATTTTCACCCTCCATTTAACAACTGTATGGTCAGTAACAGAAGCGTATTGCACTTCAAATGCAACAATTACATCATCCATCCCGGCGAACGGGGGCACTTTGTGCCTGAATTGCTATGAGAACTCGGATTTTAATGCTGACTATCCTTATGATCAGCCTGTACATGAAAATTCATTTGTAATAGGAACCACTTTGGGTTATGCCAAAGACTGTGAAGGTTTCGGCACCATCCTGTTTATAAGATCAGAGACAATTCCGGATGTTATGAAGGTAAAACTGGAAGCAGATCTCAAATTTATTATCTCCAAACAGTAGACCACTGGACCAGTAACCTTTTAATGGCAGATAAAAAAACAGACCAGTATTTACTATTGAGTTAATAACCAAAATTTTAAAGGGATGAAAAAGTTCTTGATCCTCCTGCTGCCGTTGGTGGTGATCTTTGGATGCACCAGGGATACGACTGATGACGAAAACGTGGTCCTGAAAAGGGCTAAGGTTCCTATCCCGTTAAAGGGTGTGCTATGCATGACCGAAAAAGAGGGTGTTGACCGTCTGCCGGTATTCTTCCCTGGGACTGAAATACCCGTGCCGGGAGTTACTCTCAGCTCTGAGGCATGGCTTGCCGGTCATATGACCTTCGTCGGCAACTTCCGTGAGGAGAGCGCTATGACAGGCCTGGTTGCTTACCTCGACATGGATGCATATGCAGAGGGACGTATTGTCCTCACTGCGGACTACGTTGGCCGGATCTATGCAGCCAATGGTGATTATTTCGATTTCTTCTCACCGATCGTGATTGAAGTGATCGATGACGTGAAACACATTACCGGCACAGTTTCAATTACCTCAGGTACCGGTAAATTCGAGAATGTGACAGGTGACAGTTATCTGAGCGGCATCGTTCCATGCTGGGACGTAGTGGGAGAATGGGTTTTCCCCAGGTAAATTGCCTGACATGACAGAGCCCTTGTGCCTGACCGGTTACCGGGCAGATGTACAATAAACTCCCGGTCTCCGGCAGTTGGCATACTGCGGGGTTTTCACTGAGCGGTTCAGCCAGTGAAACCCCGCTGTCAATTTGTTCTCCCGGCAAGCAGTTACATCAATCTTGTGGCCACCAATGTGCTCAATCCCGTAAATCTGGTGTTCTGTGCGGTAATTTTACAATTTATCAATATTTTAGGGGCCCCGGATACGCAATAAGAGATGAGCAGAGGATTCGTCAAGGAAGGAGATCAGGAAGAGGTTCCAATGGTGCCCCGGAGGGCTTTTCTGCCGGATGGTGTGCCAAACTTTGTCACCCCTGCAGGGCTGGAGCAGCTGCTGGCTGAGAGAGAGGCTCTGATCTCAGAAAAAGAAGAGCTGACCATTGCAAATGAAAATGAAAAACGAATTGCCCAGAACCTTATCAATGCAAAACTGCAGTTGCTCAACAGCAGGATTGCCGACGCCAGGGTGGTGGATCCAAAAGATCAACCGCGCGATGAGGTGACTTTCGGGGCAACCATAACAATTAAGAATGTGATGTCTGCCAAAACTCAGACATTCCAGATCGTGGGAGTAGATGAGGCAGATATAGCCAAAGGAAAGATTTCTTTCATCTCCCCCCTGGCCAGAGCTTTGCTTAACCGGAAATCGGGGCAGAGGATCACAATCAGGCGCGAAAGGGAGGAAATCGTATACGAGATAATGGAAATATCGTCCAAGTGACTTGCCTCCTTACCGAAAGATAACTTGCGAAACAGACTGTTTCTTCATCTCAGGCCGGCTGTTTATCTCATCAAAAGCTTCAGGATTTTTTCTTTAAGTGGTGTATATGGCGGATACCTCACGGGCAGGTCGATAAGATTGGATTTCTCCATAACAGACTTCATATTGGAGAAGGTCTCGAACGATTCTCTGCCATGATACCTCCCCATACCGCTGGGACCGATACCGCCAAAAGGCAGGTGAGGCGATGCGATCTGCATGACAGTATCATTCACAGCTGCTGAACCGCTCTGGGTCCTTGACAGGAACTCCCCTGCAAGCCTATTGCTGGTTGTAAAAATATACGCTGCCAGCGACTTGGGATTCCTGCTGATAACAGAATATACTTCGGAGAAATTATTGAAAGGGATCACCGGCAGAACCGGACCGAATATCTCCTCCTGCATAATGGGATCCTCAGGCCTGATCCCGTCAATTATGGTGGGAGCCATAAAACAGTTATCAACATCGGTTACGCCACCTGTAATGATATCACCTTCCCCCAGGAATGATTCCATTCTTTTAGTCTTTGCTATGTTGACCATACTGCAATAATCCGGGCTGCGCGAGGCATCATTCCCGTAGAACGACTTGATTTCATTGACCAGAAGCTCAAGGAACCGGTCCTTCACTTTGCTGTCCACAAGGAGATAGTCCGGGGCAATGCATGTCTGGCCTGCATTAAGGAATTTTCCCGAAGCTATCCTTTTTGCGGCAAACGTCAGCTTTGCATCTGCCGCCACTACACACGGATTCTTTCCTCCCAGCTCCAGTGTTACAGGAGTGAGGTTCTCTGCTGCCTTGATCATCACCTTCTTCCCAACCGCCGGACTCCCGGTAAAGAATATTTTATCAAAAGGAAAATCCAAAAGATAATCGCTCAATGAGTGCTCTCCTTTTACAAATAATATCAGCTCCTTCGGGAAATGGCTGATTATCTTTGATATAACCTCAAGTGTATTGGGCACCTTCTGAGACACCTTAAAGACAACGCAGTTGCCGGCAGCCAGGGCGCCCATAACCGGAATCATTGATAACTGAAAAGGATAATTCCAGGGGGCGATAATAAGCACCTGCCCGTATGGCTGAGGCTGGATATAACTCCTGGCCGGAAAATTGACGATGGAAGTTCTGACCCGCTGCCTGCCTGACCATTTCCTGAGTTTTCGTATTAACACATTTATCTCGGCAACTGCATACCTCGATTCCGTTCCAAGAACTTCAAAATAAGGCTTACGGAAATCTTTATACAAAGCATCTCTGAGCTCATCTTCATGACTCATGATCAGCAACCTCAATTTCTTGAGATTACTGATCCTGTAATCCACATCAAGTGTCTTACCAGATGCAAAAAAACTCTTCTGACTCGCCAGGATCTTCTCCAGCCCTATTTTATCCATAGTTATTTGGTGTAATTGAAATACAGGACCCTAATATAACCGGATTAAGGATTAATCTGGATGAAGTCTGTCATGTAGAGCACGGATATGCTATATGGATGAATCACATAAGAAAACGGCAGTGTAATATTTTCTTCGTAAATTATATACGATTAACAAATTCAATCATCACCCGGGTGACCCATTTGTTCCGGATTAGCATCAAACTATAAATGTAACCCACTATGAAACAAAGAGTTTTAATCTGCCTGATGGCATTCCTGACGCCGGGCTGTACCGAAACCGACAAAAAGGACTGGTCAACAGCAAATTTCAGTGTAACAGAGCTCGCTGATGGAGTATATGCCTGTATCCATAAACCCGGAGGAAAGGCTATAGGAAACTCAGGTATTGTGGATAACGGAGAGGCCACCATAGTGTTTGATACCTTCCTGTCACCTGATGCGGCAGAAGAATTGATCAGGGTGGTTGAGCAAATGAAATTGTCGCCAATCAAGTATGTGATCAACAGCCATTTCGATAATGATCATGTGAGAGGTAATCAGTGCTTCTCATCCGATGTGAAAATATTGTCAACAGAAAGAACTGCTGAACTGATAAGAGAGGAGGAGCCCAAGGCAATAGCTGAAGAAAAGATATATGCAAAAAAACTGTACGAATACTATGACTCACTGGATAGGGCATTCACTGGGGACACGGCCTCAAGCGGGTATATGACCATCAAAATGATGAAACCATATTTTGAAGAGCTGTCTCAGAGCCATCTGAAAATAAGAACAAGAGTGCCTGATACTTACGTCAAAGGGGAAATGAGCCTGGACGGTCCGTAGCATAAGGTACTTCTGATTGAGAAAGGTAAAGGACATACTGAAAGTGACCTGATCATGTACCTGCCCGTAGAGGGTATACTTTTTGCCGGAGACCTTGTCTTCAATGAAGCACATCCCTGGCTGGGGTACGGATATGCTGAAGAACTGAAAGCCAGACTGACAGAGCTTGAGCTGATGCAACCGCGTATAGTCGTACCCGGCCACGGAGATCCGGGAGGGGTAGAGGCAATTATATCAACCCGGGACTATATAGTAGAGATAGAAAGGATTGCAAAGGAACTGACTGATGCCGGTGATACGGCGGAAGATATTGAGAAAGTACCAATGCCCGATAAATATAAGGATTGGATTATAGGGAATTATTTCCATTCCAATCTGAGGTATACCCTGGATAAAATGAAGGGGCAAAGACCGGACAGTGCACCTGCTCAATAGCCAGGGACAGGCATATTAACAAGGAAGGGCTCCGCCTCGTCTTCCTGCGGATCCATCCCTCCCCTGCTAAGCCGCAGCGAGACTGTGCCTTGAGGTGACGGCTTCGGACTTTATGAAATATGAAGTACCTTAGCAGGAGATGTCAAATTCATTTAAGTACGATGCCATGATTACAAAAAAACTTACAGGATCTCTGAGTTTCCTTACAGCTCTCATATTGCTGTGCCTGCTGATGAATACTGTGAACCTGGCAGGCCAGACCTGTGGTAAAAAGACAAAAAAATGGGTGGCTACCTGGAGCACTGCGCTTCAGCTTGTTGAACCACGCAATAATCCGCCCTCACCGGGTCTGACCGGTAATTCCCTCCGACAGACAGTACGGGTATCGATTGGTGGAAAAACCCTGCGGGTTAAGTTTTCAAATGAATTCAGCAAAAGCCCGGTCACCATGCGTTCAGTGCAGCTCGCCGCCTCAGGAGAAGGTAGTGCCATTGACCGGTCAACGAACATAAAACTTACATTTGGCGGGGCACATGAGATAACCATGGATCCGGGCAGTGCAATCACCTCGGATCCGGTCAGATTCAAGCTTAAACCACGGATGGATCTGGCAATTACAATTTACTTCGGCGAAACCTCTCCTGACATCACCGGTCACCCCGGCTCCCGTACCACCTCATATATCCTGGCAGGAAATGATGATTCAGTTACCGACTTTGCCGGTTCAGTGCCAACCGAACACTGGTATGTGATCAGCAGCATTGATGTGATGGCTCCCCGTTCGGCATCGTGTGTAGCTATAATCGGCAACTCGATCACTGACGGCCGGGGGTCAACAACCGACCACCAGAACAGGTGGCCTGATATGCTGGCTGAACGGCTTCTTGCGAATCAGGATACCAGGCTCGTTGGCGTCCTCAATCTTGGCATAGGCGGCAACTGCGTTCTCAGAGACTGCCTGGGGCCTGCCGGTATCAGCCGTTATGAAAGGGACATCCTCAGTCAGCCCGGAGTAAAATGGGTCATAATCTTTGAGGGTGTTAATGATATCGGACAGGTAAGATCTGCAGATGCAGCTGCTACTGTCGCAAGAGGGCTGACCGACGCATACACGATGATGATTGAGTCTGCCCATTCGAGAGGAATGAAGGTCTATGGTGCTACCATCACCCCGTTCAGGGGCAATGGCTACTATAATCAGTACAGTGAAGCCTGCAGGAATGAAGTCAATGCATGGATCCGGAACAGCGGCCTGTTTGACGCCGTCCTGGACTTTGACGGTGTGCTGAGGGACCCGGATGATCCGGAGAGCCTTGTTTCTTCCTATCAGAATGACGGCCTTCATCCCGATGTGTCGGGATTCAGAAAAATGGCTGACAGCATTGACCTGAGACTCTTTACTGACAGGTAGCCGGAAGTAATTGCCCGGATTAGTTCGGCAACCTAAAAGACGAACTTGCCTGGTGTTGCTGAATCTGCCAGAATTACGGCAACAATAATAAACAAGGAGATTCCTTTCATTATTTCCTTTACCGATGGAACATACAGAATAATGCCAGAGGCAGTTCCAACCTGAAATGAAAGGTTGGCACTGGTATGTGACAACCTCTTTCTTTTGTGTGTTATTTCTTGTCGTAAACCAATGCCAGATTCATCTCTCCCATATCGCTTTTCATCGATGATTTCACTGTAAGAGTTTTACCGTCATCTGATAGGGTCCAGGCATCATTGAGTTTCATCTCCATTGTTTCACCATTCATGTCGAAAGCGATGGTTTTAGCGAAGCGAAGTTCCTTTTTGTCTTCTGACCAGGATGTGATAGTCTTGACGGACGAGCCCATCATACCCTCATTTACTGATTCCTTGCCGTCAAGAGTATATTTTTCGCTTCTCTTCATTTCTCCCCCTTCCCAGGAAGGCTGAACAAGATCAACTGAAATCAAACCTTCCTGCTGGTTAACGGTCATTGATGTTGCGGACATCCTTGGCCCGTCACCGAAAGTACTTTTCGATTCATTGAGTGCCCACGAACCCGAAAAATCAGACTGGGCAAATAAACTTCCGGAAAGAAGGCTGAATGATAAAATTGCAAATAAAACAGGTAACGAAGTTTTAATAACGCGTTTACCAGAACCAAAATTCACTTTACTTTTCATTTTACTATAAGTTTTTATTATAAATGCTGATAAAATTAACACAATTCGGGGTGCGAATTCATGGTCATTGAAAAAATGTCTGAATTTTCCACATTGAGGATTACCTTCCGGAATATTTCAGCAAGCGAATCAACCCCGCATTATCATTTCTTTACAGAGAACCTGTAAATGGTTCGTGATTTGAACTTTTTCCCGGGATTAATAACTGTGGAAGGAAACCCGGGTTGATTGGGGCTATCAGGATAATGCTGACTCTCAAGACAAAAACCTGATCTTAATCTGAACTGCCTTCCTCCTGTCTCAGTCTGTTTTTTGTACATGAGTCCGTTACCGGTATATAGCTGCATAGCCGGCTGGTCAGTCATCATTTCCAGCATCCGGCCGCTGACAGGATCATAAACCACGGCATCAACTTTCTCCTTATTGTCAAGGACGTAATTATGATCATATCCTGAAAAAACTGAACCCTCGTATGTCTCTCCTATTCTGGCCCCGAAAGTCTGAGCTGAGGTGAAGTCGAAGGGGGTTCCTTTGACAGGACGTATTTCGCCGGTCGGGATCATTGTTGAATTCAGCGGAGTAAATGCAGATGCTCTGAGAGTCATTTCATGATCAAAAATATTACCGTTACCTGCACCATGCAGGTTGAAATATGCATGATTGGT
>JAAZBN010000064.1 GCA_012513795.1 Bacteroidales bacterium | reverse complement strand
ATCACTGCATCTGCCGCCGAGGCGGCTTCAACAGCCTCCTGAACCATGTCACCGCGTGGCGGACACCACAGAAGCTCCATGTCAGCATCACCAATGTGATTCCTGTAAAACACCTCTATCCTGTATCTCCTGCCGGCTTCCAGTTCAACAGGCACACCCCTTACGGCTGCATGATGGTCATGAAAAAAAGAGACCAGCGTGTCACCTTCAAAGAGAATGTCATATCCTGATGAACCCCATGTGCCAAGATAGTATGTTCCCGTCACCGGTGGCACCAGATCAGTTACCCAATGAATCCCGAAATTGTTTACAGGCATCATGGGGTGGGGAGAGTCATTGTCCCAGTAGAAATCAATCATGTCATCGGTACGGGTGAAGAGAGGATCACCTTTCATGTCACGGGAGGCATAATACGCTCCCTCAACGCCCTGTCTGCCATCAGGCGTACGAAAATAACGTGATGGTATGGGCACCAGGTTATTGATTCCCGGGGCCAGGTCACTGCCCTCGGCATATAAAACCTGTACTTCGGGCCTGAGCTTGGCCCTGATACCCTCCAGCAGGCTCACCGGGTCCTTAGGGATGCCATTGTAGTTACCAACTAGCACCTCGTGGCTGGCAGCGTTGGGCCCGATAACGGCAATGTTTTCAATGTCCCTGTCAAGGGGCAAAGTGCCTTTACTGTTTTTAAGAAGTACAATGGACTTCTGTGCAGCCTTCCTGGCAAGGGATCTGTTGTAATCAGAACAGTTAGCCTGATAGGGTATCCTTGCATACTCAACTATACTGTCAGGGTCAAACATGCCAAGCCTGAACCGTGCCAGCATAACCCTCCTGGCAGCACGGTCTATATCCTCTTCACTCACCAGTCCTTTCCCCAGCGCTTCCATCAGGTGCCGGTAATCCACACCACACTCCAGGTCAGTACCTGCCTTAAGGGCCATGGCTGCGGCCTCGGCGGGGCCGGAAGCATAGTCCTGGAAATTATAAAAGTCAGATACCGCCCAGCAATCTGAAACGATATATCCCTTGAAACCCCACTCATTGCGCAGTATACCGTACAGCTCATGGCTGGCACAAGCGGGATGACCCCTGAACTGGTTATAGGATCCCATGATGGAGTATACCCCTCCCTCCTTCACCAGTGTGCGGAATGCCGGCAGGTATGTCTCCCGCAGGTCGCGTTCGCTGACAACGGCGTTGAACTCATGCCTCAGGGGCTCCGGTCCGGAATGAACGGCATAATGCTTCGCCGTGGCAATGGTCTTGAAGTATTTCGGATCAGAGCCCTGCATCCCCTGCACAAACCTGAGCCCCATGCGGCCGGTGAGGTATGGATCCTCTCCATAGGTCTCCTGTCCCCTGCCCCACCTGGGATCACGGAATATATTGATGTTGGGCGACCAGAAGGTGAGGCCGTGGTATATTGCGCGGTCGCCCCTTCTGATGAACTCATGATGCTTAGCCCTTGCCTCATCAGAGATGGCATTGGCAACATCCAGCATCAGATCCTCGTCCCAGCTGTTGGCTATGGTGATCGACTGCGGAAAGACTGTTGCATGACCTGCCCTGGCCACGCCGTGCAGTGCCTCGTTCCACCAGTTGTATTCAGGTACGCCCAGACGCGGAATGGCCGGGGCTGTGTAGAGCAGTTGCGCAGCCTTTTCCTCAACAGTCATGCGTGAGACCAGGTCATCTGCCCTCTCTTCAAAACTCAATGCTGTATCAAGGTATGGATACTGCTGTGCATTAATCAATCCTGCGGTTAACACCGCAAGTATTACAGATAGTCTTTTTTTCATTCTCCTGCCGGCGTGCTGTGGGCCTAAACATATGTACTACCTGACCCCAAACCTGAAGACAGTGCTTGACAGGAATGGCTCGACAGGAGTCAGGATGACAGACGGGAATGCAGCCTGGTTCGGGCTGTCAGGAAAATGCTGGGTCTCAAGGCAGAACCCTGAGCGATACTGGTAGACCTTGCCACCGCGGCCGGTCTGGGTGCCGTCAAGGAAGTTGCCGGTATAGAGCTGTACCCCGGGCTGATCAGTGATCACCTGCAGAAACCTGCCGGTTGACGGATCATAAACCTCGGCATCCACCTCCTCCACATTGTCAAGCACATAGTTGTGATCATATCCGCCTCCAAGTATTAGCTGATCATATTCTTCTCCGATCCTTCCCCCGATCAGGTGCGGAGTGCGGAAATCGAATGGAGTACCCTCAACACTACGCAGTTCACCGGTGGGGATGAGAGTTGAATCTACAGGCGTGAATGCCGATGCCCTGATGAGAGCCTCATGATCAAGGATATCACCGTTGCCTGTTCCGTGCAGGTTGAAATAGGCATGGTTGGTTATGTTGATCACGGTATTCCTGTCGGTTGTGACCTTGTAATCCATTATGAGCTCATTCTCATCAGTCCAGGTGTATACTACCTCGGCAACAACATTGCCCGGGAAACCTTCTTCCATGTCAGGCTTGTCATAGGTGAACTTCACTGCCGGATAGTCAGTGTTCTGCAACACCTCGGGAGTCCATACCCTGCTGTGCCAGCCAGTGGGGCCGCCATGAAGGGCATTCGGGAAATTGTTTAACGCGAGGGTATAATCAACTCCCTCAAGTGAGAATTTCCCCCTGGCAATACGGTTTGCAAACTGGCCGACAACCTTTCCAAAGTAGGGATCGCCATTAACATAACCTTCAAGATTGTCATAGCCAAATGTCACATTGGCCTTGTTGCCATCCCTGTCAGGCACGTTTACCTCAACAATTGCTGCCCCGTAATTGGTAAGCTTAACAACATTCCCCTGGTTGTTTGTAAGGGTGTAAAGGGATACTTCTTTCCCATCGAAAGAACCAAAATTTTCAGTAGTTACCATCTCTTTTTTGTTTCCGCAAGAGCTCATGCCGATCATGATGAGCAACAGCATTGAGCCGGTGAATAGATTTTGTTTACGCATATTGATTTTTTTTCGAAAATAGTTGATTTTATTTTGAATCTTCAATTTTCCCTATCATCATTGTGAAAGAATGGGCAGGAAATGAATAGGTGATTTTGGTGCCTTTTCCCCTGATTTCGGGCTTTGTTACCGTCTTAACCTGTTCTCCGTCAAAATTATTCATTGACTTGACATCAGGACCATTGACCTCATACACCTTGAAATTACCCGAGAATTCGCCGGTCTGGCACAGTATGTCCGTGGTGATAGGCTTGTCCTTGTGCCTGTTAACCACACACAGTACCACCTCGCCATCGTTATATGTAGCCGAGACATCAAGGTAAGGAACATCTGTCTGTTTTGTGGTGCTCTCCCCCAGCCCAATGAAAAATTCTTCGGTATCATATGTATCACAATCGACAAACAGATCAAGTGAGGTGCCTTTTACATTATTCGCGAAGAGAGCCAGAGGGTAATAGATAGTCTGCCGGAATATCCCATTATCTTCAGCCCATATCGGCGCGATGACATTTACAAGCTGGGCCATGTTGGCCATCTTGACTATATCAGCATTGCGCACGAATACATTCAGGAAGCCTGCGATCACCAGGGCATCCTCCAGGTTGTACGGCTCTTCCAGTGCCCTGGTGCCCTGCATGTGCGCATCAGTCCGGGCACGGTACCACACATTGTATTCATCCCACGCGATGTAAATAGGATCCCTGTTACCTCGGTTTGCCTTTGACATCTCCTCCATGATCATCCCCTTTACCAGCTGCGTGCGTTGTTCACAGACCAGCGGAGTTGAGAGGAAATTGTAATAGTTATCGTCGGGGTTTCCGACATAAATATGCAAGGCGATATAATCTGCCACATCTCTCAGCTCCCTGAGTATCTTTGCATTCCATTCATCAGGATCGGCATCGGGCCTGTAGTTGGATGAGCCTGCCGCTACGAGCTTAATTGACGGATCAGTAAGCCGCATCAGTTTGGCAGCCTCACGTGCCTTCTTGCTGTAATCTTCAGCATTGAGATGACCCATCTGCCAGAATCCGTCCATCTCATTGCCCAGGCTCCAGTATTTGATATTATAAGGCTCCCGGAACCCGTGTTTTTTCCTCAGTTCGGCATAGAACGGCCCCTCCTTTACATTGCAGTATTCAACCCATTGCTGAGCCTCCTCGATGGTTCCCGTTCCCATGTTAACTGAAAAGTATGGCTCTACCCCGGCTTTCTGACAGAATTGCATAAACTCATTGGTGCCGAAGGTGTTGGGTTCCAGCCTCGCCCATGCCAGTTCCATCCTGGGATTGCGAACGGGCCCCACGCCGTCAAGCCAGTGATAATTGGAGACAAAGTTGCCTCCGGGGTATCTTACCAGTGACACATTTAGTCCCTTTACTGCCTCAAGAACATCCTTGCGAAAGCCCTGTTCATCCGAGAGCGGTGATCCGGGGTCCCAGATGCCGCCATAGACGCACCGGCCAAGGTGCTCCACGAAGTTGCTGTAAAGGTTCTTATTGACTTCGCCGATGGTGCGGTCTGTGTCAATCTTAATCCTGGCATTCTGCGAACTGAGCATCAGCGGCGATCCGGCCAGCAACAGAATGACTATTACTTTTTTTACAGAGTAGATGTTCATTTCAGTCGGTTTTTATTGTGATATGAATTTCCTGCTTTATTTTTTACTGGCTATAACGCTGTTGCTAACAACCGGCCAGCCCTCACTGTCCCATTCCAGCTTATCAATCAGCAGTTTGGGTCTGCCATGGTCCGTGGCATCATATCCATGATATATGATATAGTCCTGACCATCAAAATTATAGACTGAGTTATGCCCAACTCCCGGCCATGCTCTGTTTCCTGTCAGTAATGGGGTCCCCCCACCATGAGTCATCGGGTGACCATTCCTGTCAAGGTAGGGGCCGGTAACTTTCTCAGACCTTCCGACCATGACCTTGTAGTTGCTTTCAAGACCCCGGCAGCAAAAATCGAACGACACAAACAGCCAGTAATACCCGTTCCTATTAAATATGAACGGAGCCTCTATAGCGCCTTCGCCGGCACTGGTCTCTTCAGTGTAATAATCTCGGGGGCGGGCGGCAACTGTATGCCATTGCTGGGGATCAGAGAGTTTGATCAGGCTTTTATGGAGCTTTGTCAGTTTCATTCCGTCCCAGAAAGATCCGAATACGAGCCACGGCGTTCCGGAGTCGTCAATTATCAGGTTGGGATCAATGGCGTTCCACATGTCACGCCCGGGCACAGACTGCACAACCATTCCATGATCAACCCACCTGAATGCCGGGTCATCCGGATTAAGGGTGGTGTTTGTTGCTACACCGATGCATGAAGTATTCTTTCCGAATGCGGAGACTGAATAATAGAGGTAGTAAGTGCCATCATGAAAGGAGATATCAGGCGCCCAGGTGTGCCCCCTGTAACCGGGGACAGCACTGACCGCCCATTCGGGTGCCTTCTCAAACACCGGCTTTTCAGGTTTCCATGTGATCATGTCCGGAGATGAGAATACCGTAATGCCCATCCCGGTACAGAAGAGGTAATATGTATCTCCCTCCCTGGCCATAACAGGGTCATGAACGGATATATTACCCGACTGAGCGGCGACGGGTAATGCCAGTGTCAGGATCAGGACCCGCAAAAAAAGCTTGATTGCTCTCATTCCTTCATACACTGTCTATTTTACTTCAAGCACGATAATTGACTTTGCCGGCATGTCAAGGCTCAGGATATTCTTTTTGATCTTCACCTCTTTGAACGTTGCAGGTTTTATTTCTTCCGGTCTGTCAAACGTATTGTGGGTATTGAGTTCCGGTGCCGTAAGTATTCTCGCCGACACATCTTTATAATCTCCTCCGCGGAGGTCGATAAGCAATTCTATGTCTTCAGCCGGTTCTATATTAACCACGGAGATATGAACTGTACCATCAGCATCTTTTGATGCCGAGGCGCTGACTGAAGGCAGTTCCCTTCCATCCATGGCATACGTACCGGAGTTGACAGCCAGGGGCAACAGGGTGGCGTCATGGTGTACCTTGTACATCTCAAACACGTGGTATGTAGGTGTAAGCAGCATCTTCTCACCATCTGTGAGGATAAGCGACTGCAGCACATTTACTGTCTGGGCAATGTTGGCCATTTTGATCCTGTCACAGCGCTCATTGAAATAATTGAGTGACAAGCCTGCAACAATTGCGTCACGGATGGTGTTTTGCTGGAAAAGAAATCCGGGATTGGTACCCGGCTCCACATCCCACCATGTGCCCCATTCATCAACCACCAGGGCAATCCGCTTTGCGGGATCATATTTATCCATGATTGTGATATGCCGGTCAAGTGCCGTTTCTACGTTCAGACATCTCTCAAGGGTTTCAAAGTACTCCTTCTCTCCGAATTTCGTTGCAGAGCCCTTCTTCTCCCAGTTTGTGGTGTAATAATGAAGGGAGATTCCCCACATCAGAAAATGAGGCACATCGCGCATCAGGGTCTCAGTCCAGCCATAGTCGGTGGAGTTCGCACCGCCGGCAATTTTCAGGAGACGGTTTTCTCCGTAATTTCTTGCAAAGGTTGCATAACGCCTGTACTGATCAGCATAAAAGTCAGCCGTCATATGACCGCCACAACCCCAGTTTTCATTTCCCACACCCCAGTATTTTACGTTCCAGGGTTTGTCACGGCCGTTGCTGCGTCTCAGGTCAGCCATAGGACTCACACCGTCAAAATTTATATACTCAACCCATTTTGACATCTCTTCCACTGATCCGCTGCCCACATTTCCGCAGATCACCGGTTCGGCGCCAAGTTGTTCGCACAGGTCAAGGAACTCATGCGTTCCGAAGCTGTTGTCTTCAGTAACCCCGCCCCAGTGAGTATTAATCATTTTAGGCCTGTTTTCCCGCGGTCCGATACCGTCCATCCAGTGATATTCATCGGCAAAGCAACCGCCCGGCCAGCGCAGATTTGGAATCTGTGTTTTTTTAAGGGCTTCCACAACGTCATTTCTGATACCTCTCGTATTAGGCATTTTGGCATCCTCGCCTACCCAGTAGCCTCCATAGATGCAATGTCCGAGGTGTTCTGAAAAATGCCCGTAAATATGCCGGCTGATAGTCTCTGTTCCAAGGTCTGTGCTTATTATAATATTAGCCTGGCCGGCTTTATCCCCTGACTGAGCAGAGGCAGTAAATGCCAATGCAGAAAGTATCAGTATTCCCGTTGTAATGATGTTGGTATGTTTCATAACCTGCTCCCTTTTTTAAGATTTATAATTATATGAATTCGATTTATAAGTTACACTTTTCCCCTGCAATGACCCTCTGTCAGAACCCGGATTCAGGATTAACAGATGTGGGTTCAAAATAGCAATTTTATTTTTTCTTTTTGCCCCAATAAGTTGCGTTCAGATTCCTTTCAGTTCCGGCATAAACAAATGTTACGCGTCGCGGGTTAGCTTCCCAGTCGACTTCGCGTTCAACGCAAACAACAACATTGCCCAGAATGAGTTGCTTCTTTGTCGGATCGTAACTCCAGTTGCCTGTCAGTGCTCCCGACAGGGTGCCGTCAGCATTGAGGGTCAGTGCAGTGGCGGTATTCTGTACTCTGTAGTTGTAGCTCAGGTTTATATGCTCCCATGTTCCCACAAGTGAGTCCCTGGTGATTGTACCCCAGTCAGGTACTGCCGCGTAACGTTCGGGCAATGCTACCGGCCAGAGGTTATCGGGTTCGCCCGCAGAAGCCGGACACCAGACAATGCGGCGTACATGCCCCATCATGATGGCATTTGAGTAAGGATTGCCCCCGACGTTTTCAGGCAATCGTCCCTGCGACATGTAGAACCATTCGTTTGTATTTTCCTTCCTGAAGATACAGCAGTGTGATATGCCTACCCATCCGTAGCTGAGATTGAATTTGTAGGGGTGGATTACGATGGGGTAACAGTCACCGCTTCCGCTTGTAAAGCTGCGCCCGGTGATGTCGAGGTACGGACCTTCGATGTTTGTGCTTCTTACCACCCGTGTGTTGTATGGTATGTCAAGGGGATCGTAGGCCATGAACAGATAGTAGTAACCATCCTTGAATATTATTTCCGGAGCTTCACTGGCCTGCCAGCGCGACGAGGCTGTGCGTGTGCCGATTCTCGGACCGTATCTGGCAGTTAACTCACCAGCACTGTTTGCCCAGGGATTGCCCTGTGTGTTGAGAGGCTTGCCTGTTGCTGCATTGAGCTGCAGCAGTGCGAAGCCGCTATGCCACGAGCCATATATGAGGTAATGCTTCCCCTCGGGTGCTACGATATAGGTCGGGTCGATGGCGTTGTAGTAGAAATAGGCGCTCCAGTCATTTGTGCTAGCACGAGTGTAGTCCAGGCCACGATCAGACGATGAACAGGTAATGTAACCCTTGTCGGTCCATACAGCTCCGGCCGGATCAGTCGATTCGCACATGCCGATAAAGGCGCGTTCTGACCAGCTTCCATCAAAGCTGGCAGAGATAGGGTTACCGGTTTTAATGTAGTTTTGGATAACTATACAGTAGTACATGCGCAGGATCTCCTGCCCTCCGACATTGACCCGGCGTACTACCGGTGCCCAGTAGCCGTATACTATGTTCTCCCTGGCAATGGCATCCAGGCCCATGCGCGAACGAATGGCGTTGAGCGAGTCGGCCACCCAGGAAGGCGCTTCATAAAAAGGCCCGCCTACCCATTGCCAGTTAACCAGGTCGGTTGAACGCTTGCCCTGAAAATGTCCGTGCCCTTCGGCAGCATTGCCATACGAGGCATCGGTGCCGTACATATAGTAATAGCCATCGTAGAAAGCAACCGATGGGTCATGCACGTTGGCCAGATTCCAGATGTTCCGGTCTGACCACGATGCTATTGATGAGTAATCATCGGCATATGCCGGAATGGTGAAAGCATCAATGGTGTCATTATCATCGTCGTCAGGGTCAGTATGATCATTATTGCACCCGGCCATGGAGATGGCAGTTATGGTGAGAGACAAGATCAAAAAATACTTCAGGTTCATGCCGAAAATGTTTTCTTTCAAAAGACTTCCTCACCAACATACGAAAAATATGCTGATAAGGAAGTCTCTAAATCAAGAAATTAATTACAAATCTACAACAGGACGAACACTCCATTTAGCCAGGAAAGCAGGTCCGTTATCTTCATTCTTGTTTGCCGAGTTACCTGTAAGGTTAGGATTGGCATTAAGAGTAGATTGATAAATCGGGAAATATTCGTGCCCCTTGTAGTAGTAATTGAAAGATGAGTCGTCAGCTGTTTCGGCCGTGAGCTCTTCTGTTGAGGGTGTTCCATCACGCTTGTAATAAGCATGTTCAACCAGCTGGTTCAGCCGATCAGCAGAGTAGAAGAATCCCCAGCGGAGCAGGTCAATACCGCGTCCGTTTTCGCATCCGAATTCTTTGGGACGCTCAACATTTGCTATCTGTTCAAAAAGATGATCAGCAGTCGGGAAATCGGAAAGTTCAAGATCAGGAAGAGCAACACGCTGGCGTACTTCGTTAATGTAATCAATAGCTATCTGTGTTGGTCCATAAATTTCATTCTCGCATTCTGCTGCACGAAGTAAAACATCGCTGTAACGCATCAGTCGCAGGTTGATTCCACAATGCAATCCTGTTTTAATAGTACCGTATATGTTGTTTCTTGCATTGGTGAACTTGGCTATTGATATACCGCCCTGGGCTGTGTTTGATACAGGAGTTGCAGTTATCTCTGCCTGGTAAACAGTGTTGGAACGAGGATCTCCGTCAGGATAGGCTGCAGTTTTCAGGCCGGTATAAGCGTTATATTCACTTTCGTAAGTTAACAGGGTCCAGTATAAACGGGGATCGAGACGGCCATCTGTGCAGTTCTCTTTTCTGAACAGGTTATACAGCCAGGGTGCCCCGGCCAGGTCACCCCAGCTACTAAATTGCTGGGAGCCGTAGTTGCTTTCCACAGCATGACCCTGAGTTGCCTCCGTGTTTATGTTTACCGGAGTCCACTCCTGGATTGTGCCACCTGTGCCATAGTCCATAAACTGAACCTCGAACAGGCTCTCTACGTTATTCTCATATGCCGCACCTTCCCTGAAGTTGTCACCGTAGTCGTCTGTAAGCTCATAATGCCCGTACACACCGGCGATGATGTCTTTCAGCACAGCATAGGCTTCAGGAAATTTATGGCGGAACATAAGTACACGAGCCAGATATCCGGCAGCAGAGCCGCATGTGGCACGACCTTTAGCCCAATCGCCACCTTTATTGCGCGATGGCAACATTTGCATTGCCAGGGTAAGGTCTGCCTCTATCTGGTCAAACACTTCATCCTGGGTATTATTGGCTGCATACATGGTGTTGATGTCTGAATAGGATGCATAGTCTGTAATCAACGGGACGGTCTGGTAATATGTGGCCAGTTCATAGTATGCCAAAGATCTGAGGAAGAGAGCCTGTCCGGCTATCTGATTATAAGCATCTTCCGACAAATTAACCTCATCTACTTTAGACAAAACAAAGTTGGTGCGGTTTACTACATGATAACAGTCGCGCCAGATCCATTGGTCGCCGATCTCAATGGTGCCCGGAGAATTGAGATTGTCATACTCCAGATACCACTGCTGAGATGAGTTCCAGACTTCGTCGCCACGTACTGCATCCATTGTGTAACCAACACGGGAAAATGTACCTTCGAGTCGAATACGGTTGTAGCATGCGATGATAACCTCCTGAAGTTCTGACTCGGAATCGCCAAAATCAAAGGTTGTCTGATTATTCGGGTTCGTAACATCGAGCAGATCATCACAGGCTGTCATACCTGCAATAATCGCCAGCATTGCTATAAATAACTTTAAGCTTTTCATATCGCTATCCTGTTTCTTTGATTACACAATTAGAATGAGAAGTGAGCTCCGAACATTACAGTTCGTGGTGACGGATACGAAGCATAGTTGTAACCGGGAGTGAAAGTGCCTCCTGCGAAGTCTACATTGTAACCTCTGTATTTGGACAAGGTGAACAGGTTCTGACCCGATGCGTATAAGCGCACACCGTGAATATAGCCGCCAAACCATTTGTTGGGGAAGTTATAGCCCAGTTCGATGTTGGCAATCTTCAGATATGATGCATCCTGTATGAAACGGCTGCTGAACATATCGTTGGTGATTGAACCTGTCGATTTGTATGCAATGCGGGGCACATCGGTGTCTGTGTTATCCGGTCTCCAGGCATTCAGCAGATCAACACTCTTGTTGAGAATAAAATATGAACTGCGCAATGTGACGTCAATAAAATCAACAGCCTTGAAACCTGCAGCTCCAAATGTAGATATGCTCAGGTCCAGACCGTTCCATTCAGCACGTGCGCTGAGACCGTAATGATACTTCGGCAAACCGCTGCCCAGGAATTGCTGGTCTTCGTTGGTTATTTCACCATCAAGGTTAAGGTCGGCATATGCGCAGTCACCCGGTTGTGCCCCGCTCTGATTGATGAATTCACCTTCTGAGTTGACGCGGTTATCTATCTCTTCCTGCGACTGGAAAATGCCCTCGTAAACATAGCCATAGAATGAACCAACTTCACGGCCTACCTCTGTCCGGCAGTAGCCGTCAGTACGAGGCTCGTTTGAAACACCCAGCTTTGTCACCTCGTTGTTGAGGGTGGAGAAGTTTGCAGAAATGTCAAACTTAACAGCGTTCTGATGATTGTGATATGCAACCAGGAATTCAAGACCCGAGTTTATCATTGTTGCTGCATTCATGGTTACTGTTGTGTTGGTAGCACCTGCATTGGCCGGTACCGGGACACTGTAAAGCAGGTCTTCAGAAGTTGACTTGTACCAGTCAAATGTGAACTCCAGCTGATTGTTGAACATGCCCAGATCGAGGCCAAAGTCCAATGTTTTCTTCTTTTCCCACTTGATGGCTTCGTTCACGTAGTTTGATATTGCTGAACCGGTTACCTTCTTGTTTCCGAAGCTATATGTGTAATTACCTCTCGCCATGACAGCCATGTACTGGTATTCGCCTATGTTCTCATTGCCAAGTACACCGTAGCTGCCCCGAATCTTGAACAGGTTGATTAAATTATCGGATACGGGGAAGAAATCTTCGCGATCAATACGCCATCCTGCTGACACAGATGGGAACCATTCCCAGCGAATATCGGGTGAAAGACGGCTGGAACCATCACGGCGCGCTGTTACCGAAAGAAGGTATTTCGCATCAAAATCATAGTTGATACGACCGATATACGATGCCAGCTTGTGCTCGCTTTCCGGGCTTGTTGCTGATGTTTCCGCAGCGTTTCCTATTTGCAGGAAGTATGGCTCAGGCATATTGACACCGCTGCCACTGACTGTATGAAAGAGCTCGTGCTCGTATGTCTGACCGACCAGCATATTGACATGATTGCGGCCGAAAGTGCCATCGTATGTAAGAGTGTTTTCTACAAGTGCAGTGCTGTAGTTGCGATAGCCCTCCGTCAGCGTCTCATCTGCCTTTGACAGGTAGTTTGTTGTACTCTGAATAAATGAAGGCACGAACGTAAAGTCCTTTGCAATGGTCTTGCT
>JAAZBN010000063.1 GCA_012513795.1 Bacteroidales bacterium | reverse complement strand
TCCTTTACAACAACCATTCAGCACGTCAGTTCATGTGCGGATGTCATAAACAAAGGTATGAAAGTCCTGTGGAAAATCTGCAAGAGCATTACCGGCCCATTTACTTCAGACCGGAATCCCTCCTGTATAAGACCGCATTTACACCCCATTCCGTTGCCATCATGACGCCATTATGATCAATGAAGAGATTGTCAATCTGCCGGTTATACCATAAATCCTCATATTGCCTCAGGTCTTTGCTCTTCATTATTCCATACCCCGGAATGGTGACATAATAATCATCCTTCCATTTGAGGAATGTGTTCAGCATGGAGGTCCGGAATGCTGGAGTCACATCTTCAACCATTTCGAAGGTAGCACCCAGGTCTGTTGACAGGTATATTACCACAGCCAAACCCAGATCACAACAAATATAGATCTCATCATCTTCAGTCACATGGAGCTTCTGGGAGTATGAGGGCGCGGTTATCGGGGTCCATGTCTGACCGTCATCATCTGATCTCGACAGGCTGCAGCAGTCGAGACCATGCATTACCAGGCTTCCGTTCTTAAGCCTGAAGATATCTCCTACACGGTGTTGTGACATTCCTACGCCTGCATCATGCCAGCTGGCACCCATGTCATCCGAGTACCTGACCGGCACCCCCTCCGTACAGACCCATAACCTGTTATCATTGGAGACATAAATCTGAAGATATTGAGACCGCTCCGGCCACGGTTTGTCGCATAGCTGCCAAGAAATGCCATGATCAGTGCTGCGCACGATATTGCCGCCGTTGGTACTGACATATAATACTCCGTCACTGTCTGACTTAACCGAACGCGGTGTATCCGGGTTGTTGAAGAGGGGATCCGTCACCTCCTCCCAGATGTAGTACCTTGTGCCCTGCCTGTACAGTTTATTTAAAGTGGAAATGAAGGTTAAACCATTGACTGTGTCCGTTGCCATATCAGTTATCATCACTTCAGCCGATCCGGCAACCTGGTTCCACACATCATCCCTGAATACATAAGCTAACAGGTCAGAAGAAGCTATCTCTTTATCAGACTGGTCATGAACCACCGCCCGCAGAACCTGGCCGTACGTCTCATCTCCCACGGTCCAGGTTGTGGCGGCCGGCTCGCCCGGTCTGATATAAACATCATCAATCGTCAGGGCACCTCCCCCGGTCACCTCGAAATGTATTCTTACCCTGTCCAGCGGCAACTCTTCATCCTGCAACACTTCAAACCAGAAGAGCACATCAACGCTCTCCCCCGGTATCAGTTTCTGACCCTGCATATTTGAGAACCAGAAGTGATAATCAGCTATAGTCCTGATCTCAGGGTCTTTGCTGCATCCGGCAATTGCGATCAACAAAACCATCGGCAGAATAATTCCAATCTGTTGTATCCTCTTCATCTCACCTGTTTTATTTTGAGTTGCTGACAAGGTTCATTTTACCGTCCAGTTTTGTAAACCGGAACTGTTACACCCGCCCTGAGAGTCAGAACACTGTTCCGTACATATACATCCTTTTCACTCTCGTCAATGCCGGCATTGTCAAGGTTCAGTATCTCTGGTATCCCCTGTCTGAACTGTACCCCTAAATTAATCCTGGTCATTCCCCTCACGGGCAGTGACACCTCTGCTCCGGTCATCCAGCCAAAGTCATTTCTCCTTGTCACTTCTGTGATATCATCATTGACCGTGATCTCCCGCAACCTGTAGGATGTTGAGGTAGAAACCGTATTAATTGCTGTCCCCCTGCACTGCGAGTTCAGTCTTGCCGCAAACCATGGGCCGGTGCTTATACTCAGGCACTCATCGCGACCAAAATGAAAGTCTAGCAAAGCCGGAATCACTACATAATCAGAACTGATCCGGGTATTAACCTCTGCGGAGGGTTGGTCATACAGATAATAACTGTTACTGGAATCGCGCATGGAATAACCTGCTCTCTCCAGGATAAGCCCGGTGCTGAATCGGGTCCGTGATCCGCCAAGCCTGAAATCAGCCAGAAAGCCTGCTGAAGGCCCTGCATACACAGAATATTTATCTCTGTTCACATTGCCCGAGTTCCATGAGAGGTTTGCTCCAGCAAACCAGGTGAGGCTGATATTTTCATTTACCGGGTTTTCCCCCTTGCCTTCCTCAGTAACACCTGCGCCATCTCCTCCCAACCCGAATGAGAGTCCTGCCATCAGATCTGAATAACCATGTTTGTAATCTCTCCCTTCACACATAAGCTTCCGGCCTGTAACAAACCTGACCCCGGCAAACAGGCTAAGGCGTTCATTAACAGGATAATCAACCGACACTGTAAACAAATAACCATGGTCATTACCTGACAGGTCGTCAGTGAAGTAAAGGTCACCCCTGTCCTGGTCCATAATAATCGAATAAAACATGCCTGCCCCCAGGGTGAGTGAAGGTCTGGACGGAATTGTCAGGGTCAACTCCAGGGGCATTGTCAGGAAACTGTGGTTCGTACTTTCAATCTGCGGCAACATGATGAAGTCAGGGTATGGCAACAGTTGTGGTTCATAGAAAGGATATATAATTGGCCCCTCCTCAAGAAGATAAGGATGGTACTCATAATATACCGTTGAGTAATCAAGTCCGGTCTGCAGGCCCAGGAGAGGTGTCATGTTCCACCGCACAAACAGACCGGCTGAAGGACCCGGCTTTGGCTTCCAGTACCCGGTTGTGCCAACCCGGTGAATGTCCGAGAAGTTTATACCGGAGCCTGCACCTATTGTTAAGTTCTGAGATTTCAGGTCATGGGAAATGGCAGCAATGACCATCACGGTGCAAAAGAGAGCAATGCGTTTCATGGTTACTGGTTAGGGTTTCACGTCAGACAGGTCCTCAAAAATCAAGCCAGTGAATAATAAAAAGAATACTTTCTTACGTTTCATATACTATATCCCGGATAATGTCCGTCAGATATCTTTTTACTATTTTTATTCATTGGTTTTAATAATTGTCATTTCATTGGTCAAATGGAGCCTGCATGAAAAAAACAATCATATTCACTTGTAAGTTTCTGCACCTGCAAGTTTCATCTGATTTAAACATTATAAAGAAAAACATATGAGCGAAAAGTATTCTGTCAGCCCTAACGGCGAAAAGTTCCCCCTTCCGAAACCGGAAGACTATAAATCCGAGTTTGAAACCATCAGCAACCGGGTCAGCCAGGAGCGTGCCAAAGGCCGTGAGATTGTTGTGGTGATGGGTGTGGGATTCGTGGGAGCGGTAATGGCTGCCATCGTTGCCGACACTGTAGACAGGAAAGGCAAACCCTCCAAGTTTGTCATCGGCATGCAGCGCCCGAGCGTGCGCAGCTTCTGGAAAATACCCATGCTCAACCGCGGCGTCTCACCCGTGAAGGCTGAAGATCCCGAGGTTGATCCAATGATTGCCCGGTGTGTGAAGGAGAAGAAAACGCTCATGGCCACATACACCTATGATGTACTCAAGCTGGCCGACGTGGTGGTGGTAGATGTTCAGTGCGATTACATCAAGGAGGAGCTTGGCAACGTGCGTGCCGGACAGACAGATATGGCAGCCCTCGAAGCCTCGCTGGCGGTCATTGCAGAACATATCCCCGCCAAAGCTCTGGTATTGATAGAAACCACCGTGGCTCCCGGTACCACCGAACAGGTGGCATACCCCATCATGAAGAAGGCATTCACCAAACGTGGCATAAAGAGTGATCCCCTTCTTGCCCACAGCTATGAGAGAGTCATGCCCGGCCGCAATTATGTAGCCAGCATACGCGATTTCTGGAGGGTCTGCAGTGGCATCAACGAAGAAGCCAGGAAGCGCGTGGTCAAATTCCTGACTGAGGTGCTGAACACCGAAAAGTTCCCGCTGACAGTCATGGACAGGCCCATAGAATCAGAGACGGCCAAGATAGTTGAGAACAGCTACCGAGCCACAATACTGGCCTTCCTTGATGAATGGAGCCTCTTCGCAGAGCGAAACGGGGTTGATCTGCTGAAGGTGATCAAGGCAATAAAGATGAGGCCCACACACAGCAACATGATCTTCCCGGGACCGGGGATAGGCGGATACTGCCTGCCCAAGGACGGCGGGCTGGGGGTTTGGGCATACAAGCATATCCTCGGCTTTGAGGATGACATCTTCAGGATCACACCCATGGCCATTGATATAAATGATACCCGCGGCCTGCATGTGGGGCAGCTCACCCGCGATGCCCTCCGCAACATGGGTAAACCCATTGCAGCCGCTGACATCCTGGTACTTGGCGCTGCCTACCGTGAGGATGTGGGAGACACACGCTACAGCGGCTCGGAGATAGTGATCCGCAAACTTGCAGAGATGGGTGCGGAAATACGCGTTCATGATCCCTACGTGGAGCACTGGTGGGAATTTGAACAGCAGGAAACCTACCCGGCTGCCGGTCAGAGCAAGGCTCAGTTCTTCCGCAACCAGGAAAAGCTGAAGGAAATAAGGATAGAACAGAACCTGAACAAGGCTCTCAAAGGCGCTGAGGCAGTCATCCTCGCCGTCCCCCATTCAGCCTACCTTGACCTTGACCCGGATAAGGTGGTTAAGACCATCGGACAACCTGCAGCTATCATTGATTGCTTCGGCATATTAAGCGATGACAAAATCCGCCGCTATTTCCAGCTTGGCTGCGAGGTGAAAGGACTGGGACGAGGCCATATACAAAGGATCAAGGAGGAAATACGCAAATCTTAAACTGCCTGTTTTATTAACCCTGCATAAACCAACAAAACTATGAAGAGGAAAGTAGATGAGCTGTATGAAGAGTACCGCACCGGCAACGTAAGCCGGCGCGAGTTCATGAAGAGACTGGCTCTTGTCACCGGCGGCACCGCCGCTGCCGTGGTTATCCTTCCCGGATGCAACGGAGCCTCAACCAGGGCAAAAGGATCAGATGCCCTGAAGCTGATCAACGAGTTTATCACCTACCCCGGCGCTTCGGGTGACATCCGTGCTTATCTCTCCATGCCCGAAGGCAAGGAGAAACTGCCCGGGGTGATTGTCATCCATGAGAACAGGGGACTGGTGCCTCATATCCAGGATGTCAACAGGCGAATGGCAATGGAAGGATTTATCTCCCTCGCCCCTGATGCTCTCTCTCCACTGGGAGGAACGCCTGAAGACCAGGACAAGGGGCGCGAACTGATCGGACAGCTTGACCGTGAGGAGACAATCCGCAACTTCGTGGCAGCAGTGAAGTACCTTGAAACCCATCCCCGGTCAACCGGAAAAGTTGGCTGTACAGGATTCTGCTGGGGTGGTGCAATGACCAACCAGGTAGCTGTCAACTCACCCGAACTCGATGCAGCCGTGCCTTACTACGGATCAACACCTGCCCCTGAAGACGTGCCTAAAATAAAGGCAAAGATGATGGCTCACTATGCCGGCGACGATGAGCGAATCAATGCAGGAATACCCGCTTTCGAGGAAGCCCTCAAACAGGCTGGAATAGAATACGAAATATTCATCTACGAGGGTACCAGGCACGCTTTCAATAATGATACAGGCGACCGCTACAACAAGGAAGCTGCTGACCTGGCATGGAAAAGGACCACTGACTTCTTCAGGGAAACACTGGGTAGCTAAACCTCTCCCTTCCACAGACGGGCAACCTCATTGATGAACGGCCGACAGTGGTTGAAGAAATACCTGTACCCCTCACAGAGGTAGTTCAGCCCTGACTCACCATCAGGAGTGATTATAAACCTGTTTTTGGGACACTCACCATTGCACATGTCAAGCACCCCGCAGTCAAGACAATAACCGGGCAGCGATGTCATTTTGGCTTCGCCGAAGGCTGACTGCCGCGGATCATCAAGAAGAACTGCCAGTGACTGATCCATTATATTGCCCAAACAGTGATCCTCATCAACAAAATGATCGCAGGAATAAAAGTCGCCATTCACCTCCACCACCGGAACCGCACCACACACCTTTTTGAAGATGCAAAGGGTGTGTTCCTGTCTGAAAGCAGTGCGCAGAGCCTCCTCAAAGATCTGGATCTTTATATTCCCAATATCCTCTGTGACCCATTCGTCAAAGACAGCTGCCAGAAACATGCCGAAGTCCAATGCACCAACACTTCTCTCAGTCACCGTGGAAGTACCGGGGCTGACCCGCTCCACGAGAGGCAGAAAAGTTATATACTGTGCCCCGAGGTTCCTGAAAAACCTGTATACATCAAGCGGAGCATGCACATTTTCGCTATTAACCACGCAGAGGATCTCATGTGGTACGCCCTGTACTCTGAGTATCTCAAGTCCTCTCATCACTTCCGAAAATGTCCCGCTGCCGTCCGCCCTGAACCTGTTGCTGTCATGGAACCGCTCAGGACCATCCAGGCTGACACCAACATAAAAATCCTCCTCTTTCAGGAACCGGCCCCACCGCTCATCTATCAGGGTTGCATTGGTCTGCATGCCGTTGACTATCCTGCAGCC
>JAAZBN010000062.1 GCA_012513795.1 Bacteroidales bacterium | reverse complement strand
TTGTTGCCGTGAGGTTGTAGGTACCACCGCGGACATATATTGTCTCACCGGCTTTCACCACTGACACCGCTTTTGTGATTGTCTTGAAGGGAGCGGTCAGGGTACCGCTGTTGGAATCGGACCCGGTGGCTGCCACGTAATATGGCTGTGCACAAACAAATGCAGAGGTGCCTGCCAGGATTACTGGCATGATGAAAGTGATATAAATAGTTCTCCGCACGATTACCCCCTTCCCGGGACGATCAGTTTTTTCCGGCGCGCAGCAGATCCACCCTTACCTTCAACATGTAATGGTGTTCTTCGTCGGAGAGAGCCGGATCCTTCATCTCGAGGAAGTTGGCACAGGGCAGCTCGGCACAGTCGCCACAGTCGTGATAACCTCTCCTGTTAACGGCACAGTCATAGAGAGGGCACACTTTACCGGGCATCATCTCTACTGCCCAGAAGGTAGCGCCTTTGACGTTGCGGCATCCGTCGCATGTTTTGTTGAAGAACTCGCATTCATCGCACTTGAGTCCGCAGGTACTTAGTATCATGGCTTATGGATTTGAATGCAAGTTACAAAAAGTAGTGCCTGATTATTCCGCAGGGAAGTAAAAGCCTTCACAGTTTCTTACCTGTCTCCCGGGAGGGAAGTTCGGGCTGCAGTACCGTGAGGTGAGCCGAAGGGCAATTATCATCTTCTTCCGGCAGGAAGGCGGTGCCTGTTACGGGCAACGAGATTGTAAAAGAAGTCGCGAATGAAAGCAGGAATAATAATAAATCCGTAAAACAGCTTCCAGCCACCACCCATATCCTTAAGAATATTCAGTACCGCCGAGGAACGGGTAAAATACCTGGCATCCTTTTTATAGACAACTGTATCAAGACCGGTATCGCTCAGACCTGCTGAACGAAGCATTCTTCTGCCCTCTTCCGACTGCAGGGGCACAAGATGAAATCGTCCGGCACCCTCATGATCAGTTATGAATTTCACCTGGTTGTTGCACAGGGAACATTCGCCGTCATATAAAACCGTTCCGCTCATGAGAGGGAAACAAGAGTCATGGTATATTGTTTAACCGGCTATCATCACCATACCAGCTTTTAACCTTACGGCTCATTACCATATGGTATGCTGAGAGCTTTGTCAAAGAATTCTGTCAGAGGAATAAAAAATCAGTCACCGGGTGGTCCCGGACGGAATTTCACACACTCCTCAGAATAAAGTGAAAATTGTTTAGGAAAAAGTCCGGTTTTTTTTCATTATCTTCATCCGGTCAAACTTTATTTCATATATGGCTGATATTCAGACAATCTACCAGGAAACAATTAAATTCGCGGCAGAAAAGCATGGTTCGCAGAAGGTTAAGGGATCAAAAATTCCCTACGTCGTCCACCTGAGCAACATAACGATGGAGATATTCATGGCTGCCAGGAAGACTCACGGCTTTGATCTGGGCTATGCCCTTCAGCTGGCCCTCCTGCATGACACGATAGAAGATACAGACACCACGAGGCAGGAGATTGAGATGGTTTTTGGAAAGGATATAGCTGACGGCGTGTGGGCTCTTACAGGAGACCCGAAGCTGCTGAAAGATTACAGGCTCTCGGACTGCCTTGCAAAGATTAGAAAGCTGCCCAGGGAGGTTGGAGCCGTGAAGCTTGCCGACAGGATCACCAACCTGCAGGCCCCGCCAAAGAGCTGGAGCAAAAGTCATATAAGGGATTACCTCTTTGATGCTCAAAAGATATTGCAGGCCCTTCACGGTGCCAACGAGTATCTTGAGAAGAGGCTGGAGCAGAAAATAGAAGAATACCACAAGTATCTGCAACCGGCAGCCGGGTCAGTCAAGTCAAAGGTCTGATTTACAAGAATCTGTTAACGGATGCACTGACCGGCATCTTCAGAACATTTACCCGGCATAATTGTTAAGGTTTTATATATCAACACCATGCCGGATAAGTACACCCAGAATAATCTGAACATTTCATCATCGCCCTATCTGCGCCAGCATGCGGGCAACCCGATATGGTGGCAGGAGTGGAACAGCGAAACGCTGGCCTATGCTGCTGCCGCGAACAAACCGTTGCTGGTCTCGGTGGGATATGCCACCTGTCACTGGTGTCATGTGATGGCCGCTGAAGCCTTCTCCGACCCGGAGACAGCCGCCTATCTCAATGCCAACTTCGTGAATATCAAGGTAGACCGTGAGCAGAGGCCCGACATAGACCAGTACCTGATGAACTTCATACAGGCACAGACCGGCAGCGGGGGATGGCCTTTGAATGTCTTTCTCACCCCGGGGCTTAAGCCGGTGCATGCTCTGACCTATGCCCCGTTGCGCACATCGGGAAATCGCTATTCATTTCTTTATATTGCTCAGGCAGTTACAGAATTCATGGAGCAGAGGGGTGACAACATCATGCCCTTCACCCAGCATGAACAGGAGGCTCCTGAGGCAGACGCAGAGCGACTGGCTGAGAGCCTCGGGGAGTATTTTGACCGTGAAAATGGCGGCTTTGGCGCAGGCCAGAAGTTCCCTCCGCACTCCACCCTGCTCTTCATGCTTTACCGTCTCTCAGTCTCACCCGACAAGCTCCTCGATGAGATGGTAACCTCAACGCTGGATGCCATGATGATGCGAGGGCTGCATGACCATCTTCAGGGAGGAATTTACCGTTACTGCGTTGACCGCGAATGGACCATCCCCCATTTTGAGAAGATGCTCTATGACCAGGCGATGGCCCTATGGACCTACTCGGTGGCACACAGGGTCACGGGAGGTGAGCGCTACCGCATCATGGCCGAAAAGATAGTCAGATGCCTTGACGACACCTTTACCATTGACGGCATGTACGCGTCGGCCTTCAATGCTGACACTGACCATAAGGAAGGAGCCACCTACCTGTGGAGCATGAAGGAACTGGCTGCACTGCTGTCAGCAGAGGAGATGGAGAGGTTCCGCGAGGTTTATGATGTCAGCGATACGGGCAACTTCGAGGGGCTGAATCACCTGGTAAGGAAGAGTGACAGACGAATTGATGATATTGAAGAAAAGCTGCTGAAGGCGAGGCGACAGCGCAGCCAGCCCTCACGTGACGACAAGATACTCCTCGGCCTCAACGCGCTCACCGCTGTGGCATTAATACAGGCGGGGCGACAGCTTGACCGTCCTGAACTGGCAGCTGCTGCTGCAGGCCTGACATGGAGACTGCTGGAGACATTCTGGGACGGATCGTCGCTCGCCCACTCATACTATGACGGGGTGCTGCAGCAACAGAGCTACCTGTCAGATGCAGCTGCCATGCTTCTTGCCATCACCA